>NZ_JBGLQX010000019.1:0-85019 GCF_041403065.1 Aeromonas sp. S16(2024) | reverse complement strand
CTCAAGTTGCTGGGGTGCGGGTTCTCTGAGCATGGTGCAGTCCATTTATTGACCATGCAGCAATTAGATCAAACCCCGAGATCGGCGTCCAGGGGTTTGTCATCAGTCTGAATGCCGCGTCCTGACGCGGCATTTTCCATTTATGGCGGTTGCGCGATAATGGGCCGCCAATCTCCCGCCACTGCGTCGTCGATTTCTTTTACCAGCGCGCTGCGTTAGGTTGTCTGACCTGAATGGTCCCATTGTCTTCTGTGTGAGATGGGCGTTATTTCACAGTGGCGCTTGCCAGGGCAAGCCTGCGAATTGCGGCGTGGTTTTTTATGTTCCTGTTCCGGATTGATCTTGCCCGTACGAGATGGCGCCTTGGCTGTGCCTTGCTGGTCTTGACCTTGCCACTGCTGGTGGGAGGCTGGGTGGTGCACAGCAGCTATGAGCAGGAGCTGAAGAGCGATGCCAGCGCCTCCGCCCACAAGGCGAGGACCTTGCTTGAGCGCATGCTGGATCAGGCCGAGCAGGCCAACCTGGAGGCATTGCCGCTGGTGAACCGACCCTGTGCCGGCAACCTGCTGCTGCTGCGCAAGAGAGTGGCCCTCGAGCCTTTCCTGCGTTCGGTCAATCTGGTGCGCGACGGAGTGATCAACTGTGCCTCGCTGTTTGGGCCTGTCCATGAGGTGGATGACAGGTCGGTCTACACGGAGCACAAGTTGCTGCTGATGCGTGGCAACAAGGTGCGGCAGAATCACCCGCTGCTGGTGGTGCGCCATGATCGCGGGCGCGATGCGGCGCTGAGCTCCATCGACAGTACCCAGCTCAGCTTCATGCTCGCCATGAGCAGCGACACCAGCGAGCTCTATCTACAGGTCGGGTCGGCCTGGATCGATGAGTCCGGCCATCACCAGAACCGGCCCCCCAGGCTGCACAGCAAGACCCGCCTTGCCCTCTCCTCCCACCGCTACCCCTTCGCCATCCACGCGGGCTATGCCATGCCGCTCTACTGGCACTCCCTGTGGGAGGCTCGCCATCTGGCCCTGCTGTGGCTGGCCGGCACCTCTGTGCTGCTCGCGCTGCTGGTGTGGTGGGTGCTCGGTCGCCCGGGCTCCCCGACGGATGAACTGAGACGCGGGCTGCTGGCGGGGGAGTTTGTTCCCTACCTGCAACCCCTGATGGCCAGCAAAGACGGCCACATGATGGGGGCCGAGGTGCTGATGCGCTGGCAGCACCCGAGCTCAGGTTTGATCCGCCCGGATCTCTTCATCCCCCAGGCGGAAGAGTCCGGGCTGATAGTGCCCATGACCACCCATCTCATGAAGGTGGTGGCCCATCGCCTGAAGCAGGTGCAGAGCCAGCTGCCAGATGGGTTTCACATCAGCTTCAACATCAGCGCCGCCCACTGCCATGATTTTGCCCTGCTGACGGAGTGCCGCGCCTTCCTCGCCCACTTCCTGCCGGGGCGGGTGGCACTGGTGCTGGAGCTGACCGAGCGGGAGCTGCTGGTGGCAAACCCCCATACCCTCTCCCTGTTCGCACAGCTGGACGAGATGGGGGTCAAGCTCGCCATCGATGACTTTGGTACCGGCCACTCCAGCCTGATCTACCTGCAGCAGTTCCATGTGGACTATCTCAAGATCGACCGCTCCTTCATCGGGCGCATCGGCACCGAGTCCCTCTCCGAACACATAGTCGACAACGTGATCGATCTCGGCCGCAGGCTGGGTCTGGCCCTGATCGCCGAAGGGGTCGAGACGGAGCAGCAGGCCGCCTATCTCAGGGGCAAGGGGGTGCACTATCTGCAGGGATTCCTGTTCGCGCGCCCCCAGCCGCTGCGTCAGTTCTGTCAGGAGCTGACGGCAGGGGCGGCGGATAGCCAGCCCGCTGCCAGCCGCGCCACCTCCGCCTGAGCCGGACCTGTCACCCAGGCCGCATCAGGGCCAGTGCGTGGCAGTGGTGCCCCCTGATGAGCAAGCCCCGGCGAGTGCCGGGGCTTTGCTATCTGACGTCAAAGGGAAAGTCAGGCGGAGAAGCCGCCGTCTATGGTCAGGCTGGCGCCAGTGACATAGCCAGCTTCGGGCCCCGCCAGGTAGGCGACGAAGCTGGCGATCTCCTCATCCTTGCCGTAGCGGGCCAGTGCCATCATCCCCTTGAGCTGCTCCGCCGATTCCCCGTCAGCCGGGTTCATGTCGGTATCGACCGGGCCTGGCTGGACGTTGTTCACCGTGATGCCCTTAGGGCCCAAATCCCGTGCCATGCCTTTGGTCAAACCGACCAGGGCCGACTTGCTCATGGCGTAGACGGAGCCGCCCGCCATGGGGATGCGATCGGCATTGGTGCTGCCGATGTTGATGATGCGCCCCCCCTTGCCCATGTGGTGCGCCGCCTCCTGACAGGCCACGAACACGCTGCGGATGTTGACCGCCAGGGTGCGATCCAGATCATCCAGGGTCAGCTCCTCAAGGTGGCCCCATACCAGCACCCCGGCGTTGTTGACGAGAATGTCCAGTTTCCCGAAGGTGGTGACACTCTGGCGTATGGCGTGCTGTACGGCTCCGGCATCCGCGCTGTCGGCCCGGATGGCCAGCGCCTTGCCGCCTGCCGCCGTGATGGTCGCGACTATCTCTTCTGCCTTGCTGGCCGAGGAGACATAGGTGAAGGCCACGGCGGCACCGTCGCGGGCGAGGCGCTTCACAATGGCGGCACCTATGCCGCGGGAACCACCTTGTACGAAGGCAACTTGTCCACTGAGGGGTTTGACGGTCAACATCTGGTCTCTCCTGTCTGGTGATAAAGCAAGGTCTGAGCGAGTCGGGAACTCAAGGTCATCCAATCCATTAACTGCAAGATGCGGCGTTGAATGAGCCTGTAAACAGTGTGATTGATTCCTTGAAATTGATTAAGTAGCTATTATTCCAATCTCTAATTCCCTCAAGGACCGAGTTGATGGCAGAACAGGACCCCTTTCTGAGCGTCAGACACTTTGTTGCCGTGGCGCAGTCGGGCAGTTTTACCGCTGCGGCATTGGCGCTGGGGCTGACCGGCTCGGCGCTGAGCAAGAGCATAGTGCGCCTGGAGGCACGACTGGGGGTCAAGCTGTTGCACAGAACAACCCGTCGGGTGAGCCTGACCCTGGAGGGAGAGGCGTATCTGGCCAGCTGTCTCCAGGCCATCCGGGTGCTGGAGGAGGCGGAGCAGAGCCTTGCATCGGGAAAACAGAGCCCGTCGGGTCGCGTGCGCATCGATCTTCCCGCTGCGTTTGGCCGCAGGCACGTGCTGCCGATCCTGCTGGAACAGGCTGGCCAGCATCCACAGCTGGATCTGTCGGTGACCTTCAGCGAGCGCAAGGTCGACCTCATCGAGGCCAACATCGATCTGGTGGTGCGCATAGGCGCGCTGGAGGATCAGGCGGATCTCGTTGCGCGCCGTCTGGGGGAGCAGCGGCTTGTCATCTGCGGGGCGCCCTCCTATCTGGCCAGGCGCGGGGTGCCCTTGACCCCGGATGCGCTGTCACGGCATGACTGCATCATCGACTGGCGAGCCGGCCATCGTCATGGCTGGTTGCTCCGCAATGGGGCGGGCAACACGGAAGCCTATGACATCCCGGTACGTTACGAGATGGGGGATGGGGAAGCCGTGCGGGCCGCAGCACTGGCCGGCCTGGGGCTGGCTCAGGTGCCGACCTGGCTGGTGAACGAGCAATTGGGATCGGGCGCCCTCGTCTCGGTGCTCGATGATCACTCCGGCGGCGAGATGCCGATCAATCTCCTCTGGGCCAGGAGCCAGCATATGCCGCTCAAGGTGCGCGTCCTGGTCGATGCCTTGCTGCTGGCGGCGCAACAGAGTGGCAGTGCCTTTCGGGCAAACTGAGCCAGGTCACGCCTGGCTGTCTTGAGCCCCCGAGCCAGCATTGCCGCGCGGGTGAGCGAGGTGCTGTGATCGCTCAGCTCAGGCTGTGCAACCAGTTCGCCAGTGTCTCGTGGGCGCTGCCGGGCTCGGGTCTGGCGGGGGCGAGCAGATGATAGCCGGTGCCATCCGGGACGAAGCCGAGCGGGGCAGCCAAGAGCCCTGCCTCCAGGTCGTCACACACCAGCCGATAGGGGCCGATGGCGACGCCAAGGCCCGCCACTGCGGCCTGCAGGCTGAAGTAGAAGTGTTCGAAGGTCTGGGTCGGCGCCTCGTCATTCAGGGGTTGCCCGGCATCCTCCAGCCAGCGCGACCAGGCCTCGGGGCGTGTCTTGGTGTGCAGGCGGGGCGCCGAGGGACGCAGAGCCGGCGAATCCCCCTGCTGCATGAAGAGCTGCTCCACCTTGCCCGGCTGGCAGACAGGCCCGGTCAGCTCCTCGAACAGCAACTCGCTGTGCAGATCCTCGGGCCAGTCGAAGTCATTGCGCCGGATGGCGAGATCGATGCCGCTGCCAAAGCTGAGGGCGCCGCCCCCCGCCATCAGATGGACGTCCAGCTCGGGGTGCAGGGCCTGGAAGGCGGGCCAGCGCGGGATCAGCCAGCGCATCAGCAGGGTGGGCTCGCAGGAGAGCACCAGCGACTGGGGCTTGCTCTGCTGGCGCAGCGCCTGGGCCGTCTCCCGGATCTGGCCTAGCCCCTCCCTGACCGCCTGATAGAGCCGGTCGCCCGCCTCGGTCAGAAAGACCCGGCGCTGGCGGCGCTCGAACAGCCTGACCCCCAGGTCCTCCTCCAGCAGGCGCACCGCCCGGCTGATGGCGCCATGGGTGAGGTGCAGCTCGTCGGCGGCGCGGCCGAAGTGTTCGGTGCGGGCCGCCACCTCGAAGCAGCGCAGGGCCGTCAGGGAGGGGAGGGAGAGGCTTTTCTGTGAATTTTTTTCACCGTTCATGTCAGAAGTTATCGTTCGTCATTGGGGTTAATGCGAAATAAAATAGCCGATATCCCATGTGATCAGGACTATTTTCATGACCGAACTGTTAGCCGTAGTAGCCATTACCTTCTTTGCCGTCATCAGCCCGGGCCCCGATTTCGCCATGGTGTCGCGCAACAGCCTGCTGCTCTCCCGTCGTACCGGCGTGCTGACGGCGCTCGGCATCGCGGCCGGGGTCTGCGTGCACGTGAGCTACACCCTGCTGGGGGTGGGGCTCTTGATCCAGCAGTCCCTCTGGCTGTTCAACCTCATCAAGCTGGCGGGGGCGGCCTACCTCATCTTCCTCGGCATCAAGATGCTGCGGGCCCAGCCCGCGACCGGTGAGGCGCTGGCCCGCCAGCCAGCCCTCTCCAGCCTGGGGGCACTGCGCACCGGGTTTCTGACCAATGTGCTCAACCCCAAGACCACCATCTTCATCGTCAGCCTCTTCATGCAGGTGGTGCAGCCGCAGACGCCGCTGGCGGTTCAGCTCGGTTATGGCGCCTTCATCGTGCTGGCCCACGGGGTCTGGTTCAGCGCGGTGGCGCTCTTCTTCTCCAGCGAGTCGGTACGGGCTCGTCTGCTGGCGGTGCGCCACTGGATCGACCGGGTGTTTGGCGGTCTGCTGGTGGGGTTCGGCATGCTGCTGGCACTGACCCAGCAATCACGCTGAGGGGAAGGGGGCGGGTCCCCCTTATCCACCCTCGACTGTAGGGGCTTGTTTTTCATGCCTTGGCGTTCGCTTTTCGGTAGAATTGCCGCTCATTTTGAAGTCAGATGAGGCGCGGTATGACGGTCAGGTTCCAGGCATTTCACAGCATCAAGGCGATTGGCAATCGGGAGGTGCTGTTCAACTGGTCCAGGACCAACCCCCTCGGCGCCCTGGATCAGGTGTGGCGCCCGAAGAGCCGTGACGAGCTGCAGCAACTGCTGCGGGAGTACCCGGATCGCAAGCTGCGGCTCATCGGCTCCGGTCTCTCCTTCGAACCCATCCACAGCGTCTATGCCGAGGGCAGTCAGGCGCTGCTGGTGGATTTGCATCATCTGCGCGGCCGCCTGGCCCAGAGTGCCGATACCGTCACCTACCAGGCGGGCACGCCCCTCGATACCGTCTATGGGGAGCTCATCGCCATGGATCGCATGCTGCCCGCGTCCCCCGGCGTCATCGGCATCCAGACCCTGGGGGGCGCCCTCAGCACCGGCACCCACGGCCAGGGGCTGCACCAGTCCTCCCTGTGCGATGCGGTGGAGGCCCTGACGGTGATGCTGGCCAACGGGGAGATCATTGGCGTGGATCGCGCCGATCCGCGCTTCGGTGCCTTCGTGATGGGCATGGGCATGCTCGGCGTGTTGCTCGACGTCACCCTGCGCACAGTGCCGAACCGCATCATGCGTTGCACCAAGTTCACCACCGACTACCCCTTCCTGCTGGAACACAACGAGCGGCTCAACCGTGAGCACGGCTTCGTGAAGAGCTGGTGGTTCGCCTGGACCGGCGAGAGCCACATCTGGCTGGTGGATCCCGCCTCCGAGGAGGAGGTGGCCCGCTACCGCGCCGCGGGCAGCGAGCCGCTGCTGCTGGAGGGGGACGTCGACAGCGCCCTGACAGCCGCACTCAATGACACCATAGATGCCACCCTGCAGAAGATGGCGCGGGACACCAAGGACGAGGCGCGGACGGGCGAGCACTTCGAGACGGTGCGCCGCTTCAAGGATGCCTCTGACCTGGTGGGCAACGTCTACCAGATCCTCTGCAAGGGGATACCGGCGCCCCAGATCAACTGCGAGGTGGCGGTGCCCCTCGAGCGCATGCAGGAGGCGCTCGAAATTCTGCAGCACTGGCAGGAGCGCAACCCGGGGGCGCTGCATTACCCCTTCATATTGCGCTGTACCGGCCCCTCCGAGGCCTGGCTTAGCGCCGCCTATGGCAAGTCGGTGTGCTGGATAGGGTTCCTGGTCTATCTGGCGGCGGACGGCACCTTCGTGGGCGGCTCCATGGAGCAGATGCGCGAGCTGCAGCAACTGCTGGTGCCGCTCGGCGGTACGCCGCATTTTGGCAAGCACCTGGCGATGGATCTCTACGACTTCCCGGCCCTGCTGCCGCGCTGGCACGACTTCCTGGCCTTGAAGCGCGAGCTCGATCCCCATGGCCGCTTCGAGAACCGCTGGCTCGGCGAGCTGTTCGCCAACCGCTGAGGATGGCCCCTTGGGAAGGGGCGATATTTTTTGCGCCCTTCTCCCCTGGTGGGAGAAGGGGTGGGGAGGAGGGGAAGAGACAGCCTCTTCAAGCCCCATGACGACAGGCGCTAAGGATGTGACATGACAGACCCACAAGACACCAGAATCCCCGTGACCCTGCTGACCGGCTTCCTCGGCAGCGGCAAGACCACCTTGCTCAACCACTGGGTCAAGCAGCCGGAGCTCGGCGAGTGCGCCGTGCTCATCAACGAGTTCGGCTCTGTGGGGCTGGATCATCATCTGGTACAGCAGGTGGATGAGCAGGTGGTGCTGCTCGATTCCGGCTGCATCTGCTGCTCGGTGCAGGGCTCCCTGGTGGAGGCGTTGCAGGGACTCTTTATGAAGGCGATTCAGCGCAAGATAAAGCCCTTCAAGCGGCTGATTATCGAGACCACTGGCCTGGCGGATCCCGCTCCCGTGCTCTTTACCCTGAAGGAAGAGGGCTTCATCGCCCAGCGCTACCGCTTCGATGGCACAGTGACAGTGGTGGATGCCGGTCATATCGAGCAGCAGCTCGGCCAGCAATACGAGGCGGTCAAGCAGGTGGCGCTGGCGGACTTGCTGGTGGTGAGCAAGGGGGACCTGGTGGAGGAAGAGACCCTGGTGCGGGTCGAAAGCCAGCTGGCAACCCTCAACCCGGCGGCCCCCATCGAGCGGGTCAGCAACGGCGAGCTCTCACCCGTTGTGCTGGAGAAGCTCGGCGCCTACAACGAGGCGGTGGGGCGCGACGTGCGCCAACTGCTGGCCTGGCTGCGCACCGAGTCACCCCGACAGGGGCTGGCATCTCCCATGCAGCCGAAGATGCAGCCCTTTGTCGCCAAGGTAGGCACGGCCGCGCCGACCCATTTCGAGCATGGCAACATAGAGAGCTTCTCCCTGCGCATCGGCGAGCCGCTCAAGCCGTCCCGCCTGCTGGCCGCCATCGATGCGGTGCAGGCCCAGTATGGCGACGCCCTGCTGCGGCTCAAGGGGATCTTGCAGCTGGAGGGCGAGAGCCAGCCCGTGGTGATCCACGGGGTGCACGGCCAGCTCTACCCGTTGCAGGCCCTGGGGGAGTGGCCCGAGGGCAAGGCCCAGTCCCGGCTGGTGTTTATCGTGAAAAGTCAGGACAAGGCGGGGATAGAGCGGTTGTTCCTTGATACGCTCAAGGCCCCGGAGCCCAGTCTGGAAGAGCAGCTCAGAGCCATGCTCGGCCAGCCGGATGCCTGATATGCTGATATGACCCGCGCCCGTGCGGGTCTTTTCTTATCTGAAGAGGAGATGGCTGCTCATGCCCGATAGCACACACCTGGTGACCCCCGCCCAACGCAAGTGGCTACCCTGGCTGACCGCGGTCGGCTTCTTCATGCAGACGCTGGATGGCACCATACTCAACACCGCCCTGCCCAGCATGGCCGAGGCCCTGGGGGAGAGCCCGCTGCAGATGCAGTCGGTGATCATCGCCTACATGCTGACGGTGGCCCTGCTCATTCCCGCCTCCGGCTGGCTGGCGGACAGGTTCGGCACCCGCCGCGTCTACCTGGCGGCCATACTGCTGTTTACCCTGGGCTCCCTGGCCTGTGCGGCCGCCAATACCCTGCCCATGCTGGTCGCCGCCCGGGTGCTGCAAGGGGTGGGCGGCGCCCTGCTGATGCCCATAGGGCGCCTTGCGGTGCTGCGGGTCTACAGCAAGCACGAGCTGTTGCGGGTGATGTCCTTCGTCACCATCCCTGGTCTGCTGGGGCCCCTCATGGGCCCGGCGCTCGGGGGCTGGCTGGTGGAGGTGGCGAGCTGGCACTGGGTCTTCCTCATCAACCTGCCGGTGGGCGTGCTCGGCTTCATCGCCAGCTGGTACTTCATGCCGGACCTGCGCCAGCACACCGCCAGGTTTGACTGGCAGGGATTCGTGCTGTTCAGCGTCGGCATGGTGCTGGTGTCGGTGGGCCTGCAGGGGCTGGGGGAGCACAGCATCTCCACCGGCTGGGCCCTGTTTGCGTTGCTGTTCGGTCTGGCCGCCATGGCGAGCTACTGGCTCTATGCCGCCACAGTGGCGCAGCCGCTGTTCAGCCTGGCGCTGTTCAAGACCACCACCTTCGCCATCGGCATCTGGGGCAACTTGTTCGCCCGCCTCGGCAGCGGCGCCATGCCCTTCCTCACGCCGCTCTTCCTGCAACTGGGGCTGGGCTTCTCGCCGAGCAAGGCGGGCATGACCATGATCCCCACGGTGATCGGCGCCATGCTGACCAAGACGCTGGTGAACAAGCTGATCCCGCGCATCGGCTATCGCCGCATCCTGATCGGCAATACCCTGGCGCTGGGGGTGATGATCGCCAGCTTCTACTTCATCGACAACCAGGTGCCGCACTGGGTGCTGCTGGCCTGGCTGGCGGTCTTCGGTGCCATCAACTCGCTGCAGTTCTCCGCCATGAATACGCTCACGCTGCAGGATTTGAGTGCCGAGCACGCCAGCAGCGGCAACGGCCTGCTGTCTGTGGTGATGCAGCTCTCCATGAGCCTGGGGGTGGCCATCGCCGCCAGCCTGCTCGGGCTCTTCTCCGCCGGGCAGCCGGCACAGGCGAGCGAACGCTGGCTCGGCGGCTTCCACCTCACCTACCTGTGCATAGGTCTGATGTCCATGCTGGCGGCGCTCATCTTCGCCCAGCTGGCCAGAGATGATGTCAAGGAGAGACGGCGCCAAGATCCGCTCTGATGACCACAGGGATGGCGCGGCAAAAAGAGAGGGCGGCCCTGGCCGCCCTCTCTCATTGGGGTATCAGACCCTGAACTGATCGACAGCCCGGTGGAGCAGGCTCGCCTGTTCGGCCACGTTCCGGCTGGCGCGGCTGTTCTGCTCGGCCTGGGTCAGGGCGTCGTTGGCGATGTCGCGGATCACCACGGCATTGCGATTGATTTCGCTCGCCACCGAACTCTGCTCTTCGACCGCGGTCGCTATCTGGGTGCTCATGTCCATCATCTGGTCCATCTGACGGGTGATGTTGGCGAGCTGGGTGCTTGCCTCTCCGGCGGCCTCGACGCTGCGTTCCCCCTGGGTGCGGCACTCGCCGATCAGGGTGACCACGCTCTGGGTACGGGCCTGCAAGCCGGAGACGATGGCGGCAATCTCGCGGGTGCTCTGCTGGGTACGCATGGCCAGGTTGCGCACCTCATCGGCAACCACGGCGAAACCTCGTCCTTGCTCGCCGGCTCTAGCGGCCTCGATGGCTGCGTTGAGAGCCAGCAGGTTGGTCTGCTCGGCGATGGCCTGGATCACCGCCAGCACATTGCCCACCTGTCGGCTCTCCTCGGCCAGGGCAATCACCTCCTGGCCCGAGGCTTCCAGCTTGGCGGAGAGGGAATGGATCACCGCCATCGTTGTCTCCACGCTCTCCCGACCCTGCTGGGCGCTCAGGTTGGTGGTGCGAGCACTTTCGGCTGCGCTCTCCGTATTGCTGGCGATCTCCTGCACAGTGCTCTCCATCTCGGTGGCGGCGGTGGCAACCAGATCGCTCTCCTGCAACTGCTGCTGGGTGCCCTCCTGGGCGGCGTTGGCGTTGCGCTGCAATTGTGCTGTGAGGCGTTCCAGGTCCGTGACCGAGGAGACGACCTGGCCTATGACCTGGTTGAAGTGCTCCAGCATGGTGTCGAAGTCGCGGCCCATGGCGCCAAATTCGTCCCTGGAGCCGATGCGGGCGCGCAGGGTGAGATCGCTGCTGGCGGTGACCCGACGCATGGTGTCTGCCAGCCGCTGCAGGCCGGTCATGACGTCGCGGCCGATCAGCAGGTTGAGGCCAAGGGCGGCCAGTATGCCGAGGATGCAGAGCAGGACCATGACCCTGAGGGTGCGATCATGGGTGGCGTCGGCCTCCCGGGTCAGGGCCTGGGTCAGGGTCATGCCCGCCTGGCGCATCTGCTCGGCGCTGCGATTGAGCTCGCCCCTCAGCCCCTCGCTGGCACTCAGACCCAGGCGTTGCTCCTCTGTGACCAGGGCAAGGAAGTTCTGGCGGTAGCGTTCCAGCAGGGCGGCGAGGGCCGGTTCACCGGCGAGAGCCAGGGCCAGGGGGGCCAGGTTCTGTTCGAACTTGGCACGATAGCTGATGTCACGGCGCAGCATGAAGTCCTTCTCGTCCCGGCGCAGTTGCAGCATCAGCAGGCTCTCCTGCTGCTGGCCCCGGTCCTTGAGCTCCTGCTCCAGGGCATGGATGGCCTGACGCAGGGCGCCGTAATGGCCGCTGGTAGGGGTGAGCCCTATCTTCTCCTGCTGGGCGCGCAGGGTCTCGAACTGGCGGCTGTACTCCTTGAGCTGGCTGGCAAAGGCCAGGATCTCGGCCTGCTGCGTGCCCCCATGGTGTCTTGCCATCTCGGCGAGCAGCTGACTGGCCTGGTCACTCTGGGTAATGAAGGCGGTGGCGGCAACGGGGTCCCGGCTCAACAGGAACTCTCTCTCCTGCAGGGTGAGGGCAACGAGGTCGGCCTCCACCTGCTTGGCCTGCAGCATTTCGGCGTTGCTGCGCGACTCCTGCCCCGAGAAGTAAAACATGACCCCCATGACGACGGCCTGGATCCCGGCCACCAGGATGGCGGATAACACAAGTTTCTGTTTGACGTTCACGACGACCTCAAGGGGCAAGGGAGATGGCTAGCGTATCGGCGCTGAAGATATATCCTGAAGGTGGCTTTAGCGTTTTATTCTGCCTATTTCGCGATATGGATTCGATGGGTTCTGTCATCCCACTGTCATATAGCGAAATAGTCTGGCGTCGCCCCGAACCGGCGGTGGGGTGTGTCCGGAAGGGGGCGGGCGCGATCAGGCCTGGATATCGGCCAGGACGCCGCTCGGCGTCCAGTGGAAGGGGATGGGGTCGAGGCGCTGGGAGGCCTTGTCATAGCCTTGCCACAGCTCGCCCAGGGGGCGGCCATCGGTGGGATGGCGCAGGCCGGGGGCCAGCTCCGCCAGGGGCCAGAGCACGAAGGCGTTGGTGAGGATCTCGCCACGGGGCAGTACCAGGGGGGAGTCGCAGACCAGATCCCCATAGAGCAGCAGATCGAGATCCAGGGTGCGGGGGGCGAATTTCTTGGCATCGGGCTCGCGGCCGTGGGCGAACTCCATGGCCCGTAGCCGCTGGCACAGAACGGCGAGGGGCAGATCGGTGTCTGCCCCCACCACCAGGTTGTAGAAGGGGCGGCCGTTGAAGCCCACCGCCTCGCTCTCGAATACCCGGGAAACCTGCAACTCGCCAAACTCGGCATGCAGGGCATCGAGGCCGGCCCGGATATGGCGCTCCCGCTCGATATTGGAACCCAGGCTGATGTAGATACGAGTCATCAGCAGGCACTCGCGGCCGGGGTGCGGTGGCGCAGGATCTCGACCCCGACCCCGGCGGCATTGGGCACGGCACCCGGCTTGGTCAGGGTGACCTTGACCCACTGCACCCGCTGGTCGGCCAGCACCAGGGCGGCCACCTGCTCGGCCATGGTTTCGACCAGTTCGACGACCTTGCTCTGGGCGTGATCACAGATCTTGCGGGAGAGGGTGGCGTAATCCAGTGCCAGATTGATATTGTCGGTTGCGGCGGCGGGTCGGTTGTCGAATCCCATCTCGAGATCGAAACAGAGCTTCTGGCGAATGCCTTTCTCCCACTCATATACCCCTATGGTGGTCAAAACCTCGAGTCCGCGAATAAACACCTTGTCCATGACAGTACTTCTTCTTTACTCTTGATGGGCTGTGAAAACAGCGCAGGGATGCAGGCCTGGCAAGCCGATTGCCGCTGGCGGCCGGTTTGGGCGACAGGCTTTCGGGCAAGCCCAGACCAGAGAATGTGGCCCGCATCATACCCCATTCATATCGTGGTAAAAACGACCAAGATGACGGCCCTGACGATTTTGATGATTATTCTGGCCTATCTGGGCGGCTCGCTGTCCAGCGCCGTGCTGGTTTCCCGCCTCACGGGTCTGCCGGATCCCCGCGACCATGGCTCCCACAACCCGGGGGCGACCAATGTGCTGCGCCTCGGTGGCCGGATGGCCGCGCTGATCGTCCTGTTGCTCGACGTGCTCAAGGGCATGGCTCCCGTCTACCTCGCCTGGTATCTGCAGATCAAGCCCGTCTACCTGGGGTTCATCGGCGTCGCTGCCTGTCTGGGTCACATGTACCCCATCTTCTTCCACTTCCGGGGGGGCAAGGGCGTCGCCACTGCGCTCGGCACCATGCTGCCCATCGGCTTTGCCATGGGGGGCGCGGCGATCGCCACCTGGCTGCTGGTGCTGCTGGTAAGCGGCTACTCGTCGCTGGCCTCCATCATTACAGTGCTGCTGACCCCGCTCTTTACCTACCTGCTCAAGCCGGAATATACCCTGCCGGTCTCCCTGCTCTCCTGTCTCATCCTGGTGCGCCATCACGAGAACATCACCCGCCTGCTCAGGGGCGAGGAATCCCGACTCTGGGGCCGCCGAGGCACGGCTTCCCCCACAGAAGTGATAAAAACGAGTGATGCTGCGCAAAAAAGAGACGAACGAGACGAAAAGTGAAATTTCCCGTTGACCACCCGCCTTAAAATCCGTTTAATAGCGCCCACGCCCAGATAGCTCAGTCGGTAGAGCAGGGGATTGAAAATCCCCGTGTCGGCGGTTCGATTCCGTCTCTGGGCACCATATTTGGTGCCATGAAAGAACAATTTGTTCATGCACAATAGTTTAAGTGTGCCGGCTTAGCTCAGTAGGTAGAGCAACTGACTTGTAATCAGTAGGTCACCAGTTCGATTCCGGTAGCCGGCACCATTTGCCCAGATAGCTCAGTCGGTAGAGCAGGGGATTGAAAATCCCCGTGTCGGCGGTTCGATTCCGTCTCTGGGCACCACTTACAATTCCTCCTTAGTTCAGTCGGTAGAACGGCGGACTGTTAATCCGTATGTCACTGGTTCAAGTCCAGTAGGAGGAGCCATTTCAAAAAGACCCCTGTCGCAAGACAGGGGTCTTTTTTATGCGCTCGATAATCCCATGGCTCCTCATGCAGCCGCCGGCACCCGCATTTCAGGGCATGTAAGACCCGCTATTGAGTGAAAACGTTTTTCTGTTGAAAGCACGGAAAGTGCATGAAAAACAAGCAGTAAAATGGATGGTAACTAGTCTGCGCTTAAGGTCCTGTACATGATTTCGCCTATAAAATGGAGACCACATATAACAAGGGCCGAACGCCCGCCATTTCGTATTGATGAGGCTATACATGAACTTAAGACTGACCCCTGTCTGGATTGCACTGGCATTGGCCACCACAGCCGCTCACGCTACCGACGACATCTACTTTGGTGCCGGTGTTGGTGCCGCTCACTTCAACGGCCTGAACAACGCAGCCGTCGAAACCGGCACTGAAGATGCCGCCGCGACCAACCTCTTCATGGGTTACAACTTCAACGAGACGTTCGGTGCCGAACTGGGTTACCAGTACGCTGGTCGCGGTAGTGCCGATGGTGAGCGTTACGAGAACCAGGGCGCCACCCTGTCCGGTATCGCCCGTCTGCCCCTTGGCGAAGATTTCTCCCTGTTCGGTGAAGCGGGTGCCTACTGGGCCCATACCGACGGTCTGGACAACAGCGACACCCGTGTCTCTCCGCTGGCCGGTGTCGGTCTGACCTACAAGCTGAACGATGCCCTGGATCTGCAGGCGCGCTACCGCTACATGTGGGACGTGGCCGATCTGACCACCTCCACCGGTGAGCAGTACAAGTCCAACCAGAGCGTGGCGACTCTGGAAGCCGTATATCACCCGTTCCGCACCTCCTACGTTGAGCCTGTTGCTGCTCCGGTTGTGGCAGAGGCGGCTCCTGTGATGGTCGAGAAGAACTTTTCCCTGAACTCAGACGTGCTGTTTGCCTTTGGCAAGGCAGATCTGAAGCCGGAAGGGGTGGAAGCCCTGAGCGGTCTGTACAAGCAGATCGTTGAATTCCAGCCGAAGGATGGCAGCGCCATCGTCGTGGGTTACACCGACCGCATCGGTTCCGATGCCCAGAACCAGCAGCTCTCCGAAGCCCGTGCCCGCACCGTGGCCGACTTCCTAGTGAGCCAGGGCCTGGCCACCAGCAAGATCGCCATCGAAGGCCGCGGTGAAGCCGACCCTGTCACCGGCACCCAGTGTGACGGCGTCAAGGGCAAGAACGAGCTGATCTCCTGCCTGGCACCGGATCGTCGCGTCGAAGTCCGCGTCTCCGGCGTGCAGGAAGTGCAGCAATAAGCTGACGTCAGCTCAGCTGATGTGAAGAGGGGATGCCATGGCATCCCCTCTTGCTTGTCCGGGCTCCCGCCTTTAGTACGGACGAAACCGCCTGGCATGACTACCCTGGTGCCTTATCCCTCTTCAGCTTCGCGACAATCTGTCGTACCCCGCCTCTTATACCTTTCCTGTCAGTGAGTTACAGCCATCCTCTCGGCTAGTATGATGGCGTGACCGGCCTGTGCCCCCCGCTTTCTGCGAACGGGCATCTCTCTTTGGGCGTGCAGGCACCTGATCCCCTCCCTTGGCAACCCTGGGCGGGACAAAACCATGATCGAGGTAATCTATGAATGCGACCGAGCTGTGGCAGCTTTCTCCCGAACAATTCAACGAGTGGCGACGGGAGAATGACTATCCATTGATCTGGGAGTTGCTGGTGGCCTCGCTGCCCCATTTCGACGACTGGATGACAGAGCAGAAAATAGAGAAAAGCGTCATCTTCCAGATCGGCATCGCCCGCTTCATCAGCTCGCGATCCGTGCTCAGCCTCTGCGTCTACATGAGTGACGACAAGATAAGGCTCTATGAGAGCGCCTCTAGCGCGCTGGAGTCCCTGCGCAAGAGCGGCCTTGTCCGCTCCGAGACGCGCTTCGAGCCCTATGCCATGTGGCTGGCCGCCAGGCATGGCAAAGCCGAGGTAAAGCGGGCGCAGAGCCTGCTCTCCGTCTCCGAGAACAACAAGGGGGAGGCCCAGGTGCTGGGCAAGCATCGCCTGCTCAACATCGGCGGCGTCGAGCTCAAGAGTCCCATCATCTCCGGCCGGCTGCTGGACTTTACCTGCCTGGACGAGCTTTCGCTGGACGGTGCCGTCAACAACTCCAAGGTCTATCTGTGGCACTGCTCGGCCAAGGGGGTGAGGGTCAACGGCGGGGTGATCGGCCTCGATCTGTTCGATTCCCTGCTGTGGGATCACAGGGCCTGGGCCAAGAAACGGGAGCTGGCGCTGGAGGATGGCGTGTTTCAGGACTTCACCATAGAGTGCGAGGAGATCCGTTTTCACGCCTCCCGGGCCGTGCTGAAAAATTTCAACGTCAGTGCCAAGAACTTCGATGCCACCATGGAGCACACCAATCTGGACAAGGTGCAGGTGGTCTACAACGAGAATGGCCGGATCGATCACAACGAGGCCAGCAAGCTGTACCGCAACGCCAAACGCATCTTCTCCAGCGTGGGGGACACCGTCGATGCCGGTGAGTGCTATTACAAGGAGAAGCTGCACGAGATGAAATCCCTGGCAAGTCCGAGGGAGCTGTTCAGGGAGCGCTGGCTGCGCAGCGGCCTGATGACGAAGGGGTGGCTCTCCCTGCTGTGCTATCTCAAGTGCGCCAGCAAGTTTGTCAGCTTCATCACCTGGGGATTTGGCGAGCGTCCGATAAGAAGCCTGCTGATGTCGATGGGGGTCATACTGCTGGCGACCCTGACCTACTTCCTGGCACCGGAGTCCGTGACCCATGGTCACCTGGGGCGCCCCTCTACTTCAGCATTGTGACCTTCGTGACCCTGGGTTGCGGCGATATCTCCCAGACCTCCTCTCCCCTCCAGTTGTTGTCGGCCATAGAGGCGTTCTGCGGCATGTTTCTGACCGGCCTCTTCCTCGCCGGCTTTGCCTCAAAAACCAAGCAGTATTGACGATAGCGCTGGCGGCGACGGCACCACTTGCTCCGCCGCCATGGACTGGTCATCCGCCAGGACCCGCCAGTACGGCGGGGATGGCGTTCTTCCTTGACGCACCGGCAGTGGAGCGACTTTATTTAGAGTCATGGGTCGCGCTTGCGATGGATGGTGCGCCTGGCGTTGCACGAGAAAAAAACAGGGGAGCGAGAGCGGTATCGAACAGTCCACAATCGAAGCAGAGAAGGAATAACGCTATGATATTGAATCACTTATGGGGATTGTATGCGCATCCTCACACCGAATGGCATACCATAGACGAGAGGCATGACAGTTTCCGAAACAGCCTGGCTCATATCCTGATCGTGGCCCTTATCCCGCCCATCTGTGCCTATTATTCCGCCGTGCACATAGGTTGGAGCATTGGCGTCGGTGACCCCATCACCCTGACCGCGAACAGCGCCCTCATGCTGTCGGTAGCCATGTACGTGACGCTCATCATAGGCGTCCTCGCGCTCTCCTATCTGGTGCACTGGATGGGTCACACCTTCGGATCTGATCCCAGCTACACGACGTCGCTCGAGCTCGCGGCCTACACCTCGACGCCGCTGTTCATGGTCGGCTTCTCCGCATTCTTCCCGCACCTCTGGTTCGTGATGATCATCGGCCTCATCGGACTCAGCTACTCGGTTTACCTGCTCTATGTGGGGGTGCCTATCCTGATGCACATTCCCAAGGAGCAGGGGTTCATCTACGCAAGCTCCGTGGTCACCGTCGGCCTGGTGCTGCTGGTCTGCGTGCTGGCAGCCACGGCCATTCTCTGGGGATCCGGTTTTGGCCCCGTGTTTACCCAGTAGCCGCTGACGAGCCGGCAGAAACGACAAGGGCGCCATTATGGCGCCTTTGTCATGGGGCTCACTCACGCTTTCTGGCCGGTTTGTGGCAACCGGGTGGAGTGAAAGCGTCGGTCGCGAGGCGGGGATCAGCGCGGGTTGCCGCTGCCGATGCCAAAGGGGATGCGGTAGTCGCTGCTCTGATCCCCCAGGCTCACGGTCAGGTTGCCCTGGGCGCGGCTCGGGATCTGCACCTGCTGGGTGCCCGTCAGGTTGGCATGGACGGAGGCCACCAGATCACCAGACTCGTCGCGTACCTCCAGCATGGGGTTGGCCTTGCCAGCCAGGGTCGCGCTGGCGTGCCAGTTCACGAACAATACGCCAGGAGCAGCATTGAAATCGGCGGGAACGGCAGCCTGGGCAACACCGGCAGTCATCAGGCCTGCGACGGCCAGTATCTTGATTAGGTTTTTCATGTTCATTCACTCTCTTGATTTTTATGTCATTGGCAAGGCCGGAGAGGCCTGCATCAATGCATCCTTGCAAGAGGTTATTCAAATACTATGTGGTTCTTTTACTGACATCAGACACCCTGTTTTTGGTATCTCAGCCTGGAACAACCTGTTATTTGGCCGCTTGGCGATCCTGCCTAAGCGATGAATGCATGGTAAACAGGTCATCGTTCGGTTGTTAGCGAGATAAACTGGTCTAGATGTTCAAAAAACATGAACAAGATATGAGGGCGTCGTCACCTCGACTCACCAGCGTCTGAACCGCTCCCGCCTGCGGCCAGCAGCGCCGTTACCGCAATGAAGTCGGTCGCCGTCTCTGTTGGGGGGATCACGCCGGGTCGGCGCGTCGTCGTCCCCCATGCCAGGTGGTACCCATAGACGCGGCTATGATGGCGGCTATCCCCAGCCACTGGGACGGGGGCAGTTGCTCCCCCAGCAACAGCAACCCCATCAGGGCGCCCATGGCGGGTTCGCCGCTGGTCAGGATGCCATAGCTCTTGAGCGGCAACCGGCGCAGGGCAAACATCTCGAGGGAGTAGGGGATGGCACTGGAGAGCAGCCCCACCCCCGCTATGGTCAGCACCACGGGGAGGGTGAAGCTGGCCTCGCTCGCCCCGCCGAGGCCGAAGGGCAGTACCAGCAGGGTTCCCACCCACATGCCAAGGGCCGGGGCCTGGGCTCCCAGCAAGGCACCGGCCCGCTTGCCGGTCAGCATATAGAGTCCCCAGAACACGCCGGCACCGAGGGCCAGGCCTGCCCCCAGGGGATCTATGGCCTGTTCGGCCGCTCGCAGCGGCAGCAGCAACAGCAGACCGGCGATGGCCAGCGCCAGCCAGATGAAGTCTGCCCGGTGGCGGGAGCTGAGCAGCGCCACCGTCAGCGGGCCAATGAACTCGATGGCCAGCGCCACGCCGAGGGGGATGCGCTCTATGGCCAGATAGAAGAGCAGGTTCATCGCTCCCAGCGAGAGCCCATAAGGGATGGCCCCCAACAGGGTGCGCCTGTCGAGTGGCGCTCGCCAGACTCTAAACACCAGGGAGAGGAGCAGGGCGGCGCACCCCAGCCGGAACAGGGTGGTGCCTGCGGCCCCGATCAAGGGGAACAGGGATTTGGCCAGGGAGGCGCCCAGGGTGATCGACAGCATGGCGAGCATGACCGCCAGCAGGGAGGAGAGGGCAGTGGTGTTCGGTGGCATCTCGTTCAAACCTGAGCAGGGAAGGGGAAGTAAAATATATCTAGCGATAGCCGTAATTTCGGTCTAAAACTGGCCCTACTCGATAATTTTTATCTCTTTATCCCCCATGACCGACAAGTTCGATCTGCTCATCCTCGCCGAGCTGCAGCAGGATGCCCGTCTGCCCATTCCCGAGCTGGCCCACAGGGTCGGCCTCTCGGCGCCCGCCTGTTACCGCCGCGTCCGGACGCTGCGGGAGGCGGGACTTATCGAGCGGGAGGTGGCACTGGTGGCACCGGCGACCATGGGCTGGCCCATCACCATGCTGGTGCTCGTCACCCTGGAGCGGGATCATGGCCGTATCGTCGATGAGATGATCGCCAGCCTGCAGCGGGAACCCGAGGTGATGGATCTCTGGTACGTGACGGGGGAGCAGGACTTCGTGCTGCAGGTCGCCGCGCGGGACATGCAGAGCTACGAGCTGTTCACCCGGCGGGTGCTCCATGCCAGGGAGCAGGTGCGCAGCTTCAAGACGTTAGTGGTCATGGGGCAGCACAAGCGCTGTGGGGCCTTGCTGCCTGCGTAGCAGGGCGGTGGGGGAACCGGCCTGAGTCCGGTGAGGGCGTCGTAGTGCCATCCCGAAGAGGGGGCAGAAAAAAGGCAGGCGTGATGCCTGCCCCTCTCTGTCAGCCGAATTAGCCGACTGCCAGCTCTTCTGCCGTCATCGCTCGCAATACCCGGCAGGGGTTGCCCACCGCCACCACCCCTGCCGGCACATCTCTGGTGACCACGGATCCCGCCCCTATCACGCTGTTGTCCCCTATGGTGACGCCCGGGCAGATGACGACGCTGCCCCCAATCCAGACGTTGTTGCCGATGCGCACCGGCTTGCCAAACTCGACTCCGGCTACCCGAGGCGCCACCGCTACCGGATGGGCGGCGGTGTAGATCTGCACCCCGGGGGCCAGCAGCACGTTGTCGCCTATGTGTACCTCGCACACATCCAGGATGGTGCAGTTGAAATTGGCGTAGAAATTCTCGCCGACAAAGATGTTGGCGCCATAGTCGCAGAAGAAGGGGGGCGTGATGAAACAGCGTTCTGCGCGGCCACCCAGCAGGCGGGTGAGGCGCTCATCCCGGCCAGGGGCATCGGTCCGCTCCCGGTTCAGTTCCCCCAGCAGGGCTCGGCACTGCTCCCGCGCTGCCCGCAGTTCGGGGTCACCCGCATCATAGGGCTCCCCCGCCACCATCTTCTGCCACTCGGGGCCACGCTCGGCCGCCTTCGTCATCACCTCGCTCATCGCCTACTCCATCAGCCAGATCAGGGATTCATAAGGACGCAGCTCGCAGGATTGCGGCCGGGCCGGGCTATCGGGGTAGTTGCCAAGCAGCAGGCGACCCTCGCCACCGGCCAGCTCGGCGGGCAGCTCGAAAGTCACAGGCCTGCCGTAGAAGTTGCTCACCACCAGCAGGGTCTGGCCGTTGGCGCTGCGGGCATAAGCCCAGATCCGGGCGTGCCCCGCCAGCAGCTCCTGATAATCCCCCTGGGTGAAGATGGGGTAACGCTTGCGAAGAGCGATGAGATCCCGGTAGTGCCAGAATACCGAGTCCGGGTCGGCCAGCGCCGCCTCTGCGTTGATCTCGGGGTAGTTGGCGGCAGGCTTGAGCCAGGGCGTCCCGCTGGTGAAACCGGCGTTGGCCGCAGCGCTCCACTGCATGGGCGTGCGGGAGTTGTCACGGGACTTGGCCCCCAGAATGGCGAGGATCTCTGCCTCGCTCATCCCCTCCGCCTGTTTGATGGCGAAGATGTTGCGGCTCTCCACATCCTGATAGTCGTCGATGCACTGATAACCCGGGTTGGTCATGCCGATCTCCTCCCCCTGATAGATGTAGGGGGTGCCTTGCAGGCCGTGCAAGGTGCTGGCCAGCATCTTGGCGGCGACCACCCGATGTTCGCCCTCGTCGCCGAAGCGGGAGACGATGCGCGGCTGATCGTGGTTGCACCAGAACAGCGCCGACCACCCCTTGCCATGCATACCGCTCTGCCAGTGGTTGAAGATACGCTTGAGTTCGAGGAAATCGAACGGCGCTTTGGTCCACTTGTCGCCGTTGGGGTAATCCACCTTCAGATGGTGGAAGTTGAACACCATGGAGAGCTCGGAGCCATCCAGCGCGCCGTAGCGCTGGCAGTGCTCCAGACTGGTGGAGGACATCTCCCCCACCGTCATGGCGCCCACGGGGGCAAAGACGTCGCGGCTCACATCCTGCAAAAATTCGTGGATACGCGGCCCGTCGGTGTAGAAGCGGCGGCCATCCCCCACCTCGTCGCTCGGGAACGCCTGATCCTTGGAGATGAGGTTGATTACGTCGAGTCGGAAACCGTCCACCCCCTTCTTGGCCCAGAAGTGGATAATGTTTTTCACCTCGGCACGCACTGCCGGGTTTTCCCAGTTGAGATCCGCCTGCTCGCGGGCAAACAGGTGCAGGTAGTACTGGCCGGTGGCGGAATCCAGCTCCCAGGCACTGCCGCCAAACTTGGATTGCCAGTTGTTGGGCACGCCGCCATTCACCGGATCGCGCCAGATGTAGTAGTCGCGGTAGGGGCTGTTTTTATCCCCCAGCGCCGACTTGAACCAGGCGTGCTCGGTGGAGGTGTGGTTGACCACAATATCCATCACGATGCGGATGTCGCGCGCGTGGGCGGCGGCCAGCAGCGCCTCAAAATCTGCCATGGTGCCGTAGGCGGGGTCGATGGCAAGGTAGTCGGCGATGTCGTAACCGTTGTCCACCTGCGGGGAGACGTAGACCGGGGTCAGCCAGAGGGCATCGACACCCAGGGTTTTGAGATAGTCGAGGCGGGCCATGATCCCCTTGAGGTCACCGGTGCCACGGGCGCCGGAGTCCTGAAAGCTCTTGGGGTAGATCTGGTAAATCACGGCGCTTTGCCACCAGGGTGTCTGTGTCATGGTTGGGTCGCTCATTTGGTTGAAAC
The DNA here is from genome assembly GCF_041403065.1 of Aeromonas sp. S16(2024). NCBI lineage: Bacteria > Pseudomonadati > Pseudomonadota > Gammaproteobacteria > Aeromonadales > Aeromonadaceae > Aeromonas > Aeromonas sp. S16(2024). The sequence continues at coordinate 62,553 of NZ_JBGLQX010000019.1, read as the reverse complement.
TGGTTGGAACAGGGCAAAGAAAAAGGGCGGAGCCAGGGCTCCGCCGATGTTGTGTGGATCAGGCGGTCGCCAGATCCAGCTTGCCGGCCGCCTGCTGGCGCTTGTAGACCAGCAGGGTCAGCACCACGGGCACCACTATGGCCACCAGCATGGCGACGGCGTAGATGCCCCAGTATTGCGGCTGGATGGAGAGGATGCCCGGCAGGCCACCTACCCCGATGCCGTTGGCCATCACGCCGCTGAAACCGCAGATGAGGGCCGCGAGGCTGGAGCCCACCATGGCGCACAGCATGGGGAACTTGTACTTGAGGTTGATGCCGTACATGGCCGGCTCGGTCACGCCCAGGTAGGCGGAGATGGCGGCCGGGACAGAGATCTCCCGCTCGTTCTCCTTGCGGCTGATAAGGATGATCCCCACCACGGCAGACGCCTGGGCGATATTGGAGAGCGCGATCAGCGGCCAGATGGGGGTGCCCCCCATGCTCTGCATCAGCTGCAGATCCACCGCGTTGGTGGTGTGGTGGATGCCGGTGATGACCAGGGGCGCATAGAGGAAGCCGAACAGGGCGGCGCCTATGGGGGCAAACGACCCCGTCATGGCCGCCTTGGCGGCAAAGCCGACACCCTCACCAATCCAGCGACCGAAGGGGCCGATGAAGGCGTGGGCCACGATCACCGCCAGCAGCAGGGAGATGAAGGGCACTATCACCAGATAGAGGTAAGCCGGAATGATGCGCTTGAGGCTGGTTTCCACCCAGGCGAGGAAGACACCCGCCAGCAGGGCTGGAATGACCTGGGCCTGATAGCCCACCTTCTGGATGACGAAGAGGCCGAAGTCCCACACTTCCGGGGTTTGCTGACCTATGCCGTAGGCGTTCATCAGTTGCGGCGAGACCAGGGTGATGCCCAGCACTATGCCGAGGATCTCGGAGCCCCCCATCTTCTTCACCGCAGACCAGCAGACGCCCACCGGCAGGAAGTGGAAGATGGCCTCACCCAGCAGCCAGAGGAAGGCGTGCACCTGGGCCCAGAACTGGCTGATCTCCACCAGGGTATGGGTCCCGTCGTCGAACATCTTGATGTCGCCGATGACGTTGCGAAAACCCAGGATCAGGCCGCCTGTGATGATGGCGGGCAGCAGGGGCACGAAGATCTCCGCCAGGTGGGAGATGCCGCGCTCCAGCGGATTCATGTTGTGGCGGGCCGCCTGCTTGGCGGCATCCTTGCTGGCGCCGCTCACCCCTATCTCCTGGGTCAGCGCCTTGTACCACTGATCCACCTCGTTGCCGATCACCACCTGGAACTGGCCGCCCTGGGTGAAGCTCCCCTTCACCGAGGGTATGGTCTCGATGGCCTTGGGATCGGCCTTGGCCGGATCGGCCAGCACGAACCTGAGCCGGGTCAGGCAGTGGCTGACTGTGGTGATGTTGTCCTTGCCGCCGATCCGTTCGATCAGCTGTGCCAGATGCTGTGTGTTGACTTTTGACATGAGCCTTCCCTCTGTGACTCGATGAATAATGGTCGTTTCTTTGCCGGCTGGCCAATGACCGCCCGCTTATTGGTATCGTTCCCAATCAGCATGAAGCCAGTGGCCGATATCAGCAATGGGAACGTTCCCAATTCGTGGCGGTGGTCACAAAAAGTGCAAAACGCCGGTGATGAGAGGAAAAGATAGACTACAGGGGCTGACAGGGGGCTATGGTGGCTCTGGGGGCCTGGCCCTCTTCAATCTGATCGAGCAGCTGTCTGGCGGCCAGAATGCCGGCATCTTTATAGCCGAAATCCAGGCTGAGGGTGTTGGCAAACAGGAAGGTGAGCATGGGATTGCTGCCGAGGCCGCTCACCAGGATGTCGGTGCGCCCCTGCTCCTGCAGGTACTTGGCTGCGCCTATGGCCAGGGTGTCGCTGGCACAGACCATGGCCTGGGTGCGGGGAGTGACCAGCTCGGCCGCCAGCCGGTAGCCGCTTTGCAGGCCGAGATCCCCGAGGGCGCTGCGGGGCGTGAGCCCCTGCTCCCGACAGTAGTCGAGATAGGCCTGATGCCGGCGCAGCCCAGTGGTGAGATCGCTGCGTTCGACCCCCAGATAGGCGACCTCTGTCAGGCCGCGCTCCCTGAGGTGTGCAAGCACGGTTCGCACCGCACCGTCATCGTCGAAGCAGACCGACGAGAAGCCGGGGCGCTCGCGCGCCATCAGCACCAGCTTCTCCCTGAGCGGCGCCATGGCGGCGTAGTCCAGATCGTTGAAGGCAAACAGTATGATGCCGTCCACCCCGCGCCGCTCCAGCACGGCCAGGTGCTCGCTCACCTTGGCGGGGGAGAACTTGCTCTCCATCAGCACGGCGTCGTAGCCGCGGGCATAGAGGGTCTCCAGCATGCCGCGCACCGCCTGGTTTTCCGAGCTGGAGTCGAGGCGCGACACCACTATGCCGATCACCTGCTGGCTCTGGCTGCGCATGGCCCGGGCCGACTTGCTCGGCACGAAGTCGTGCTCGGCGATCACCGCCTCGACCCTGGCTCTGGTCTGGGCGTTGACCTTGGGATCCTGATTGAGCACCCGGGAGACGGTCGACTTGCCGACCCCGCTGAGGCGGGCGATATCGAGGATGGTCAGTTTCTTTTCCATGGGGGATCCGTACAGGGGAGGGCGACAACAGGGATGCAGACATTGTTGTGATTAAGTCCTGTGAATACAAGCCCATGGCGTTAGAATGCCAATTTGCCCAGGCGACTCCCCCCGCCATTGCACAGGACGCGCATCATGGATCTGTTGGCAAGTCTGCACTTCTCCCTCTCCATCACTGGCCCCATCTGCCTGGTACTGGTGCTCGGGATCTGGCTCAAGCGGCTGGGTCTCTTGCCCGACAGTTTCGTCGAATCCGCCTCCCGGCTGGTGTTCCAGGTCACCCTGCCAGCCCTCTTGTTTCTCAGCATGGTGCGCACCGATTTTTCCACCATGCCGAGCCCCTGGCTCATCCTCTACGGCCTGCTCGGCACTTTGGCCGGTTTTCTGGTGCTCGAGCTGCTGGCGGCCCGCTTCATCAGCGAGCGACGTCTGCGCGGCATCTTCGTGCAGGGCAGCTTTCGCGGCAACATGGGGATCATGGGGCTGGCTTATGTACAGAACGCCTATGGCCCCGAGGGCATAGGCGCCGCCGCCCTGCTGGTGGGCTCGGTCACTGTGCTCTACAACATCCTCGCGGTGATCACCCTGACCCGCAGCCTGGGGGGCGGAAAAGGGATCAAGCCCATCCTCAAGGGGATAGCCAGAAACCCCCTCATCATCGCCATACTGGCGGCCTTGCCGTTCGGCCTGCTCGGCATAGAGCTGCCCCAGCTGGTGATCACCACGGGCAACTACTTCGCCAACATGACGCTGCCGTTGGCGCTGCTCTGCACCGGTGCCAGCCTCAACCTCAAGGCCCTGCGCGGCGGCGCCATGCTGACCGGCTGGGCCACCGCCAACCGCCTGTTCTGCATCCCCGTGCTGCTGGTGCTGGGGGCATGGGCGCTTGGCTTCAACACCCAGGCCCTCGGCATCCTCTTCCTCATCAGCTCCACCCCGACCGCCGCCGCCAGCTATGTGATGACCCGCGCCATGGGGGGCGACAGCGCCCTGGCGGCGAACATCATCGCCACCACCACGCTCGGTTCGCTGGTGACCACCAGCCTGGGGGCCGCCCTGATGAACTACCTGGGGTTGATGGGGTAATCCATTGGGTCAGGCTCTTTCATGTTCTTGTTCCAGCACCATCTTCTCGTGGGCCAGGAAGAAGGGGCGGTAGAGCACATAGCTGTTGAGGATGCAGACCAGGCTCATCAGGCCATTGCTCCAGCTGCCGTTGGCCGCCCAGGCGGCGCCCAGCGGGGAGGGCATGGACCAGGGCAGCAGGGCGATGAACCTGTCGAGAAACCCCCACTGGGTCAGCTGCCAGGCGAGCACGGCGTTGATCAGTGGCACGCCGATGAAGGGCAAAAAGAACAGCGGATTCATGATGATGGGAAAACCGAACAGCAGCGGCTCATTGATGTTGAACATCGAGGGTATGAAACCCAGCTTGCCTACCGACTGAATCGAGTGAGAGCGACTGCGCATGGCCATGAACACCAGTGGCAAGGTAGTCCCAATCCCCCCGATCAGCAGGTAGTAGTCCCAGAACCCTTGCAGGAAGATATGGGGCAGGGGCTCTCCCGCCATCAGCGCGGCCTGGTTGGCGCTTACCCCGGCCATCCAGAAGGGTGACATCAATCCGGTCACTATCAGGGCGCCGTGGATCCCCATGAACCAGAGCAGATGGGCGATCAGCAGGGTGATCAGCAGGGCGGGCAGGGTGTCGGCCCCCACGATCAGGGGCCGGAACAGGGCGGCCATGAAGTCCGGCAGACTGATCCCGAACTGCTGCTGCAACCAGAGCCGCAGCAGACTCAGCGAAAGCATGATGAACAGCAGCGGCACTATCAGCTGAAAGCCCCGGCGGGTCATCACCGGCACCTCGTCCGGCATCTGGATGTACCAGCCCCGGCGATAGAAGAACCGGGTCACTTCCACCGAGTAGAACGCCATCAGCAAGGCCGTGAAGATCCCGGCCCCCCCCAGATAGCCAAACACCCCGGGTTGCAGCGAACGAAAGTCGATCAGCATCAGGAAGGCCATGCAGCCCCCCAGACCGCAAAGGCGCTCCGGCATTTCGTATGCCTTGGCGAGGCTGGACGCCGCCCCAAACGCGATGATCAGCGCCACCAACCCCAGGGTGTGGGAGTAGACGGGAAACAGGAAAGGATGCAGCGCCCGCGCCAGCCAGTGCAGCCACTGTCCGAAGGCGTGCGGCGTGTCGGGGGCGATGGGAGGATAGAGGATGGGGACCAGCAGGCTGCCGACGATGACGAAGGGCATGGCCAGCTGAAAACCATCGCGCAAGGAGAGCACATGGCGACTGCGGGTCAGCCAGTTGGCAAACGGTACCATGCGCTGCTCTATCATGCCGACCAGCATTGCCATCCATTGCAGATTCATCACGTTATTCGGTTCCTTGTCATCCTGATGCCCCTTGTCATCACGGGGCTTGGGCGCCATTTTGACGGCTTTGTGGTTTTGTTTCCGTAATATCCGCGACCATTTTGCCATTTCATTACCTCGCTCACACTTCCCGACCCCTTGAACCGGAAAATCCCGATCCCGCTCACACATCAACGGATTCTTTTTGGAAACCGGTTTCCAAAAAGAATCCGTTCGATCCAGAATGCGCCATCCGTTACGAACGTCTGGAGAATCGGGAAATGAAAAAAATCATGTTGTGCTGCTCTTCCGGCATGTCCACCAGCCTGCTGGTCAAGAAGATGAAAGAGGAGGCGAACAAGCGGGGACTGGACGCCGAGATACAGGCCTTCGGTGCGGCAGAGTTCGATCTGCAGATGCCCCACTACCAGGTGGTGCTGCTGGGGCCCCAGGTCAAATACATGCAGGCCGAGTTGCAGCAGCGAGCTTCGGCTCATGGCGTGCCTGTCGACACCATCAACATGATGGATTACGGCATGCAACGGGGTGACAAGGTCCTCGACCATGCCCTCACCCTGATCGGCTGATGCGCAGACCCCAACCAGTGAATGTCACAAGGAAACCTTCATGAACACCCTTTACGAGCGCTTTGTCAGTACCATTGAGAACCGGGTCAGCCCGCTGGCCGGCCGGATCGGCCAGCAGAAATACGTGCAGGCGATCCGTGACGGCTTCATCGCCGCCTTGCCCTTCATGATCGTCGGCAGCTTCATGCTGGTGTTCATCTTCCCCCCCTTCTCACCACAGACCCAATGGGGATTTGCCCGTGCCTGGCTCGACTTCTCGGCCACCTATCAGTCCCAGTTGCTGCTGCCGTTCCAGTTGAGCATGGGGCTGATGACCCTGTTCATCTCGGTGGGAATTGGTGCCAGCCTGGCGCGGCAGAACGGTCTGGACCCCGTCACCACAGGCCTGCTCTGCCTGATGTCCTTCATGCTGGTGGCCGCCCCCGTCAAGGAGGGTGCCATCTCCATGCAGTATTTCTCCGGCCAGGGGATCTTCACGGCCCTGATCACCGCCATCTATGCGGCCGAGGTCTATGCCTTCCTCAAGCGCAACAACATCACCATCAAGTTGCCGCCCCAGGTGCCGACGGGGGTCGCCCGCTCGTTCGAGGTGCTGATCCCTGTGCTGGTGATCATCCTGACCCTGCACCCGCTCAACCTGATCCTGGAGAGCACCACCGGCATGATTTTGCCGGAGGCCATCATGTCGCTGGTCAAGCCGCTGGTGGCGGCCTCCGATTCCCTGCCTGCCATGTTATTGGCGGTGCTGGTGTGCCAGGTGCTCTGGTTCGCGGGGATCCACGGTGCCCTGATCGTCACCGGCATCATGAACCCGTTCTGGATGGCCAATCTGGCCAACAACCAGGCCGCCATGGCGGCCGGTGAAGCGCTGCCCCACATCTTCCTGCAGGGCTTCTGGGATCACTACCTGTTGATCGGTGGCGTCGGCTCCACCCTGCCGCTGGCCTTCCTGCTGCTGCGCAGCAAGGCCGCCCACCTGAGATCCATCGGCAAGATGGGCGTGGTGCCTGGCCTGTTCAACATCAACGAACCCATCCTGTTCGGTGCGCCCATAGTGATGAACCCTGTGTTCTTCCTGCCCTTCATCCTGGTACCCATGATCAACGCCACCCTGGCCTGGTTTGCTCTGGATATAGGTCTGGTGGAGCGGGTTGTCTCTCTCACTCCCTGGACCACCCCCGGCCCCATCGGCGCCTCCTGGGCCGCCAACTGGGCCATCAGCCCCATGGTGCTGAGCCTGCTCTGCATGTGCTCCGCCGCTGCCATGTATTACCCCTTCCTGAAAGCCTATGAGCGCACCCTGCTCAAACAGGAAGAGCAGGAAGAGAGTCCGAAAACGCCGGAGCTGGCCGCCGCCACTCGTTGATTGCCTGCCGGGGCCGCCTGGCGGCCTCTTTTTTCAAGCTTGGAGTAACACGAGATGCAATACCGTTTTCCTGAACAGTTCTGGTGGGGCAGCGCCTCCTCCGCCGCTCAGGCCGAAGGCGCCAGCCTCCAGGGTGGCAAGGCCCCAACCATCTGGGATCACTGGTTCGAGCAGTCCCCCAACCGTTTCCATCAGCAGATAGGGCCGGCGCAGACCTCCGGTTTTTATGAGCATTTTCGCGATGACATCCGTCTGCTGAAGCAGCTTGGTCACAACAGCTTTCGCACCTCCATCGCCTGGTCCAGGCTGATCCCGGCTGGCCGGGGGGAGCCCAACCCGGAGGCTGTCGCCTTCTACGACGCCATGCTCGACGAGCTCAAGGCCGAGGGGATCGAGCCCTTTATCTGCCTGTTCCACTTCGACATGCCCATGAGCATGCAGGCGCTGGGGGGCTGGGAAAGCCGGGACGTGATAGAGGCTTACGCCGAGTTTGCCGAGACCTGCTTCAGGCTGTTCGGGGGCAAGGTCAAACACTGGTTCACCTTCAACGAGCCGATCGTGCCGGTGGAGGGGGGTTACCTCTACGACTTCCACTATCCGAACGTGGTGGACTTTCGCCGCGCCGCCACCGTGGCCTATCACACCATGCTGGCTCACGCCAAGGCGGTGCAGGCCTATCGCGACCAAGGCCAGGATGGCCAGATCGGCATCATCCTGAATCTGACCCCTTCCTATCCGCGCTCGCAACACCCGGCGGATCTGAAGGCGGCCAACATTGCGGATCTGATGTTCAACCGCAGCTTCCTGGATCCGGCGGTCAAGGGGGAATACCCCGCCGAGCTGGTCGAGCTGCTGCGGGAATACGATCAGCTGCCGGCCTGCGAGCCGGGCGATGCCGCCCTGCTGGCGGCCGGCAAGATAGACCTGCTGGGGGTCAACTACTACCAGCCGCGCCGGGTCAAGGCGCGCAGTCACGCGGTCAATCCTGCCAGCCCCTTCATGCCGGAGTGGTTATTCGACTACTACGAGATGCCGGGGCGCAAGATGAACCCGCACCGGGGCTGGGAGATCTACGAGCAGGGGATCTACGACATCCTGGTCAACCTGCGCGACCACTACGGCAACATCCCGAGCTACATCTCCGAAAACGGCATGGGGGTCGAGGGGGAGGCCAGGTTCAAGGGAGAAGATGGCCAGATCCAGGATGACTACCGCATCGGCTTCATCCGGGATCACCTCATCTGGCTGCACAAGGGGCTGTCGGAGGGCTGCCAGTGCCGGGGCTATCACCTCTGGACCTTCATCGACAACTGGTCCTGGAGCAATGCCTACAAGAACCGTTACGGCTTCATCGAGCTGGAGCTGGAAAGCCAGACCCGGCGTATCAAGAAGAGCGGCCAGTGGTTTGCCACCGCCGCCCGTGAGAATGGCTTTGACTGATTATTCTGTCACCTGACCCCCTATAAAGAGCGCCAGCCCCAGGGCCGGCGCCCATCATCAAGGAGTGTGTATGTTCGATCTGGAAGAGACCGTCATGGGTCTTATCATCAATGCCGGCATGAGCCGCAGCCTCTGTTTCGAGGCGCTGCGCCAGGCCAGGGCCGGCCAGTTTGCGGAGGCTGACGATCTGTTGCGCCAGGCCGCCGAGGCCGCCAATGCCGCCCATGCAGTACAGACTCGGCTGATCGAGGCGGATGAGGGGGAGGGCAAGATCCCGGTCACGCTGATCCTGGTCCACGCCCAGGACCACCTGATGACCGCCATGTTGGCCCGAGAGCTGGTCACCGAGCTCATCGAGCTGCACCGCAAGCTGGCTGCCTGAGGAAGACGATCATGTTGCGACTCGGACTCGACATCGGGGGCACCAAGATCGAGGCTCAACTGCTCGATGGCCAGGGCGTCAGCCTGCTGCGCAAGCGTATCGCGACCCCGACCACGGGGTACGGCGATTTCCTGGCGGCCATCACCGAGCTGGTGAGGGAGATACGGCAGGCGATGGACAGCGTCTTCACCATCGGCATAGGGCTGCCCGGGGCGATCGACCCGCAGACGGGTCGCATCAAGAATGCCAACTGTCTGTTTCTCAACGGACAAGACCTTAAAGGAGACTTGACCCAGGCACTGGGCCAGCCGGTGTGGCTCGCCAATGACGCCGACTGTTTCGCCCTCTCGGAGGCCGTCGACGGGGCGGGAGAGGCGGGCAGGGTAGTGTTTGGCATCATCCTCGGCACCGGCTGTGGTGGCGGCTTGGTGGTCAATCGCCAGCTCGTCGTCGGTCCCAACGCCATCACCGGGGAGTGGGGTCACAATCCGCTGCCCGGCTACGATCCGGCGCTTGATGGCCCAACCCAGCCCTGTTACTGCGGGCGCAGCAACTGCATCGAGCGGTTCGTCTCCGGGACAGGGTTTGCCGGCCGTTTCGTGGAACGCCACGGCCGCGGGCTGTCGCCGCTTGGGATCATCACGGCTGCCGCCGAGGGGGATGTGGAGGCAGGGGTCCACTATGACCACTTCATCCATGCCCTGGCCCGCAGCGTCGCCAGCCTGATCAATGTGCTGGATCCGGATGTCATCGTACTGGGGGGCGGCCTCTCCAACATCGCCTCCCTCTATCGCGATCTGCCGGCGGCAGTGATCCCCTACCTGTTCTCGGCGCAGTGCCTCACCCCCATAGTGCCTGCCCGCTACGGAGACAGCAGCGGGGTACGCGGCGCCGCCTGGCTGCCGAGCTGCGTCGAAGGAGCCACCACATGGGCCATCTGAGCCGTGGCCGAGGAGAGCGCGCCGACTCGCCTGCCCCGGCGGGCGATGCCTGTCAGGGGCTGAGACACAGCCTCGGGCCCTAGCCCCCACCCGATTTGATCCATGCCCTTTGCCCCACATTGCGTCGCGATGGGGGAAAGGCATGCCCGAATTTGTCCTCCCTTCAGGGAGACAGATAAATAAGTGCTTGTATATCAAAAACATAAAACTCAAGGAATGATAATAATGAAACTGACAAACCTGTCCGCCCAGCTCCTTGCCATCCTGGCCCTGAGCACCCCTTTCATGGCCAGCGCCGTGGTGGAGACCAACACGGACTTCGGGCGCCTGAGCCTGGGGGGCGATGCGGAGATCAACCTGAACGCATCCAACACCACCCGTGGCAACGTGCTGGGGCAGACCAGCGAGACCCGCACCGATCGCTGGGACGAAGATGGTCGCCTGCTGCTGAACTTCCTCGGGGTACGGGAGCTGGAAGATGGTCGCTATGGCCAGATCCAGATCCAGCCCACCATAGGCACCAATGGCGGTGCCGGTGCCGATGACGCTTACCTGGGGTTCGGCCAGCGCAGCAACTGGGGGATGAAGGTCGGCCGCTTCGAGGCTTATGACATGTTCCCGCTGGGTCAGGACATCTTTGTCGAGCATTCCGGTGACAGCGCCAACGACCTCTACTCCGATGGCAATGGTTATGTCTACATGCTCAAGGAGGGTCGTGGCCGGGCTGGCAAGGGAGGCCAGCTGCTGCTCAACAAGGAGACGGGCAACTGGTATCTGGAGCTCTCCACCCTGATCGGAGATCGCACCAATCTGTTTGCAGGCCAGCAATACCATGGCTATGCGCTGACCAAGGCCAAAGACTCCATCATTGTTCGTCCCGTCATCGCCTGGAAGGGGGAGAACCTCAAGGTCGCCCTGGGGGCCGAGGGCAACGTGATCAGCGACGCCATCGTCACCAGCGACGACGTCTCGGTGTCCGATCGCATGGGTTATGGCCTCACCACCAGCTGGACCCAGGATGCCCTGGTCATCAATGCCAACCTGGCCCGCATGGATGCCGAGGCTGAAACCGATACCACCCTGGGCGCCAACCTGCTCTGGCACAATGCCGGCCTGGGTTACGTCTACGCCATCAACGACATCAGCAGCGCCAATCTGAACAACACCAGCGCCGATTTCAGCAAGATGGTGGGCAAGCACACCATCAACACCGTCTACGCCTCCTACAAGATCCCGAGCGTGCTGGACCTGAACAACTTCGATATCTATCTGGGAGCCTACTGGTCCCAGCTGAATGTCGACAGCGGCGAGGTGGACAACATGAACCGCTACGGTGGCCGGGTGCGTTTCAAATATTACTTCTGATGGAAGCCAGATTGGCAGAGGGGGGCAAGGGCCCCCCTTTTCCATTGACCAGAGTGCCGGCCCTTACCGGAGGTCGCTGGCCTGTGCTAGGATGGAGGCCTGTTAACCGGTTACCGTTGATGAAGCCATGGCCAATATTACCGATGTGTCGCGCCTCGCGAATGTGTCTAAAGCCACCGTTTCCCGCGTCCTGAGCGGCTCGCGCGGCGTGCGTGAAGAGAGCCGGTTGGCCGTGTTGCAAGCCGCCGAGCAGCTGAATTTCCGACCCAATGCCACGGCTCGCTCCCTGGCGACCCAGGCGACGGATTGTGTGGGCATCATCCTCTCCCCCCAGCTTGGCAATCGTCTGGCCAGCATGCTGCCGTTGCTGGAAGGGGCCTTGGCCAAGACGGGCAAGAGCATGCTGGTGCGCTTTGCCGACGAGGCGCAGCAACAGCAGCTAGCGGTCGATGAACTGCTGGGAGGCCGTTGTGACGGAGTGCTGGTGCTTGGTACCAAACAGCCTCTGAATCCAGACCCGCGCCTCATTCAGCTCGATGGGGTGAGCGACACCGCCAACCTCAACCTCAGCTATGACCTGACCTTCGCCACCGAGAGCGCCTGTCGCTTCCTGCTCGGCAAGGGTCATCGCCAGCTGGTGCTGATGCTGGATGACAAACTGTCCCCAGCCGGAAAGAGCGCCATCCAGGGTTATCAGCAGGCACTTCAGCAGCAATCTCTGCCCTATAACAGCCAGCTGGTGATCGACGGTACCGACAACCAGCAGGCGCTGCTCGGCCTGCTCAATCGCTACCTGCCCTTCACGGCGCTGGTGGTGCAGCAAGATGCCCAGGCCGCCGACGCCATGAGGCTGTTGCGCGAGTTCAACCTCCATATCCCTCAGGATGTCTCCGTCATCAGCCTGGAGGGCTCCTCCCTGGCGAGCCAGCTGACCCCGCCGTTGACCTGCATCGAATACCCGAGTGAGCGGCTGGCCCAGGAGAGCGTGCGAGTGTTGCAAGCACAGCTGGCGCAGAGTCTGCGACCGGCCGATGAGCAGCAGAAATTCCAGGGGCGTCTGGTGGTGCGTGAATCCGTGGTGGCCCGCTAGGGCTTGACCTTGCCGCGGGCGTCAGCTTTAGGCTGACGGCACATCCACAGAGGAGAGATCCCATGACCATAGAACTCACCGTTTCCGGCATGTCCTGCGGTGGCTGCGCCGCCAGCCTGCAGAAGGCGCTGCTGGCCCAGAGCGCTGTCAGCCAGGCCCGGGTCGATTTTGGCAGCCGCAAGGCCGTCATCGAGAGCGAACTGAGCAAGGCCGAGTTGATCGCGCTGATCGAAGCTCAGGGATTCAGCGCGGAGTGATTTATCCCTATATGGGTAAAAATCAGACCAATATTCTGTTTGCTTGTTTCTATTGTTGAGAGCGATCACTTAAAAACGATCTAAACTGGATGAAAATGCTGCGGTCAACTAACCCAAAAGGATTGCAGCATGACTCACCCTATCCGCAAGACCCTGCTCGCCGTCGTCCTCGGCATGACCCTATCCCCCCTGGCCATGGCCCTGCCGCAGGTTCATATTCTGGCGACCGGTGGCACCATAGCCGGTGCGGGGCAGTCCGCCACCCAATCCAACTATGAGGCAGGCAAGGTAGCCATCGAGACCCTGATCGCCGCCGTGCCCGAGATGAAGAACGTGGCCGAGGTGCAGGGGGAGCAGGTGGTCAAGATCGGCTCCCAGGACATGAACGACGAGGTGTGGCTCAAGCTGGCCAAGCGGGTCAACGAGCTGCTGGCCAAGGATGACGTGGATGGGATCGTCATCACCCACGGCACCGACACCATGGAAGAGACCGCCTATTTCCTCAACCTCACCGTCAAGAGCGACAAGCCGGTGGTGCTGGTGGGTGCCATGCGCCCCTCCACCGCCATGAGTGCCGACGGCCCGCTGAATCTGTATAACGCCGTGGTTACCGCCTCCGACCCCAGCTCCAAGGGCCGTGGCGTCATGGTCGCCATGAACGACACAGTGCTGGACGCCCGGGACGTCACCAAGACCAACACCACAGGGGTGCAGACCTTCGCCGCCCCCAACTTCGGCCCGCTGGGTTACATCCACAACGGCAAGATCGACTACCAGCGCAGCCCGGCCCGCCTGCACACCAGCAAGACTCCATTCGACGTGAGCAAGCTCGACAAGCTGCCGCAAGTGGGCATCGTCTACAACTATGCCAACGCCACCGATCTGCCGGCCAAGGCCATGGTGGATGCCAAGTTTGACGGCATCGTCAGCGCCGGGGTGGGCAACGGCAACCTCTATCACAGCCTGTTCGACACCCTGGCCAAGGCGAGCAAGGACGGCATCCGTGTGGTGCGCTCCGCCCGCGTGCCGACCGGTGCCACCACCCTGGATGCCGAGATCGACGACGCCAAGTACGGCTTCGTGGCCGCCGGCACCCTGAACCCGCAGAAGGCGCGTATCCTGTTGATGCTCTCCCTGACCCAGAGCAAGGATCCGGCCCAGATCCAGCGCTGGTTCCAGCAGTTCTGATCCCGGGGTTCAACCCGCGAACCTAAATCCATGAAGAAAGGGCAGGATCCGATCCTGCCCTTGCTGATGGCGCCATGTTCAGATGCCAGGTGCCTTCAGCTCACCATCAGCCAGCCGCAGAAACCCAGATACACCAGCCCCACGCAGGCCAGCCTGCCCGCCGTCATCCGCCCACGGCTGAAGCCCCACCACAGCAGAGCCACCGCCAGCAGGGTCACCAGGGAGGAGACCAGCATGGTGCTGTCGAGCAACCAGGGGGTCAACAGCAGGCAGAACGCCTTGGGAATGGTGCCCTGGATCATCATGGCGCCGGAGATGTTGGCCAGCGCCAGCCGGTACTTGCCCTGCCGCACCCAGATCAGCACGTTCATCAGCTCGGGCATCTCGGTCGCCACCGGGCTCAGCAGCAGGGCCGCCAGCACGGGGGAGAGGCCGAACAGCTCGCCCATGCTCTCCAGCTGATGGACAAACAGCTGGGCCGCCAGCGCGACAACCACCAGGGCTCCCAGGGTCTGCAGCAGCACCTTGCGAAGGGCCGGGATGCCGGTCTTGGGATCCAGCTTGAGGGGGGAGGGCAACTGGGTCTCGTGGCTGTCGGTCTGTTTCAGCTCGCGCCGCACATAGAGGAGGTATGCCAGCACGAACAGCGGGGCCAGCCAGGTCTTGCCGGTGAAGGCCACCATGCCGAGGGCCACCGCCACCAGGAAGATGCCGACAAACCAGGCCTGATCCCGACCAGTCTCGCGCTGCACCTCGCCATTGATGACCCTGTGCTCAGGGCCCATGCACAGCAGCAGGGTCAGGCCGACGGCGGCATAGCCTATGGTGGAGAGCACCAGGGGGCCGCCGAGGGCGGCGCCTATCCCAATCTGCTGCTGGGCGGGGGCATCCCCCATCAGCAGGGCGCTCAGGGTGACTATGCATTCGGGCAAGGCAGTGCCGAGGGCCGCCAGCAGGGAGCCGGTGGCACTCTGGGAGAACTTGAGGTGATGGCCGGTCCATTCGATACCGTTGACGAAATAGTCGCAGGCCAGGTAGATGGTGGCGGCAGAGAGCAGAAATAACAGCAGGGTGATCAGCATAATGGGCAACCGCCAGGCGAGCAGAACAACCGATGGACCCGATACGGCTCGCCCGGCTGGCTTGCGTATCGAGGCCAAAGGTCTTGCAGGACGATAGATGCTATCGCCGCCCATGCCATGGATCGGCAGATCCAAGAATGTTGACATGAGCCCGGCCCGGATTTCGGGCGGGTTGCTACTCCCCAATGACAGTGCGGGGTTTTTACCAGGAGACGGGTCACCCCACAAGGAAAATGGCGGCTCATCCCCCGGCAACTTGTAAGGGGATGTAACCTGGCCAGCGACCAATTCCACCAGTCTGCTCGCCAGGATCCGGATCCCGCCCACAGGATCCTCGCCTTGGCACAGGGATTGCTATGAGTTGACTACTGTCCACATTGACTTGGGAAGGGTGAACGATGAAACGGTGGATCCAACATTTTTATCAGCTGAATCGCCTCAACTGGCTGATGGTCTGGCTGCTGCTCTGCTGCAGCATCATATTGCTGTTCCCGGCCGGGCTGATGAAAGGCGCCGTCAGTCAGTGGGCCACGGCTCACGCCGCCTGGCTGGGGGTCGGCATGCTGATCGCCATCTCCTACTTCTGCAGCCAGGGTTTCCTGATCGCCTGGGAATGGGCCTGTGACGAGTGGCAATCCCGCCGTCAACAGGATCAGCTGGCCCAGATGATAGGCTTCCTCGACTTCAACGAGAAGGCGGTGCTGCGCGAGTTCGTGCTGCAACGCAAAAGCGTCATAAACCTGCCGATCACCGAGCCTGCCGTCAAAAACCTGATGGATGCCGGGGTGCTCACCTATGCCTATGGCAAGCCGGTGCGAGAGAAGGAGGACGAAAACCAGATCCGCGCCCTGATGATTGCGCTGCCTGCTCGGCCGCTGCTCACCTACAAGGTGCTGGGGCTGTCGCGCGGCAAGATGAGTGACGAACAGGTGGAGCAGATCATGAATGCCAGACCCAAGTTCGCCCAGAAGAGCTTTCAGCGCTGAGCCGCCACCATCCTTCAGACAAAAGAGCCGGACACTGTCCGGCTCTTTGCTATCTGGTTGATAGCTATTCGGTTCTTGCCTTGAGATAACCGGCGTAGTCGGGCACCTGTACGCTGAATGCCTGCTGCATGTGCGGGCTGTCCATGATGAAGTCCGCCGTCGCTTCGTTGGTGGCGACCGGGATGTTCCAGACAGCCGCGAGGCGCAGCAGCGCCTTCACGTCAGGATCGTGCGCCGCGGCATTGAGGGGATCCCAGAAGAAGATCATCACGTCGATCCTGCCCTCGGCAATCAGGGCGCCGAGCTGCTGATCGCCCCCCATGGGGCCGGAGAAGAGGCAGGTGATGGGCAGCTGTGCCTTCTTGCCGAGCAGGGTGCCCGTGGTGCCGGTTGCATAGAGGTGGTGGAGCTTGAGCTCCTCCTTGCGGCGCAGCACCCAGTTCAGCAATGGGGTCTTCATGTTGTCGTGAGCCACCAGGGCTACCCGCTTGTGGGGCGCCATCTCACGTGCAATCAGTTCCATGGAAATCATCCGTAGCAAAGTGATGGGAATAGGGCAGTATCCTAATCGAAAGCGGCGCCCGCTGCTTTGCCCTGCATCGTAACTGTGATCACTGCAATGGTTCAATCCGGCTTGGGGCTGTGCCTCGTTCGCCGGATCCGGCGGTGCGCCCAGTATCGTGAAGGGGGTTGGCTGACGGAAACAACCCGGTTGGCCCTGCCTGGCAGAGAGTAATGCCCGTATGTTTCAAATTCATGCCTGGGCTTGAAGCTGGCGGCCCAGAAAAAAACCCGCCTTGGCGGGTTGGGGGCAGGTCTTGATGGCATCCGTACTCAGGATGATTCGCTATGAAGCTGGGATTGCTGATAATTTTCCAGGCCGATGCGAGCGATGAGATCGAGCTGGGTTTCCAGCCAGTCGACGTGTTCCTCCTCGTCTTCCAGGATATCCTGGAACAGGTCACGGCTGACGTAATCATGGACGGACTCGGCATAGGTGATGGCCGTTTTCAGGTCGGGAATGGCATCCATTTCCAGTGACAGATCGCAGCGTAACATCTCTTCGACTGTCTCACCGATGCGCAGCTTGCCCAGATCCTGCAAGTTGGGTAGTCCTTCCAGAAACAGCACTCGCTTGACCAGCTCATCGGCGTGTTTCATCTCATCGATGGACTCATGATATTCCTTGTGCCCAAGCCCCTTGAGGCCCCAGTCATCGTAGATGCGGGCGTGCAGGAAATATTGGTTGATGGCAACCAGCTCATTGGCCAGCACCTTGTTGAGGTGGGCAATGATTTTGGGATCTCCTTTCATCGACATTACTCCTCGTATTCGAGCCTAGGGCACCGATCACTAGAGCGTAGTCGAGAAAAATGACCATAAGAAGATGGCGAATCGGCTCCCCTGCAAGGGAGAGCATCCGCTCGATGAGGTGAGGGGTCGGGAAGAGGCGCTTCAGGCTACTTCGTAATAAAGGGGCGCCTGCTCCGACTCCAGCTTGTCGATCTCGGTGGCGATGATCTCCATCGCCATGCGCACGCACTTGCCACATTGGGCACCGACTTCCAGCGACTGTTTCAGCTGTCTGAACTCGGTCTTGCCTGCCTGTACCGCCTTGCGGATCTGGTTATCTGTGATGCCGCGGCACAAACACACGTACATAATAGTGGACCTCATGCTGGAATGAGATGAAATCTAAATGAGAATGGTTCGTAGTGCAAAGAACGAATGGTAATAAGATCCCCTGCTTGCCAGTGATTCCCCCCTTGAGGAGAATGCAACCATCAGAGAGGAGATGAACATGCTCAAGAAACTATTCAGTGCCCTGTTCAAGGGGCAAGCCGCCCAGATAGTTGATGTCACACCCACCGAATACGCCGGCTATCTCATCTATCCCGAACCCATGGCGGAAGGAGGGCAGTTCCGGCTTGCAGGGCGCATCACCAAGGATGTGGATGGTGTGCTGCAGACTCATCGCTTCATCCGCTCCGATCTGTTCGCCAACCCAGCCGACGCCGAGCGCTTCATGGTGCAAAAAGCCCATACCTTCATCGATCAGATGGGGGAGCGCATGTTTGAACCTCGCGTCAAAGCGGGCGACAGTTCAGCCTCATGACCCCAGCCGAGGTGGATCTGTTGCGTCAGGCTCTCGCTCGCACCGGTGAGCGTCGCCTGATCTGGCTGGAAGGGATCGAAGCCGATTGCATCACCCGCGCCGAACCCTTGCTGGGGGAGGCTGTCTTCTGGCTGGGGGATGGCCCCGAACGCCATAAGCCACTGCCTGCCGCCAAGGCGCTACAACGGCTCGGTCAGGAGTGCGATACCCTGGTGTTCAACGCCTTCAGCGGTTTTCATCCCGATGCCTTCGGTGCCCTGGCGGGGACGCTGCGCGCCGGTGGTCTGCTGCTGCTGCTGACTCCTCCCAGAGCGGCGTGGCCAGCCTACCCGGATCCGGACAGGCTGCGACTGGTCGCCCAGCCTGAGGGTGCAAAGCTGGCGGGTCATGGTTTTATCGCCCGCCTGGTGCGGCTGCTGACAGGGGATCCTGCCCTCTCTTTGAACCCTCCCATCGGCGGTGAGCCCTGGTGTCCTCTTGACGCAAGCCGGCCACTCAGCACCGATCAAGCCCGTGCGCTGCCAGCCATTCACAAGGTGTTGCATGGTCATCGTCGCCGTCCGCTGGTGCTGAGCGCGGATCGTGGCCGCGGCAAGAGTGCGCTGCTGGGGCTAGCCAGCGCCGATCTGCTGCGTCAGGATCCCGGCCTGCGGATAGTAGTGACGGCTCCTTCCCAGGCGACCGTCGCCACGCTCTTTGCCCATGCTTCGGCCGCGCTGGCAGATACGCCAGAGCGGCTGGCGGGCCTGACCTATGTGTCGCCAGACCGAGTGGCTCAGGGTGATATGCAAGCGGATCTGCTGCTGGTGGATGAGGCCGCCGCCATTCCGACGCCTCTGCTGGAGGCCATCCTGGCCCGTCACAGCCGCATAGTGTTTGCCACCACCGAGCACGGCTATGAGGGGACGGGACGTGGTTTTCATCTGCGTTTCAAGCGGGTGCTCGACAGGCAGACCCCGGATTGGCAGGAGCTGCATCTGGCGGAACCCATCCGCTGGAGCCGGCATGATCCGCTGGAGCCGCTGATCTTCCGGCTGCTCGGCCTCAATGCCGACATAGTGGCACCGGCTCCCCCGAAAGCACCAAGCTGGCGCAGGTTGGCGCAGGAGGCGCTGGCCGGGGATGAGGCGCTGCTCAATCGGGTGTTCGGCCTGCTCGTCCTGGCCCATTATCAGACCAGCCCCAGCGATCTGCGGTATTTGCTGGAGAGCCCCGATCTCGACATCCACCTGCTGGAGCAGGAGAGGGAGCTGCTCGGTGTTGCCCTGGTGGCCCGGGAAGGAAACATAGCGCCTGCGCTCGCTCATGACATCTGGGCCGGGCGAAGACGTCCCCGCGGTCATCTGCTGCCCCAGTCGCTGCTGGCACACGCCGGCTTCATCACGGCAGGGGAGCGTACCTATGCCAGGGTGATGCGCATCGCCATTCATCCCACCTTGCATCGCTTGGGGCTGGGTTCTCTGTTGCTGGCGCAGTTGGAAACACACTACCGCACGCAGGGATACGACTATCTGGGGTCAGCCTTTTCTGCAAGTCCCGATCTGCTGCCATTCTGGCTCAAGGGGGGCTTGACGGTATTGCGCATCGGCCTGCAGCGGGATGCAGCCAGCGGCAGCCATGCGGCCTTGTTGCTCAAACCACTGAAAGCGGAGCTCGATTCGGAGCTGGCTCAATGGCGACGGCGCTTCGTGAGCCAGTTGCCCACCCTGCTGGCGGGAGAACTCAAGGGGTTGGAGCCCGAACTGGTCTGGCTATGTCTGAGAGGTGGCCTGGCCGTAGAGGCGCCCGAACTGGATGAGTTCGAGTATCAGGAGCTCGACTGCTTTGCCCATCATCACAAGCCGTTCGAGCTGTGCCAAGCCAGCCTGCAACGCTGGCTGGCCAGTCGGGTGACTGTGCTGGATAAACTGCTCCCTGACGAGCGTCGGCTGCTGATCGCCCCCATCTGGCAGTATGTGCCCTGGGCCGAGCTGGCAAAGACGTTGGGCGTTGCTGGCAAGCCTGCACTGATCAAGCTGCTACGTAGCCTGCTGGCCCGGCTGTTGGACAAACCGGCGTCCATGGCCTGACAGCGAAGAGATGACCACGGCGGTACGAGAAGACGCCGCTGGTCGCCACAGATGAACGAGGGGCCTATCTGGCCCCCTTATCTTTTGTCGCGCGGCCCTGGCCGCTCGCTACCGGATATATCTTGTGATTGGGCCGTTCAGGGTGATGCCATGGGGCAATGGCCGCCGCCAGCACGCCCTCGTTTACCCCGGATAGGATGCCAACTGCTCTGACGAGTCCTTCGTCGGCTGGCATCACTTTGGTTTTTTCAGAATATGGACTAATACTTGAGTGTGACTGAGAGTTTAATAAATGCATTATTTTCAGATGGTTAGCCTTTTAGCTGTCAATGCTTGCCATCTTTTCTAACGTGCACAGGGAGTGCAATGTGGGAAAAAATGCAATCAACCATGGCGCATGGATGGTGTGGCTCGCCAGCAGCAGTGTTTCAGCCAACGACATCACATTCAACATGACACGCGGGGCGACCGCCATCAGCCAGCAGGTGTATGACCTGCATATGACGATCTTCTATATTTGCTGCGCCATTGGCCTGATCGTCTTCGGGGCCATGCTCTGGTCCATAGTCCACCACCGAAAGTCTCGCGGCGCCAAGGCCGCCCAATTCCACGAGAGCACCCGCATCGAGCTGTTATGGACGGCCATACCTGTGCTGATCCTGGTCGCCATGGCGGCACCGGCGACCTCGACACTGCTGAAGATGGAGGATACCTCCAAAGCCGACCTGACCGTGCTCATCACGGGCTCGCAATGGAAATGGCATTACAAATACCTCGAGCATCCGGTGGAGTTTTACTCCTTGCTGGCGACCAGCAAGAAGCAGATCTCGGGCGACGAACCCAAGAGCGGCACCTATTTGCTGGAAGTGGATCAGCCTCTGGTGTTGCCCGTCGGCAAGAAGATCCGATTCCTGATGACCTCGGACGACGTCATCCACTCCTGGTGGGTTCCCGCCTTTGCCGTGAAGAAAGATGCCAATCCCGGTTACATCAACGAGTCCTGGACCCGGATCGACAAGGCTGGCACCTACCGGGGGCAGTGTGCCGAGCTGTGCGGCAAAGACCACGGCTTCATGCCCATAGTGGTGGTGGCCAAACCTGCCGAGGAGTTCGATGGCTGGATCGCCAAGACTGCGGCAGATCAGGCGGCTGCCAAGGCCCAGCAGCAAGATCAGGCCAGCCAGACCATGACGCTGCCGCAGGCCATGGAGCTGGGAGAGAAGGTCTATCTGGGCTATTGCGCCGCCTGCCATCAGCCCGCGGGTACCGGCTTGCCCGGCATCTTCCCGGCCCTCAAGGGCAGCAAGGTGGCGACGCTGCCAGAGCAAAGAGCCCAGCACCTGGACATAGTCCTGCATGGCAAGAGCGGAACCGCGATGCAGCCCTTCGGCAAGCAGCTGACGGCGCAGGAACTCGCCGCCGTCGTGACATACGAGCGCAATGCCTGGGACAACAAGACCGGTGATGTCATTCAGGCTGCAGAGGTGCTGCCCCTTCTGAACCCAGTCGATCCAAACAAGGACAAGTGAGGCGCCAGCATGAGTGATGGAATCACGGATACCCTGCACAGCGAGCACGCCCACCAACCTGCATCGGGCCTGAAACGCTGGCTATACACCACGAATCACAAAGATATCGGCACCCTCTATCTGCTGTTCGCCCTGACCATGTTCTTCACCGGTGGCGCCATGGCCATGGTGATCCGGGCCGAGCTGTTCCAGCCCGGGCTGCAACTGGTCGAGCCCCTGTTCTTCAACCAGATGACCACGGTACATGGCCTCATCATGGTCTTTGGCGCCGTGATGCCCGCCTTCACCGGTCTCGCCAACTGGCTGATCCCCATCATGATCGGGGCCCCGGACATGGCGCTGCCCCGGATGAACAACTGGAGCTTCTGGATCCTGCCGTTTGCGTTTCTGATCCTGCTGTCGAGCCTGTTCATGGAGGGCGGTGGCCCCAGCTCGGGCTGGACCTTCTATGCCCCCCTGTCGACCAAATACAGCGGCAACAGCACTGCGCTGTTCGTCTTTGCCATCCACATCATGGGGATCTCCTCCATCATGGGAGCCATCAACGTCATCGTTACCATCTTCAACCTGCGGGCGCCGGGCATGGGCTGGATGAAGATGCCGCTGTTTGTCTGGACCTGGCTTATCACGGCCTTCCTGCTCATCGCGGTCATGCCGGTCCTGGCGGCGGCGGTGACCATGGTGCTGACGGACAAGTATTTCGGGACCAGCTTCTTCGATGCGGCCGGGGGCGGGGATCCTGTGCTGTTCCAGCATATCTTCTGGTTCTTTGGCCATCCGGAGGTGTACATCATGATACTGCCGGCCTTTGGCATCGTCTCCAGCATCATTCCCACCTTCTCTCGCAAGAAACTGTTTGGTTATCGCTCCATGGTCTATGCCACCAGCAGCATCGCCTTGCTCTCCTTCATGGTCTGGGCTCACCACATGTTTACCACTGGGCTGCCGGTGGTCGCCGAGCTGTTCTTCATGTACGCCACCATGCTGATCGCGGTGCCGACCGGGGTGAAGGTATTTAACTGGGTGGCCACCATGTGGCGGGGGTCCCTGACGTTCGAAACCCCCATGCTGTTCGCCATCGCCTTCATCACCCTGTTCACCATAGGTGGCTTCTCGGGGTTGATGCTGGCCATGATCCCGGCCGATTTCCAATATCACGATACCTATTTTGTCGTGGCCCATTTCCATTATGTGCTGGTCACCGGCGCCGTCTTCTCTATCCTGGCCGCCGCTTATTACTGGTTGCCCAAATGGACGGGGCACATGTATGACGAGCGACTCGGGCAGTGGCATTTCTGGTGCTCGCTCATTTCGGTCAATGTGCTCTTCTTCCCCATGCATTTCGTCGGTCTGGCGGGCATGCCCCGTCGCATTCCGGATTACGCGCTGCAGTTTGCCGACTTCAACATGCTGATCAGTCTCGGCGGCTTCGCCTTCGGGTTGTCGCAGTTGCTGTTCGTCTGGGGGGTGATCAAGTGCATCAGGGGAGGGCAGCAGGCGAGCAATCAGGTATGGGAAGGGGCGGAGGGGCTGGAGTGGACGCTCTCATCCCCCCCTCCCTACCACAGCTTCAAGACCCCGCCAGAGGTGCGGTAAGGAGATCATATGGCTCAGGTCAATCACGGTCCCCTGCTCAGAAAGCTGGCCTTGGTGGTGTTTGTCATGTTCGGGTTCGCCTTTGCACTGGTGCCGCTGTATGACGTCTTTTGCAGGATCACCGGCCTCAACGGCAAGACCGCAGTACAGCCGGCCACGACCGAGCGGGCGGTGATCGACAGCAAACGGACCATCCAGATCGAGTTTCTTGCCCATGCGGACACCCAGATGCCGTGGCAGTTCAGCGGCGAAACGGCGCGGTTGTCGGTGCGGCCTGGGGAAATGAAGCTGGTCAATTATCGGGTGTTCAATCCCACCGATCGCACCATGATTGGTCAGGCGGTGCCGTCGGTCTCGCCCGGTCCCGCCGCCGCCTATTTGAAGAAAGTGGAGTGCTTTTGCTTCAACCGTCAGGAGTTGCAGGCGGGGGAGAGCAAGCTGATGCCGCTCAAGTTTTATGTCGACCCCGATTTGCCCGACAACATAAACACCATCACGCTCTCCTATTCACTCTATGAGATCACTCAGTCCACCCCAGCCCCGACGCTGGCGCAGAGGAAATAATCATGGCCAAAGTGAACCAGACGTATTATGTCCCGGACCAGAGCCGCTGGCCCATCATAGGGGCGGTGGCCTTGTTTTTCCTGGCTTTCGGGGCGGGGCATCTGGTCAATGAGGTGGCGAGCAAGCAGGCCGGGGTCGGTCGGTATTTGATGATGGCTGGCGTTGCCTTGCTGATCTTCATGCTGTTTGGCTGGTTTCGCCACATTATCCAGGAGTCCATGACCGGGCTCTACAGCGCCCAGATGGACAGATCCTTCCGGCAAGGCATGGTCTGGTTCATCTTCTCCGAGGTGATGTTCTTCCTGGCCTTCTTCGGGGTGCTGTTCTATGCCCGCCAGCTTGCCATGCCCTGGCTGGACGGCGCGGGCAACAAGGCGATGACGGCCCAGTTGCTGTGGCCGGATTTCTCGGCGCACTGGCCCATGGTCAAGACCCCGGGAGGGACCACGACCCAGGCCATGCCCTGGCACGGTATCCCCCTCATCAATACCCTGATCCTGCTCGGATCCTCCGTCACCCTGCTGTTTGCTCATACCGGGCTGGAGAATGGAAAACGCAGTCGTCTCAAGGGGATGCTGCTTGTGACCGTGCTGCTCGGGTTGGCGTTCCTGTGGCTGCAAGGCTATGAATACCTCCATGCATACCGGGATCTGGGGCTGCGACTGGACTCCGGCATCTACGGCAATACCTTCTTCATCCTGACTGGATTCCATGGCTTGCATGTCACCCTGGGGACTGTATTCCTGCTGATCATCTGGCTGCGGATAGTGTTGAAGGATCACTTCACCGCCGAGCGCCACTTCGCCTTCCAGGCCGCGGCCTGGTACTGGCACTTCGTCGACGTGGTCTGGCTCTGCCTCTTCGTGTTCGTCTACCTGCTCTGAGGTCGGGATCAGTAAGGGCGCGGGTTGGGCTCCAGCCAGCCCATCATCAGGGAGAGCAGCAGGATGGCGACCACCAGCAGGGAAAAGAACACCCGACGCCCCAGCGGGGCCGACATCTTCTGGGGGTGACCCGTGGTCATCATCAACCAGAGGGCATGAAACAGCTGTCCTATGATGAGCAGCAGCATCAGTACCAGCACTATCTTGATCAACATGTTGGAGCCCTCCGTTATATGCGTGACATGGCAACATGGGATAAGCAGCGACCATGGCATCACAGGCGCTGGATCGTACTGATGTTCACTCTGGTTGTGACGGCGGGTTTGTGCAAGCTGTCGCTCTGGCAGTGGCAGCGGGGGATGGAGAAAGAGGCCTGGCTGGGACGGATGGCGGTGGCGCAGCAGGTGGCGCCAATGGCGCTTGCCCGGATCGACTGGCGCAACCTTGAGTCACTGGATGGCCTGTCACTGGGAGGGGAGGTCGAATGGGTGTCCCCTCATGTCTGGTTGCTGGACAACCAGGCGGTGGCGGGCGAGATCGGTTACGACGTCATCATACCGGTACGCGCCGGTGATGCCCGTCCCTTGTTGCTGGTCAATCTGGGCTGGGTGCCTGCACCCGCCAGCCGGCAGCAGCTGCCAAGTCCCGTCATCCCGGCAACTCTGGATCTCGACGGTCTGCTGCGCACGGCCCCCGGTGGCGTCTTGCTGGGTCAGAACATCGAGTCCGGCCCCTATCCTAACCGGCTGCAGTCCATCAGGGTGGATGCCTTGAGCGAGATCCTCGGCGCGCCCCTCGCTGACGCCGTTTTTTATCAAAGGCAGACTCCCTTCCTCCACCACTACCAGCCGAATGTCATGCCGCCCGAGAAGCACAGGGCATATGCAGTGCAATGGCTTGGGCTGGCGCTGGTGATGCTGGTGGGGGGGCTGGTGCTGACAAGGAGGTTGTCCCCATGAACTCATGGTCAAGATGGAAGGTGCCTGTCCTCTTTGGGCTGGTGATACTGCTGCCTGTGGTACTGGCTGCGCTGACCCTGAGGCAGGGCTGGTATGAACCCGGTACTCGCAACAAGGGGGCCTGGTTGGATCAGGAGGTCTATCTGTTGCAGCCGCTCCCGCCCCATCAGAACCAATGGCGACTGGTCTATCTGGCCGCCCGGCGTTGTGAGGCGCAATGCCAGCAGGTGCCCGAGTTGATGTCGCGGATCCAAAGCGCCCTTGGCCGCAATCTGGACAAGCTGGATCTGGTGCAACTGGCCGATGCGCCGCCGCGTGGGGCGAACGGAGCTGTGCGGGCGGGCGATATGATGCTGGTGGACTCGCAAGGGCTGGCCATCCTGCGCTACGAGGTGCCGGCCAGCACGGCGGCGTGGCCGCTGCTTGGCAAGGCCGTGCTGTCGGATCTGCAGCAACTGCTCAAGTATCAGCGAGGTGTGCAATGAACGCGCACCTGAGGCCTGTGTCGTGTGTCCTGCTGCCATCATCCGGTTACAAGCGTCAGCGGGGGGGCGTATGAAGATACAGAAGAGGCTCGCATCGATCGCCATCGTGCTGGCGGTGCTGGTCATCGTGCTCGGTGCCTATACCCGACTGACGGATGCCGGGCTGGCCTGCCCCGATTGGCCTGGTTGTTACGGCTCCATGGCCGTTCCCCAATCCGTGCATATGGAGCGGGCGGCCCAGCTCTACCCGGATACGCCGCTGGAGCCTCACAAGGCGCGCAGCGAGATGGTCCACCGCTACTTTGCCGGTGTGCTGGGCTGTGTGATTGCGCTGCTGTTCGTGCTGAGCTGGCGTGCTGGCGGCCGTCTGCGTCGCCTCTCTGGGGCCTTGCTGGTGCTGGTGGTTGGGCAGGCGGCGCTGGGCATGTGGACGGTGACGCTGGCGCTGCACCCTCTGGTGGTGACCACCCACTTGCTGGGTGGGTTCACCATCCTGACCCTGCTCTGGCTCTATCGGGCCGAGCTTGCGCGCTTCCCCGCGAACGCCCCCCTCTGCCGCGGTCAGGGCTTGCCCTGGCTCGGCAATGCGGCCTGCGGTGTGCTGCTGCTGCAGATAGCGCTGGGGGGCTGGACATCGGCGAACTATGCGGCCATGGCCTGCGTCGAGCTGCCTCTCTGCCAGGGGAGCTGGCAGGCGCAGTTGAACTGGGAGGAGGCCTTTCATCTGCCGCTTGGCCACGCCAGCTATGAGTTCGGGGTGCTGAGCAAGGAGGCGCGCCAGACCATCCATATCGCCCATCGTCTGGGAGCCCTGGCCACCGCCCTGCTGGTGGGGGGCTTTGCCCTCGCCCTGATCCGTCAGGGGGCCCCGTTGCGCTTCCTGGGGGGGCTCTTGCTGGCCCTGCTGCTAGTGCAAATTGCCTTGGGGCTGGCGAATGTCCACCTGGCCCTGCCGTTGGCCAACGCCCTCGCACACAACCTGGTGGCGGCGCACCTGCTGGTGTGTTGTGTGCTGGCCCGTGGGCGGCTCTCCCGCCCCCGGCTTTCCCCCTCGCTGTCGCCTGAGGCGATCAGGAGTCAGACATGAACAGCAAGTCCTTGGCCCGCCTCATCGACCCTCGGCTGCTGCGGGCCTACTACCAGCTGACCAAGCCCAAGGTGGTGGCCTTGCTGTTGCTGACCGCCTGGGTCGGCATGCTGCTGGCAGAGCCGACCCAGGCCTCCCTGGACGAGATGGTGCTGGGGTTGGCGGGGATAGGGCTGCTGGCTGCCGGGGCCGCGGCCATGAACCACTCTCTGGATCACGGCATCGATGCCCAGATGCGCAGAACGCGCTGGCGACCGGTCGCCATGGGGCGGATCGGGCCCAAGTCTGCGATGGCGTTTGCGCTCTGGCTGGCGTTGATGGGGTTCGTCTTGCTCTATTGGGGTGTGAATCCCCTGACCGCCTGGCTGACCCTGGCCAGCCTGTTTGGCTATGCGGTCGTCTATACCCTGTTGCTCAAGCGGGCCACGCCACAGAACATAGTCATCGGCGGGCTGGCGGGCGCCATGCCGCCGCTGCTGGGCTGGACCAGTATCACGGGACAGCTCTCGGCCGAGCCCTGGTTGTTGGTGATGATCATCTTTACCTGGACGCCGCCCCACTTCTGGTCCCTGGCCATCCACAGACGGGATGACTATGCTGGCGCGAACATTCCCATGCTGCCCGTCACCCACGGCATAGCGTTCACCAAGACGGCCATCCTGCTCTATCTGCTGATCCTGACCCTGGTCTGCCTGCTGCCCTACCTGATCGGTATGTCCGGGCTGATCTATCTGATCGGCAGCCTGGCGCTGAACCTCGGGTTCTGCTGGCATGGCTGGTTGCTGAAGTATTCGGATCGCCCCGGTCAGGCGATGCGCACCTTCCGCTTCTCCATCTATCACCTGATGTTGCTGTTTGGCCTGCTTGTTCTGGACCACCACTGGCTGTGGCGGCTGTCATAGGGGGGAGGTATCTGGCAGGGGATTTGCGTAGTTGCTTGTGCATTCAGGCTGGCCCCGGGGCCAGCCTGAATCATGTTCAGAGCTTGACCATGATGTGGCGCGGCACCGTGTAGTCCTCCAGCGCGTAGAGGGAGAGATCCTTGCCGTAGCCCGACATCTTCATGCCGCCGTGGGGCATCTCCGAGGTGAGCATGAAGTGGGTGTTGATCCAGGTGCAACCATATTGCAGGTGGCTGGCCACCTTGCTGGCGAGGCTCAGATCCCGGGTCCAGACCGAGCTGGCGAGGCCGTAGTCTGAGTCGTTGGCCCACTGTACCACCTGTTCGGCGTCGCCAAAGCGGGTCACCGACACCACGGGGCCGAACACCTCCCGCCGCACTATCTCATCCTCCTGGCGGGCATGGGCTATCAGGGTCGGCTCGAAGAAGAAGCCGTTGCCGGCGCGGATCTTGCCGCCTGTGGTCACCTCCACGTGGCCGCTGCTCTGGGCCCGCTCCACGAAGCTGGCGACCCGGTTGCGCTGGCGGTCCGAGATGAGCGGTCCCATCTCCACCCCCTCCTCGCGTTGGCTCCCCACCTTGATGGAGGCCACCGCCTCCGTCATGGCGGCGACGAACTTGTCGTAGATCTTGCCCTGGGCATAGATGCGGCAGGCGGCGGTGCAGTCCTGTCCGGCGTTGTAGAAGCCGAAGGTGCGAATACCCGCCACCACGGCCTCCAGGTCTGCATCGTCGAAGATGATCACCGGCGCCTTGCCCCCCAGTTCAAGGTGGGTGCGCTTCATAGTGCGGGCGGCGCTCTGCAGTATCTTCTGGCCGGTGGCGATGTCACCGGTCAGCGACACCATGCGCACCAGCGGGTGCTCCACCAGGGGGGCCCCCACGCTCTCGCCCCGGCCGCAGACGATGTTGATGACGCCACGGGGGAAGATCTCGCTGGCGAGCGCCGCCAGGCGCAGTGCGGTGAGCGGGGTCTGCTCGGAGGGTTTGAGCACCACTGTATTGCCCGCCGCCAGCACCGGCGCCATCTTCCAGGCCGCCATCATCAGCGGGTAGTTCCAGGGGGCGATACTGCCCACCACCCCTATGGGATCGCGGCGGATCATGCTGGTGTGCCCCTCGATATACTCCCCCGCCAGCGGTCCCTGCAGGCAGCGGGCCGCCCCGGCGAAGAAGCGGAAGCAGTCCACCACGGCGGGCAGCTCGTCGTTCAGCACCGCCAGGTAGGGCTTGCCGCAGTTGAGAGATTCGAGCGCCGCGAACTCCTCGGCGTTGCGTTCGATGGCATCCGCCAGGCGCAGCAGCAGGGTGCTGCGGCTTGCCGGGGTGGTGCGGCTCCACTGGGCGAAGGCGCGCTGGGCACCGTTGACCGCCCGGTTCACCTGCTCGAATGACGCCTCGGGCACAGAGGCGATCAGCTCCCCGGTAGCCGGGTTGAGAATGGGCTCGGCCTGGCCGTCACCGGTGACGAACTGGCCGTCGATCAAGAGTTGGGTAGAGAATTTCATGGTTGCATCCTTGCGCAGGCGTTGAGTCGTTATTTGCCACTGCCGGCGACGTCCTGGCCGTCGCGGGTGAGGTAGTAGGCAAGCAGAATGGGAATGGTGGTCACGGCCACTATGATGAGGGCCACCACGTTGGTGACGGGTCTGTCACGGGGGCGGATCAGTTCCTGATACATCCAGATGGGCAGCGTAGTCTGCTGGCCCGCGGTGAAGGTGGTGACTATCACCTCGTCAAAGCTCAGGGCAAAGGCCAGCATGCCTCCCGCCAGCAGCGCCGTGGCGAGGTTGGGCAGGATGACGTAGCGCAGGGTCTGGAAGCCGTCGGCCCCGAGATCCATCGACGCCTCGATCAGCGACTGGTGGGTGCGGCGAAAGCGCGCCAGGGCGTTGTTGTAGACCACCACCACGCAGAAGGTGGCGTGGCCTATGACTATGGTCCAGAAGCTGAACGGGATCTCCATCAGGCCGTAGGCGGAGCGCAGGGCTATGCCGGTGACTATGCCGGGCAGCGCGATGGGCAGCACCAGCAGCAGTGACACCACCTCCTGGCCGAAGAAGCGGCTGCGGGCAATGGCCCCTGCCGCCAACGTGCCGAGGATCATGGCCGCCAGCGTCGCCAGCCCCGCCACCTCCAGCGACAGATGGATAGCACGCCACACATCGGGGCGATTGAGGGTCACCTCGAACCACTTGAGGGTGAGTCCGGGGGGGGGGAAACTGGTAACTCTTGCTCTCGCTGGTGAAGGCGTAGAGGAAGATAAACAGAATGGGAAAGTGCAGGAACAAGAGCCCGCCGATGGCCGCGTACTTGAGCAGGCCGGAGGGCTGGCTGCCATGATCCTGTTTTATTGAGGTATTAGAGCGCATCGAAGGCTCCTAAGCGTTTCGCAATGGTCAGGTAGATGGCGATGATGAGGATGGGCACCAGCGAGAAGGCGGCGGCGAAGGGCAGGTTGCCCGCCGTGCCCTGCTGCATGTAGACCACCTGGCCTATATACATGGTCGAGTTGCCTATGATGCCGGGGATGATGTAGTCCCCGAGCGTCAGGGAGAAGGTGAAGATGGATCCCGCCACCACGCCGGGCAGCGCCAGCGGCAGGATCAGGGTGCGGAAGGTCTGGGCCGGGGTCGCCCCCAGATCGCTGCTCGCCTCCAAGAGGGATCGCGGGATCCGCTCCACCGCCGCCTGGATGGGCAGGATCATGAAGGGCAGCCAGACGTAGACGAAGACGATGAAGGTGCCGAGCCGCGAAAACGAGAGCGAAGGGCCGCCGATCACCGGCAGGGAGAGGATGCCGTCCAGCAGCCACTCCAGCCCCAGGCTGTCCGCCAGCCAGCTCACCACCCCCTCCTTGGCCAGGATCAGCTTCCAGGCATAGACCCGTACCAGATAGCTGGACCAGAGCGGCAGCATGATGCCCACATAGAACAGCGCCCGGGTCTTGCCGCTGGTGTAGCGCGCCATGTAGTAGGCGATGGGGAAGCCGAGCAGGGCGCAGGCCAGGGTCACCAGCAGCGACATGCCGACGGTACGGCCTATGACGTCCAGGTTTTCCGGCCGCAGCAGGGCGATGAAATTTTGCAGCCCCAGCTCGTGGCGTACCTGACCGCTGAACTCGTCCAGCCCGAAGAAGGCGTTGGAGAGCAGCATCAGCAGGGAGCCCACATAGATGATGCCGAGCCAGAGCAGGGGCGGCCCGAGCAGTATCCCCAGTAGCAGGCCGGGACGGCCGTAGAGCAGGGTGGAGAGGCGCCGCAGCGGCCGCAAGCGTGCAGGTTCGGTGGCGTGGCTCATGGCTAGACTCGCACTGTGGGGGAGGCTCATGGCTGAGCCCCCGATCCTGAGGCGCTCAGGCGGTGGATGGCCTGCTCAGGCCAGCTGAGGCTGACCCGGGCACCACGGGCCAGGCGGGCCTGCCCCTCGTTGGGGTGGTTGACGATAAGCTCGAGCTGCTCCCCGAGGCTGACCCGGTAGCGCACGAAGGGGCCGAGGTACTCCACCTCGCGGATCTCGCCGGACCAGCCCGGCATGCCGGCCTCGGTGAGCCGGATCCGCTCCGGGCGCACCATCATCTGGCGTGCATCGCCGCACAGGCGTTTGGCCTGCTCACCCTCGAACAGGTTGACGGTGCCGACAAAGCGGGCCACAAACGGCGTCGCCGGGGCATCGTAGATGGTATCCGGCGCGGCTATCTGCTCTATCTTGCCCTGACTGAAGATGCAGATGCGGTCGCTCATGGAGAGCGCCTCCTGCTGATCGTGGGTGACGAAGATGAAAGTGATGCCGAGCTGGCGCTGCAGCGCTTTGAGTTCGAGCTGCATCTGCTCGCGCAGCTTGAGGTCCAGCGCACCCAGGGGTTCGTCCAGCAGCAGGATGCGCGGCTGGTTGATGAGGGCCCGGGCGATGGCGATGCGCTGGCGCTGGCCGCCGGAGAGCTGGCCCGGTTTGCGGTTGCCGACACCGGGCAGGCGCACCAGCTCCAGCATCTCGTCCACCTTGCGGTGACGCTCTGCCCTGGACACTCCCCTGATCATCAGGCCGTAGCCGATGTTGTCCCGCACATCCATGTTGGGAAACAGGGCGTAGTCCTGAAACACGGTATTGAGGTTGCGATCATAGGGCGGCACCCGGGAGCAGGGCTCGCCGAACAGGCGGATCTCCCCCTCGCTCGGGTACTCGAAGCCCGCGATCATCCGTAGGCAGGTGGTCTTGCCGGAACCGCTCGGCCCCAGCAGGGTGAAAAATTCTCCGGACGGGATCTGGAAGGAGATGTCGTCGACCGCCTTCACCTCGCCATAGTGGCGGCTGACCCGGTCAAATTGTACGGCTGTCATGGTACGTCCTTGTCACTAGAGGTGCGGGCCGGACTCCTGTCCGGCCCGCTGGGTTGCGCGCAGTCAGCTCAAGCTCAGCGGCCACCCAGGATGGCGATATAGTCGGACACCCAGCGATAGTAGGGCACGCAAGTCCCCTGGCTCTTGCACTGGGAGACGGGGGTGCGCCAGAAGTGCACCTTGTCGAAGTTCTCTATGCCGTTGGTCTTGCAGCCCTCTTTGCCCAGCAGGGCATTGCCCTCGCAGGCGGCGGGCACCACGGGAACGGAGCCGAACCAGGAGGCGAGATCCCCCTGCAGCTTGTTGTTGAGGGAGTGTTCCAGCCACTGGTAGGCACAGGTGAGGTGCTTGGCTTCGCTGTGCACCATGCTGGTGTCGGCCCAGCCGGTGACGCCCTCTTTGGGCACAGTGGTGGCGATGGGCTGCTTGTCGGCGATCAGGGCATTGGCCTGGAAGGGCCAGGAGCCGGAGGCCACCACCCCCTCGTTCTTGAAGTCATCTATCTGGACGAAGGCATCGTGCCAGTAGCGCCCCACCAGCTGGCGCTGCTTGCGCAGCAGATCGAGGGAGGCCTTGTACTGCTCCTCGTTCAGCTCGTAAGGATCCTTGATGCCGAGCGCCGGCTGGTGGGTCATCAGATAGAGGGCGGCATCGGCGATGTGGATGGGGCCGTCGAACGCCTGCACCCGCCCCTTGTTGGACTTGCCGTCCGGCAGGGTCTGCTCCTCGAACACCACGCCCCAGGAGTCGGGCGCCTTGGGGAACACCTTGGTGTTGTACATCAGGATGTTGCCGCCCCACTGGTAGGGGACGCCGTAGTGCTTGCCCTCCACAGTGTGCCAGGGCGCATTCTGCAGGCGGGGGTCTATCTTGCTGTAGCTCGGGATGAGCGCCAGATTGAGCGGTTGCACCTTGCCGCCTGCGATGAGGCGCAGGCTGGCGTCGCCGGAGGCGGTCACCAGATCGAAGCCCCCCTCGTTCATCAGAGCCACCATTTCGTCCGAGGTGGCGGCCGTCTTGACGCTGACCTTGCAGCCGGTCTCCTTCTCGAAGCCGGTCACCCAGTCGTAGTTCTTGTCGGTTTCGCCACGCTCCACGTAGCCGGCCCAGGCCACGATATTGAGCTGGCCTTCACCCTTGCCGAGCTCGGTCGGGGCGGCCTGGGTCTGGCCTGCCAGCAGGGCGGGGATCAGGGCCAGGGTCAGGGGGGTCAGTTTCATCTTGCTCTCCTTGCATGATCTGGAGCCATGCGATACCGCAATGGCGCTTAACATCCTGTTAACCAGTCATGAGCGTAGGAGAAGGCAGTGGTAATGAGAATTTCAATTTTTAACGCCAGAGGTATCTGCCAAATCTATATCGAGTGCATATGAATCTTATTTTTGATGGCGGCGCGACGATCACCCTGAGGGTGCTGGCTAGCGGGAGGCCGGCTGGCGGGCCCGCAGCCGGCTCTGATCCCGCGCTATGTCGATGAACTCGCGGGCGGTCCAGTCGAGCCGCGAGCCGCGGCGCCACACCAGGCCGATGTCGATGGCAGGGATGGGTTCCTTGATGGGGCGGGCCTCCACCCGCTCCTGCTCCAGCGACCAGGGGCGATAGGCAAAATCCGGCAGCAGGGCGACCCCGAGCTGGCTCGCCACCAGGCTGCGCACCGCCTCCACCGAGGCGGTGCGCAGCACAGTGCGGGGGGAGATGCCGTAGCGGCGCAGGCCGGCCCCGATGATCTGATCCAGCTGATCGGCAGTGAGGGAGATCATGGGCTCGTCACCCAATGCCTTGAGGGAGAGGGTCGATTCCGCGCAGAGGGGGTGGTTGGCGGCGAGCCAGAGCCGCAGGGGGGATCGGGTCAGTAGCTCGGTATCGAACGCCTCCTGGCGTATGGTGCGGTTGGTCATCAGTATCCCCACATCCACCTCGCCGTTGACGATCTGATGCTCCAGAAACGGCTGCTCGTCCTCCTTCACCTCGATGCGCACCGCCGGAAAGGCTCGGCGAAAGCGGCCTATCGCCTCCGACAGGTAGTAGCCGGCCACCAGCGTCGTCACCCCTATGGTGAGCTGCCCCTGATCCTGCTGGGCCACCGCCTTGAGGGACTGGCCGGCTTCGGTCATGGCGCCGAGAATGCGCCTGGCATGGAGCAGGAACTGGTGGCCCTGGGCCGTCAGGGTGACGCCACGTGGGTTGCGCTCGAACAGGGCGGCGCCGAGCTCGGTCTCCAGCTCGCGGATGGCGCTGGTAACCGCCGACTGGGAGATGTGCAGTTCGGCGGCGGCGCGGCTCACGGAGAAGCTGTCGGCCACGGCCACGAAGTAACGGATCTGGCGAAAGGTAAAATTCATCTGGGCATCCTGCCACGGGCGACGAGGTTGGCTGCCAGCTTAACCCCGAACTTCCCCCAAGCAAAAGGCGCCGTGATGGCGCCTTTATCATTATTTTTCCTGCTGTTAGCGGGAGCTGGCCGCCTCTATCACCGGCACCCGGTTCACCGCCTTGCCCAGATAGGCGAGGGTGATGGTCACTATGATGCAGGTGAAGCTGAGCCACATGTAGGGCAGGTAGTCGAGTGTGGCCACCCCCAGTACCCCGGCCATGAAGATGCCGTTGTCGCTCCAGGGCACCATGCCGCAGGTGAGGGTGCCGCCGAACTCGGCGTTGCGGGAGAGGTTCTTGCGCGCCAGTCCCAGCCGGTCGTAGTTCTTGGCCATGATCTTGGGGGTCAGGATCAGGGACACATACATGGCCGAACCGAACACGTTGGCCAGGAAGGCGGTGCCTATGGTGTGGCTGGTCAGGCTGCCGACGCTGTTGATGCGCTTCTCGAAGGCGCTGGCGATCACCGACAGTATGCCGACCTTCTCCAGCAGGCCGCCAAACCCCAGGCCGAAGATGATGACGGCCACCGAGCCCAGCATGGACTCCATGCCGCCGCGACCCAGGATGTTGTCGATGAAGTCGACCCCTGAGGTGATGGCGAACGGGCTGTAGGCGGAGTGCATCGCCTTGACCGGATCCATGCCCTGGAAGGCTATGGCCCAGACAAGGCCGAGCAGGGCGCCGAAGCTGATCACCGGGAAGGCGGGCTTGCGGTTCGCCAGCAGGCCCAGCACCAGGATCACCGGCACTATGGCCAGCGGCGTGATGTTGAACTGCTTGTCGAGGGCCTCCATCACCAGATTGACCTGCTCCAGGCTGACGTTGCCGGAGTACTGCATGCCGACCACGGTGAACAGGGCCGCCGTGATGACGTAGGAGAAGAGGCTGATGGGCAGCATCCCCTTGATGTGCTCCACCACGTCGACGTTGGACATGGTCGACGCCAGCACCACAGAGTCGGAGAGGGGGGAGAGCTTGTCACCGAAGTAGACGCCGGAGAGCACGGCACCGGCCACCAGGGGGGCAGGTACCCCCAGGCTGTGGCCTATGCCCATCATGGCGATCCCCGCCGTGGCGGCAGAGCCCCAGGAGGTGCCGGTAGCCAGCGAGGTGAGGGAGCAGATGATCAGGGTCGCCAGCAGGAAGATGGAGGGGTGTATCACCTTGAGGCCGAAGTAGATGATGCTGGGGACTATGCCGCCGGCGATCCAGGTGCCCACCAGGGCACCGACGGAGACCAGTATCAATATGGCCCCCATCCCCTTGGCGACGCCGTCGACGGCCGCCTGCTCCAGGGACTTGTAATCATGGCCTAGCTGGATGCCGAGCCCCATGATGACGAACCAGGCGATGAACAGCGCCAGCTGGATCGGCAGATCGAGCACGCTGGTGAACGAAAAGGCCAGGGCCAGGAAAATGGCCAGGCAGGCAAACACCTGCGCCATGCCAGGCAATCGGATGTGGTTTTGTTGGTTTTGCATAGATACTTCCTAAACTCTTGCTCGCCAAGGTCGGTCCCTCTCGTCCTGTGGATACACGTATCCCGAGGGGCCGGCCCAAAAAGAGGCCGCAATCTACCACAAACCCGGGGCGCAAAATCCCAACTTATTTAGCAAAAATGCATTAATGTTTGATAAATCTACTCATTAGTTGATCTCATCGGCGCTTTTTTTGATTATCAGGCGGATGCAGGGCAAATAGCCAAAACCCATAGAGAAGTCCGATTGCACTCCCCATGCTCACAAACGATAATCGTTATCATTTAGTTCTGTGGGTAGCATCATCATGATCTGGATAGTGCGGTGTCTCTTGCTGGCAGCCTTGCTGGCGGTGTTGGGCTGGGGTCAGGACAAGGCGTACGGCCTGTGGAGTCTGGGCTTCTTGCTGGCTGCCTGGGTCATGCTGGAACCCAGGCTGAGGCCGGCGCTGATCCTGCTGCCGGTCGCGGGCATGACGGGGGTCGTCACCCTGCTCTGGCAGCAAAGCTGGCTATAGGAGCCGTTCAGCGGGAAGGAACGGCCTGGATCTTGTCATAGGCCAGGCGCAGTGAGGTCATGACCTTCTGCTCCATCTCGGTGCGTTCGGCATCCGTGGTGAAGTAGATCATGTCGACGTTGTGACGTATGTAGTGAGAGGGGAGCTGATTGAGGGTAAGGCAGCAGAGATCGGCCAGCTGGTAGGGGGTCAGTCTCTGGTTAAGTCCCTGTTTTTCTATCTCTTTGAGCACCAGATGTTCATAGAAGTTGTGAATGTCGGTATCCAGGATCATGGGAAAACCCCTGTGGTGGCATGGCATCCTCAACAGCATAGCCATGGCAGGGGCAAAAACAAAAGGCCCGTCACTTTCGTGATGGGCCTTTTGCAGAATGAATGGTGCGAAGAGAGGGACTCGAACCCTCACATCCGTGGGACACTAACACCTGAAGCTAGCGCGTCTACCAATTCCGCCACCTTCGCACACTGATTTTCTCCAGCTGGTTTTAAATGCGGTTGGAGCGCATTGCTCTGTGTTTACATGTCAGAATCATGGTGCGAAGAGAGGGACTCGAACCCTCACACCCGGGGGGCACTAACACCTGAAGCTAGCGCGTCTACCAATTCCGCCACCTTCGCACATTCGGGTTATCAGTCTGGATTTACATGCTGTCTGATAAAAGCATGGTGCGAAGAGAGGGACTCGAACCCTCACATCCGTGGGACACTAACACCTGAAGCTAGCGCGTCTACCAATTCCGCCACCTTCGCACATTGTCATCAATCTTGTTTTACATGCCATCGATGGAGCATGTTGCAGTATGGTGCGAAGAGAGGGACTCGAACCCTCACATCCGTGGGACACTAACACCTGAAGCTAGCGCGTCTACCAATTCCGCCACCTTCGCATCACTGCGGTGGGGGATTCTATAGAGTTTTGGGGGGCCGTCAACAGCCAAAGGGGACTTTTTTCGCTGTTGACGGATAAAGCCGTATCAAGGGCACAAAACTTCAGCAATCTGGGTCACACCGGGGCCAGTGCGTCCTGATACATCTGCTCGTACAGGGGAACGGAGTCGGCCCAGTCGAAGCGGGTGTGCATGGCATTTTGCTGCACGCGGGCAAACCGCTCCGGTTCCTGCAGGTAGTGGAGCAGGCTGCGGCGCATGGCATCGAGCAAGGTGCTGGCGGTGGGATCGTTGAAGCAGAACCCGGTCGCGTGCTCCGGATCGGCGTCCCAGTCCACCACAGTATCTTTCAGTCCGCCGACGGCTCTCACCAGCGGCAGGGTGCCATAGGCCAGGCTGTACATCTGGTTGAGGCCGCAGGGCTCGAACAGGGAGGGCATCAGGAAGAAATCGGCGCCCGCTTCCACCAGGTGGGCCAGACGGTCGTCATAGGCATTGATGAAGGCGAACCTGTCGGGATGTTGCTGGGCTATGGTCTGCAACTGGGCGGCGAGGGAGGGATCGCCGGAACCTATGATCACCACCTGCACCTGATGCTGCAAAAACTTGTCCAGCGCCGGGATCAGCAGGTGCACCCCTTTCTGCTCGGTCAGTCGGCACACCATGCCATAGATGGGCAAGTTGCCGACGGGCAGCCCCGTCTCCTGCTGCAGGGCCCGTTTGCAGGTGTGTTTGCCGGTCAGGTTGTCGGCGTCATAGGTGGCGGGCAGCAGAGGATCGAAGGCGGGATCCCAATCCTGATAGTCACAACCGTTGAGGATGCCGCGCAAGTCGCTCGCCCGTTGCTGGAACACGCTGGCCATGCCGTGAGCCCCCAGGTGCGTCAGCAGCTCGCTGGCGTAGTTGGGGCTGACCGCATTGATCTTGTCCGCATAGAGCACACCACACTTGAGCAGGTTGATGTGACCGTAGTCGTAGTTGATGCGCTGCTCGTAGTCCTGGATCTCCGGCACGGCCCAGAACTGCTGGCGATCGAACACCCCCTGGAAGGCTGCATTGTGGATGCTGATGACAGACCGGGTGCGCTGGAAGAAGGGATTGTGAGCATGGCGCGTCTTGAGCAGCAGCGGCAGCAGGCCGGTGTGCCAGTCGTTGCAGTGGACTATGTCAGGGGCAAAGTTCAGCTGCTCGCAGGCGTGCAGGGTCGCCGCCGCCAGGAAGGCGAAACGCTCGCCGTTGTCGGTATAGGCCTGATTGTTCTCGGCATAGAGCTGTGCCCGCTCGAAATAGGCTGGGCAATCGAGCAGATAGACGCAGATCCCGTCCAGTTCCAACTGATAGATGCGATAGCTGATGTCGTCCCGCCCCTGGGGGGTGGGTAGCCAGCGCGAGGCGAGGAGAATGGCCTCGTCCCGGCGCTTGAGCGTCTTGTAGAAGGGCAGGATGATGCGAACGTCGTGACCCTCCCGGGCGAGATGCTGCGGCAGGGCCTTGGCCACATCCGCCAGGCCCCCGGTCTTCACCAGCCCCTCAACTTCAGAGGCTACAAACAGGACTTTCAGTGGGTTAATAGCCAACTCTTGCTCCCTTAGGTACCACGACGATTCCGCCTTCGGATACGGTAAATCGCTCTCTGTCATGGTCCAGATTCTCACCGATCACGGTGCCGGGTGCAATTTCAACGTTTTTGTCGATGATGGCGCGTCGAATTGAGCAGCCTTCACCTATCTTCACATCCCCGAGCAGCACGGATTCGCTGATGTGGCTGCAGGGGCCTATGTTGCAGCGAAAACCCAGGATGGAGCGCTGGATCTGGCTGCCCTGAATGAAGCAACCACCGGAGATCAAGGAGTTGGCGATCTTGACCTTGCACTCATCTGTGTCGATGAAGGTGGCGGGGGGCAGGGGCGGATAGTGGGTGTGCAGCGGCCACTTGCGATTGTAGAGGGAGAAGGGGGCGTCGTCGGCCACCAGGTCCATGTGGGCCTGCCAATAGGAGTCGAGAGTCCCCACATCTCGCCAGTAGACGTTGGGCTTCTCACCGGGGATGACGTTGGTGCTGTAGTCGTAGACATAGACGGGGGCGCGGGGGAACAGGCTGGGGATGATGTCCTTGCCGAAATCGTGGCTGGAGTTCTCCTCGGCGGCATCGCGCTTGAGCTCGCGGTAGAGCGCCTCGGTCTCGAAGATGTAGTTGCCCATGGAGACCAGCGCCTGGGTAGGATCCCCCGGGATATGTTTCGGATATCGGGGTTTCTCTTCAAACCCTATCATGCGGCCCTCCTGATCCACCTCGATCACCCCGAAGGCGCTCGCCTCCTCGATGGGCATGCGCAGCGCCGCCACCGTGAGGGCGGCGGCCTTCTGCTTGTGGAAGCTCACCATCTGGCTCACGTCCATCTTGTAGATGTGGTCGGAGCCGAAGATGCAGACGTGCTCGGGGTCGGAGATCTCGATGAAGCGCAGGTTCTGGTAGATAGCGTCGGCGGTGCCGTCATACCAGCGTTTACCCATCCGCATCTGGGCCGGAATGGGATCGATGAAGCGATCCGTGATGCCGACTATGTTCCAGCCCTTCTTCATGTGCAGGTAGAGAGACTGGGACTTGAACTGGGTGAGCACATAGATGCGCAGGAAGTCGGCGTTGACGAAGTTATTGAGCACGAAGTCGATCAAGCGGTAGCTGCCGCCAAAGGGGACAGAGGGCTTGCTGCGGGTGGTGGTCAGTGGCTGGAGTCGGGTTCCTTCGCCGCCTGCCAATATCATGGTGAGTATGCCTGCCATCGTATTTCTCTCCCTGAATTCATACTTTGAAAAGGTTTTCATGTTGCCGCGAAAAAACACCCCTAAAGGGGTGGTAAACGTTTTTCTTGGTACCTTAGCAGATCCCGTCTGGCACTCTCTACTTGTTTTATTACAACCGTTGCACTTATTTAGGCTTTGCTCAGATACACCTTGAATTTGCCATCGCCGGCGATCACTTCGGTCCGTTTGAAGTGCGTCTCCAGTATAGGCTGGTAACGCAGGAAGGCATTGGCGACTATGGTCAGGGCGCCATCGGCGGTCAGAAACTCGGGGGCCCTTGCCAGGAAGGTTTCGGTGGCGGCATAGAAGGTCTTGAGCCCGACATGGAAGGGGGGATTCGAGACGATATGTTGGAATCTTTCGGCAATATCGGAGTAGACATCAGAGGCATAGACTCGCCCCTGCAGACCGTTGACCGCCAGGGTGCGGCGGCTGGATTCGAGCGCAAGGGCGCTGATGTCCACCATGTTCACCGTCAGTGCCGGGTTGCGTTTGGCCAATATCGAGCCGATGACGCCGGCGCCACAGCCAAAGTCGAGCAGCTTGCCCTGCATGGGTGGGAGGCTCGCCAACAGCATCTGGCTGCCGAGATCCAGCCCGTCGGCGCTGAAGACTCCTGGCAGTGCCATGACGGTCAGCTCGGTATCGCCGGCCTTGCACTCATAACGGCTGAACCAGGCATCCAGCTCGAACGGGGCGACCGGCTTGCCGAGCTCACCATGATAGAGGGAGCAGCGGCGGGCCGAGTCGCGTTTTATCGGCTTCTCGCCATAGGGAGCCAGCAGCTTGTCGGCCCCGTTGATGCCGCCGCGGTTCTCGCCAGCGAGGAACAGCTCGGCGCCAGGCTCCAGCAGCGGGGCCATCATGGCCAGCAGATATTGCGCCTCGGCCTTGGCCTTGGGCATCAGCAGCAGTAGGGCATCGAAGCGAGGGTTCCCGCCGAGCTGGTGATCGAACAGGATGCGCTCACCCAGGGCCGCCTGCTGGCTGCGGTAATAGCAGTAATCCGTGGTGAAGACCGTCAGGGAGTCGGCCAGCTCGGCCAGCTGACGAGGGTAATCATCTTCCAGGGCGCCACACACCAATAGCCGTTTGCCGACAAAGAGGGCTTGATTACGTTCCAGCATCTGGCTGACGGCACTGACAGGACGGCTCATTGGGACTCTCCACGCTTTTTTGGGCGGCCATTATACATGGCCGCTTTCGCCTTGACATTTATGCTGTGTTCCCGAAATATGCCCAGACACCTTATTTATCCAGAGATGATGCAATGCGGTCATGCGTATCGAAACGAAAGCATAAACACAGCCTGACATTCGGGCCTGCTGGCGTGCGCGCGTAACCTCTCATCCCTGAGACGATTCAAGCCCCGGTAGCGACCCCCGTACCGGGGCTTTTTATTGACCAATCCATCTGTTTAGGAGAAGGAAATCCCATGTTTCAAGGTTCGATAGTTGCCCTGATCACCCCATTTCGACAGGGCCAGCTGGACGAGGCCGCGCTGGCTCGTCTGGTGGAGTGGCACATAGAGCAGGGGACCCATGGCATAGTGCCGGTCGGTACCACGGGGGAGAGCCCGACCCTGACCCATGACGAGCATTGCCGGGTGGTGGAGCTGGTGGTCAAGCAGGTGGCGGGACGGATCCCTGTCATCGCCGGTGCGGGGTCCAACAACCCGGTCGAAGCCATCGAATACACCCGTTTCGCCGAACAGATGGGGGCGGATGCCACCCTGCATGTGGCCGGTTACTACAACCGCCCGAATCAGGAAGGCTTGTTCCACCACTTCAAGGCGGTCCATGACGCCACCACCAAGCCCATCATCGTCTACAACATCCCGCCCCGCGCCATCGTCGATGTGCAGCCGGCGACCCTGGCCCGCCTGGCCGAGTTGCCGCGCATCGCCGGCGTGAAGGATGCCACCGGCGATCTGGCCCGTCCCTGGACCGAGCGCCAGCTCATCAAGAAGCCCTTTGCCTGGCTCTCCGGTGAAGATGCCACCGCCGTCGCCTACAACATCGGCGGTGGTCAGGGTTGCATCTCGGTGACGGCCAACGTGGCCCCCAAGCTGGTGGCCGAGGTCCAGAACCTGACCCTGGCCGGCGAGTGGCAAGCCGCCCGCGAGCTGCAAGACAAGTTGATCCCGCTGCACCAGGCCATGTTCGCCGAGCCGAGCCCTGCGGGTGCCAAATACGCCGTCTCTCTGCTGGGTCTGTGCAGCGAGGAGTGCCGTCTGCCGGTGATGCCGCTGTCTGATGCCACCCGCGAGCGGATCCGCGCCGCCATGCAGGCATTGAATCTGTTGTAAAAACTGGGCTCTGGATCTCGCTTTTGACTGCCAGGTCAATTAATGGCCTGGCTTTGCCGATATACTCGCTTGGATACAACCAAGGATGATTTGGCATGCAAGAATGGGATCCGGAGCACTTCACCAGCTTTGAACATCTCTGTGAAGTGACCTTGGCCGCGGTCAGAGAAAAGACCGAGGCCGAGCAGATCTATCTGTGGCTGCGGGCGCCGACGCCCCAGCTCTATCACTACAGGCCCGAGCAGGGCTTGCTCTGCCTGAGCGCCGACCTGCTCACCTCCCTCGACCTGCCCCTCCTCTTCATCGAGCGCTCCCTCGATCTCGGCCAGTTGCTGGTGGAGCCCATCGCGCCGACCAGTGCCATCTGGGAGAGCGTCGAGCCCGAGGTCCCGCGCCTGCGTGCCTGCTTCCCGCTCAAGCGCCACAAGGGGCTGGAGGCCGTGGTCTATCTGGAAACCCGGCGCCGCCTCGATCGCCTGCCAAGGCGCCAGCAGCAGAGCATCCAGCTGCTGATGCACTACCTCGCCGCCGAGCTGGAGAGCCGGCGGCTCGCCGGTCAGGTCGATCTGGAGCGGGATCAACGGATCAACACCCAGGCTGACCTCGTCCGCAGCCAGGCCTTGCAGGACTCCTTCCTCAGCATGCTGCAGGCGCTGCACCAGGTGGGGGTCAAGCTGTCGCGCTGTGACAGCGAGGATCGCCTGCTGCACGATGCCGTGGCGCTGGCGCGCCAGGAGTTGCAGTTCGATCGCATCGCCATCTTCCTGACGGACAGTGAATTCAAGACCATGCACGGGACCTGGGGCACCAACGAGGCGGGCGAGCTCATCGACGAGCGCCATTTCATCAGCCCCATTCCGGATCACCCCACTGTGCAGGAGGCGCTGCGCCGCAAGGACTATGTGCTGGTGCTGGAAGATACCCCGCTCTATTACGAGAAGCAGGAGGTGGGGCGGGGCTGGAATG
Source organism: Aeromonas sp. S16(2024) (assembly GCF_041403065.1). Classification (NCBI taxonomy): domain Bacteria; kingdom Pseudomonadati; phylum Pseudomonadota; class Gammaproteobacteria; order Aeromonadales; family Aeromonadaceae; genus Aeromonas; species Aeromonas sp. S16(2024). Next base: position 19,008 of record NZ_JBGLQX010000019.1, on the reverse strand, counting down.
CCATGGTGTCGCTCTGGGACGGGGGCACCCCCATCGGCTGGATCGCCGCCGACAACCTGCTCTGGCGTCGTCCGCTCAAGGCGTATCAGAGCGAGATCTTCAAGCAGTATGCCGCCGTGCTCTCCCAGTTGCTGATCCGCCAGCGCACCCAGGCGGCGCTCGAGCGTTTCAACCGTGACCTGGAGCTGAGGGTGCAGGAGCGGACCCGGCAGCTGGCCGACACCAACCGGGCGCTGGAGGAGGCCAACCGGCGCCTCTCCCTGCTGTCGCTGGAGGATCCCCTGACCGGGATCGCCAACCGCCGTCAATGGGACATCACCATGGAGCGGGAGTGGGAGCGGGCCCGTCGCCATCAGGGGGTATTGGCGGTGCTGATGATAGACGTGGATGAGTTCAAGTCCTACAACGATCACTTCGGCCACGGCAAGGGGGATCAATGCCTGCAACGGGTCGCGGCCCTGCTGCAGGAGACGGAGCGGCGGCGCACCAACCTGGTGGCCCGTTATGGCGGCGAGGAGTTCGTGATCCTGCTGTGCGCCCCGCAACCCGGGGAGGCGGAGCGGCTGGCGGAGCAGATCCACCAGGGACTGGAAGCCCTGCAGATCCCCCATCCGGCCTCCCGGGTGGCGACGACGCTCACCGTCAGCATCGGCTTCAGCTATCTCATTCCCTCCTCGGACAAGGGGTGGCAAACCCTGACCGAGCAGGCGGATCAGGCGCTCTATCACGCCAAGTCGCAGGGGCGGGCCTGTACTCTGGCCTATCGCTGACTCGGGCCCGCCCTCTCTCCTCTGTCGCTGCATCAGGGCGGCGGCCCTCTTCCTCGGCATAAATGTGGTGGCAAGCGTTTCTCGCTCTTCGACGCATGGCGATGATCCCCGGGTCTGGCTAGAATGGGGGCCCATTTTTCACAGACAGATCCTGCACCATGACCCTATCCGGATTTCAAGGCCTGGTCTTCGACCTCGACGGCACCCTGGTGGACTCCATGCCCCTGCACCTGGCCGCCTGGGAGCATACCGCCCGCGAGTTTGGCTTTCAGTTCGATGCCGACTGGTTTTATGAGCTGGGTGGCATGCCCAGTCGCAAGATAGCCTTGCTGGTGGCCGAGGTGCAGCAGATAGCGCTGGATCCCCTGGTGGTGACGCGCTGCAAGACGGAGCACTACGTGGCCAACCTGCACAAGGCGACCCCTTTCCCGGCCATGCTGGATCTGGTCAGGCGCCATCACGGCCTCATCCCCATGGGCATAGGCACGGGGTCACCCCGCATCAATGCCGAGGCGGTGCTGCGCAATACCGGACTGGATCGCTACTTCTCCGTGGTGGTGACCGCCGACGATGTGGAGCTGCACAAACCCCACCCGGATACCTTCCTGCTGGTGGCGCAGCGACTCGGGGTCAAGCCTGAGGGCTGTCTGGTGTTCGAGGACACGGGCATAGGGGCGCAGGCCGGTGAGGCCGCAGGCATGCAGGTGTGCATGGTCAAGGAGGGGAAGCCGGTCGGATTGACCTACTGAGCAAACGGGCTGGCCATCGAGGCCGCCTGGGGGAGAAGACCCACTCTCATACGGGACAGGCATGACATGAGAGTGGGGATGCGCGTCGTCACCGATTGACGCAGCGGCAAGCTCAGAGTCAGGAGGAGGCGAGCATCACTGCTCGCTGCTACCGCCCTGATTGTCGTCATAACGGCTCGGACCGCCGTGGGCGCGCGGGGCCATGGAGACCCGTGGCTTGCGGGCGCGCTGGATGCTGACCTGGGGGCGGCCGGAGTGCATGGCGATGGTGGAGATCTTGGCCTTGTAGACCAGTTGCTGATTGCCATGGGCATCGGTCAACAGCACGCTGTACTGGTCGAAGCCACTGATGGTCCCCTCCAGCTTGATGCCGCTCACCAGGAAGATGGCGACCTGACTGCGGTTCTTGCGCAACCAGTTGAGGGCAGAATCTTGCCCGTTCCCAAGGGAGAAAGCCTGCTCGATGGTGGAGTAGCTTGGGGATTCAGTTGTCATAAATTATTGTCCCGCGGAAAAAAAGTGGCGTTTGATTGTGCTAAATGGTCACAGGCTTGTCAAAGTCATTCTCACCCCGCCGCCAAAGCATCAGTGAACGGGGGCTGCGGTGCGGTGGCTTGCGCAAATCTGCAGATAAATATACCCCTCTTCCCTTGATGCCGGGTCGGGCTATGTCACAAGCCCCCTTTCCAGGCCATGGGTTATGCCCATCTATCTCCCGTCCCTTAAGGCTCTGTACATGAACAGGGCTGGTGGTTAGCGGCGGTGGCTGCAATAATTGGCGCCTCTGGCCGTTCGCGGCCTCATGCTGGGGTCCTATCTTGCATCCGGTTTCACACCAACACCCAATTACCTATACCCATGACGCGACCGCGTGCGAAGAGTGTGACCTGCTGGTGCCGGCCACCGCGTTGGTCGTGGGGGAGGCGAGCAGCTGTCCCCGCTGCGGTCACGTCTTGAGCCGATACTTGCCGCAGCAGGAGCGCAGGCCCATCGCCTACGGCTTTGCGGCGCTCATCATGTTCGTGCTCTCCAACGCCTTCACCTTCATGTCGTTCTCGGCCAAGGGAGTAGGGCAGGAGATGACCTTCCTGCAGTGCATCACCACCCTGGTGGATCAGGGCTATCTGTTTCTGGGGGCCGTGCTGAGCCTGACCCTGATCGGCCTGCCACTGGTCTATATCGGCTCCATCATGCTGGTGCTGTGGCGGCTCGACAAGGATCTGCACAGCAACGCCCTGCGCTCCCTCGGCCGACTGCTGTGCCGGATCAAGCCCTGGCTGATGGTTGATGTCTTCCTCATCGGTGTGCTCATCTCCCTGGTCAAGCTGATGGGCATGGCGGACGTCAAGATGGGACTCTCGTTCTGGGCCTTCGTGGGCTACACGGTGCTGCTGATCAAGATGATCTCGTCCCTGGACCGGATGTGGCTGTGGCAGCGGCTGTTCGGCCCGACCGAGGCGAGGGAGCTGGATCCCGAGGCCAGCGCCCTGGCGTGCGGGCTGGTGGGCTGCCACATCTGCGGCGCGCTCAATGACGGCGATGCCCACAGCTGCTCGCGTTGCGGCGATCGTCTGCACCAGCGCAAGCCGGGTGGCCTGAACCGCACCTGGGCACTGCTCATCACCTCGGTGATCCTCTATATTCCTGCCAACCTCTATCCCATCATGGACACCGTCTTTCTGGGGGACGACAGCCCCTCGACCATCATGGGTGGTGTGGTGTTGCTCTGGGCCATGGGTTCCTACCCCATAGCCGCGGTGATCTTCTTCGCCAGCGTGGTGGTGCCCCTGGTGAAGATACTGGCGCTGCTGTGGCTCTGCTACATGGTGCAGCGTGGCCGGGTCGGCTCTCCCCTTGGCAAGCTCAAGCTCTATCGCATGACCGAATTTGTGGGGCGTTGGTCGATGATCGACGTCTTCGTGGTGGCCATATTGGCTGGCCTCATCCGGCTCGATAATCTGATGACCATCTACCCGGGCCCCGCGGCCATTGCTTTTGCCGGGGTCGTTTTGATCACCATGGTGGCCGCCATGAGTTTCGATTCCCGCCTGATCTGGGATTTACAACAAGGAGAGCGCGAACGTGAGTGAGCGTAAGACGAGGTGGAAACCGGGCTCTGACTTTATGAGCTCGGCCGCCGCTATCTGGATGGTGCCGTTGCTGGCGCTGTTCATCGGAGCCTGGATGCTGTTCCAGCACTGGTATTCACAAGGCCCCAGTTTCACCCTGACGGTCGCCACCGCCGAGGGCATAGTGGCGGGCAAGACGGTGATCCGCTCCCGTGAGGTGGAAGTGGGTCGCATCGAGGCGGTGGAGCTCAGCGAGGACTACAGCCATGCGGTGCTCAAGGCCCGTCTGACCAATGCCGCCGCCGGCATGCTCAAGAAGGACAGCCAGTTCTGGGTGGTCAAACCCAGGGTCGGGCGGGAAGGGGTGTCGGGTCTGGGTACCCTGCTCTCCGGGGCCTACATCGAACTCGCCCCGGGCAAGAAAGGCAAGGCGCGCGGTGAATACGCCATGCTGGACAAGCCCCCGCTCGCCTCGGTGGACGCCAAGGGGCTGAGGCTCTCCCTCAGCAGCCGCGATGCGCGCGCCCTGGGGATCGGTTCCCCCATCAGCTATCAGGGCTTCACCATAGGCCAGATAGAGGAGGCCAAGTTCCTGCCCGAGAAGAGCGAGATGCAGTACCAGCTCTTCATCAATGCCCCTTACGACATCCTGGTGAGCAGCAACTCCCGCTTCTGGCTGACGCCGGGCTTCGAGGTCTCCATGAGCAGCGAGGGGATGAAGGTGAAGATGGATTCGCTCGAGAGCCTGCTGGACGGCGGCATCACCATGGGGCTGCCCCCGGGCTGGACACCTGGCGAGCCGGTCAAGCAGATGGACAGCTTCACCCTGTTCCAGGATGAGGCGAGTGTGCTGGCCGGTAGCCTGGATCAGTTCATCGACTACGTCTTCCTGTTCGAGGACAACGTGGGTGGCCTGCACCCCGGGGCTGCGGTGCAGTATCGCGGCATCCGGGTCGGCACCGTCATCTCCGCCCCCTACCTCATCGACGACAAGGGGGGGCAGATCTTCAAGAGCCGGCAGATCCCCGTGCTGGCCCGCATCGAGGTGCAGCGCCTCTCCCATCGCTACGCCAATGCGGAGCGGGAGCAGTGGCGCGCCCTGTTCAGCAGCCAGTTCAAGGAGGGGTTGCGGGCGACGCTCAAGACCTCCAGTCTGCTGACCGGTGGCAAGGTGGTGGATATCAACTTCTATCCGGATGCCCCCGCCTATAAGCCCGTCAAGCTGGCAGGCTATCAGGTGTTCCCGACCATGCAGGCCGGGCTGGATCAGATAGAGCGCAAGGTGAACCTCATCCTCGACAAGTTTGTCGACATGGACATGGCCACCACGCTGACCCAGGTCAACAACACCCTGGCGACCCTGGACAAGACACTCAAGCACATCAAGACCGTGAGCGCCAATCTGGAACAGTTCACCGGCCAGCGTTCGACCCAGCAGTTGCCCGAGTCCCTCAACCAGAGCCTCAAGCAGTTGCAGGAGACAATGCAGGCCTATGATGCCGGCTCCCAGACCAACCAGGAGCTGCGTCAGTCGGTGCAGTCTCTCAATCAGCTGATGGGGGAGTTGCAACCCCTGGTCCATTCCCTGAACGAGCAGCCCAGTTCGCTGATCTTCGACCGCTCCCGTCCCCAGGATCCTGAGCCCAAGCGAGGAAAATGATGATGTCCCTGACTTTGCCAACCCTGAATCGAGAGGCCAAGTTCGTTGATCTTCGATCGCATCCTTTCCCCCAGGATCTCGAGCACAAGCGAGGAAAATGATGAAAAAACGGATGATGACCCTGGCCTTGCTGGGCCTGCTGGCGGGATGCAGCGCCGCCCCGACGACACTGCACTACTACTCGCTGGATGCGGAGATCCCGCAGTCGAACGGCGTCACGGCGCAGCCTCAGCACCAGTTGGTGCTGCGTCCCGTCGCCCTGTCTGGCCAGCTGGATCGGATGAGTCTGGTCTATCAGCTGGAGGGCAGGGAGCTGCACTTTGCCGAGTTCCATCGCTGGGCGGGTTCGCTGGATGCTCAGTTGAACCAGCTCACCCTGAATGGCCTCTCCAGCAGGCTGCCGGGCTGGGTGGTGCGTCAGGACGGGGCCCGCAAGGGGCCAGTGCTGACCATCTCGGTTGAACGCTTCCAGGGGCGGCACGATGGTCGCGCCCTGCTCAGCGGTCGCTGGCGCTTGCTGACGGAGGAGGGGGTGGTGCTGCGGGACGTGCCCTTCCAGCAGGAGCGGGTCTTGCCGGCCGATGGTTATGGCGCCCTGGTCGACGAACTGGGACAAGGGTGGCAGCAACTGCTCGATCAGATAGCGGCGGATGTGCGCACCCGCAGCTGAACGGAACAATGAAAAACGGGAGGCCAAGGCCTCCCGTTTTGTTGTCTGACGCCGGGGTTATTGCTGAACTTCCGATACCCCTTGTACCTTGACCTCTACCCGGCGATCCGGGGCCAGGCAGACGATCAGCTCGCGTTTGGACTGGCTGGTGCAGCTCTCGCCGGTGACAGGAGAGCTCTCGCCACGCCCTTCCACGTTGACCTTGCCGGCAGGCAGCCCCTTGCCAACCAGATAGTCGGCGACCGTCTGGGCCCGCTGCTCGGAGAGCTTCTGGTTATAGGCGTCGGAGCCGAGACGGTCGGTATAGCCGATGACGGTGGCCGAGCCATCCTTGGGTCTGGCTTCCTCAATCTGGGTGTAGAGGGTATCCAGCGCCTGGCCGGCTTCCGGCTTGAGGGTGGCCTTGTTGAAGTCAAACAGCACGTCCGAGCTCAGGGTGAATTGCTTGTCGACCACCACGGGCTCGGGGGCCGGGGCCGGCGCTGCGACCGGCATGGCCGGCGGGACCTGGCCGAAGCGATAGACGGCGGCCAGGGAGAGCAGGCCGTTGTCCATGCGCAGGCCGGTGTCTTCACGACTGCCGTAAGGGGTGCTGTATTGGTACTCGAGGCGGGCCGCCCAGTCCAGATTGAGGGCATATTCGGCGCCGAGTGCACCGACGAAGACGGCGCGGCCATCGTCGTCCAGCTTGTCGCTGCTGGTCCAGCCGTAACCGCCACCGAGGCGACCGTAGAGATCCAGATTGTCCGCCACAGGGAAACCGAGCTTCAGGGTCAGCTGTGCCAGCTGCGCCTCGACATCGTCGTTGAAGACGGCGCCATTGCGGGTGCCGTTGTATTTGAGCTTGCCAAGGTAGTCGTAACCGAGCTCGATCCCCAGGTTCTGGTTGATCTGGTAACCGGCGAAGGCACCGGCCCCGACCTCGTCGTCATCCTTGTCTTCGGTAGTGATGGTGTTGCTCTCGTCGACGCCGTAGAAGTTGGACCAACCCAGTTTGGCACCGCCATACCAGGTATTGTCTTGTCCGGCTGCCTGAGCGTTGGCCGCAAGCAAGCCTGAAACCAGCAAGGTAATCAGTGTTTTGTTCATATGAAGCCTCTGCAATTTGTCTGTGGGAGAGGTCGAATGGATATCGCCTCGCCTCATGGGTTGGGCCTGTTTTGAGCCGCAACTCGCTTAAAAGTAGCTCGCTTTTTAAAATCCACAAGCAACTGATATCAAACATATTGTGATAACCATCTGCATCATAGAGGAGTCGGCTGATGACTGTGGGGGCATGACCCAATTCTGTGATAAGCGTCATACGAGTTTCATTTGTTCGTTGTGGGAAACAACTGACTCCAACAAAGAGGCCGACATTAAGTCGGCCTCTTGCATCTGCTTGCCCATCACCGGGGGATGAACTCGTACTCCCGTTCGATGAAGGTGGCGGCGCGCTCGCTCAGGGCGGCGTGCACGGCCGTGGTCGGGTGGACCTGATCCCAGAACATCTTGCCTTCACAGTCGAGCTCGCTGGCGCTGCGGCGAGCCATAGGGCTGGCAACGGCCTGGGCCAGCAAGGGGTTGCCGGCGATGGCGAGGCGTTCCTGCGCATTGAAGGGGGCAAGCTGGCTGTCGGTGGTGGCGCTGCGGGAGGAGAACGGCTTCCACACATAGCCCCCGCCGTAGCAGGCGTTCTCGGTGTCGCTCAGGCCGAAGTTCTGCGGATCCCGCAGCATCTCGGCGAACTGCTTGTCGATCTCGAACAGCTTCACCATGCCGGTGGGGGCCAGCTGGCGTGCCAGGTTCAGCAACAGCTCGTTGTGATAGCGGGAGACATGGCTGGCCGCCTCCACCACCTTCTGGCTGCGGGCCGACGGGTTCTGGCCCAGATCCGGCAGGTTGAACAGCAGGATCTGTTTTGCCCCATGGAGCACCATGCGGTTGGCCGAGTCACTGATGACGTCGCGCACCCGTTTGGCGTCCAGCTCGGTATTCCAGCCATAGGCCAGATAGTCGTTGGCGCCGACCCAGAGGATCACCAGGTCGTCCTCCTTGAAGCTGTCCTTCTCCAGGAACTGGGTGATCTCGTAGTCCAGGTTGTTGATGACCTGGTACTTGGGGTTCCAGGAGATCTTGTTGTAGGCCACCGCGGTGGCGCCCCCCTCCGCCTCGTTGGCTATTTTCAGCCCCGGGAACGGCTGGGTCAGCCGCTCCAGCCAGACAGGACCGTTAGAGAAGCGGCCCTGATAGTAGGGCGGGCTGGAGGGTAGATAACCGCGCATCTTGCCGTACATTTTGCCGGTGTCGGAGAGACTGTCGCCGAACATCACTATGCGGGAGAAGGGGGGACGCGTCTCGACGGCATGGGCCGTCAGGGCGAAGAGTCCCAGTAAACACAGAAGCCATTTGTTCATCTTGCTGTTCTCATGGAGTGGATGCAGGCGCTGCCTGCGGGCTGTTCCTCGAAGGCAAGGGGCTGGGGACCCCTGTTGCCAGGCTGCACGGTATCCACTCGAATACAATCTTGCAGCAAGCCATGGGCATTAAATCGATTGCGGTCACACTGGTCTCCCCTGGATGGGGGAGGCTTCACGTTTGTTTCACGCAAGCCCGGGCAAGATGCCTGCATACCCCAATGACAGGAGCGTGAAAATGAACAAAGCAAAGGTAATCGGCCTGGTGGCCCTGATGTCCGTCTCTTCTTTCGCCATGGCGGCCTATACCGGTCCCCAGGAGCAGAACAAGGTTTCGGTCGCGCAGTTGAAAGACGTGGCAGATGATCAGTGGGTGACCCTGGAAGGCAAGCTGGTCAAGCACCTTGGCGGCGAGAACTACACTTTCCGCGATGAGAGCGGCGAAGTGGAAGTGGAAGTGGACGGGGACGTCTGGCGCGGCGTCGAAGTGGGCCCGGACGATCTGATCCGCATCCGCGGCGAGGTTGACCACAGCTGGAACAAGACAGAGGTAGAGGTCGAGCACCTGGAGAAGGTAGGTGCCGCTCCCCAGAGCAAGGGCGGCTTCATCGCCAAGTAAGTTTGCAGACCATGCTGACAGCAAGGGCGCTACATAAGCGCCCTTGCTGTTTTTGTGGCTGCCGTCAGCCCGCCCGGACGGCGACGGTACGCTTGAACCCCTTCTCGGCCTGATTGACCTTGTAGAGGTAGCGACGGGCCTCCGCCTTGGGGTGCTGCTCGGTCAGCACCTGATAGACAGCCTCGGGGGAGAGCCGGTTGATCATGTCAGGGGCCGCCTTGCGGTTGCTGGAGAAGGTGTTGAGCACCCCGCCCGCACCGCCGTTGTAGGCGGAGATCACCGCATAGCGACGGGATTGGGGATCCTGGATATCCGCCAGATAGACGGTCTGCAGCAGGTGCAGATAGGCAGTTCCCACGTCTATGTTGTAGGCCGGATTGAACAGATCCTCCCGGGTTGGCTGACCGTTCTTGCCCTTGACCCGCACATAGACGTCCCGTCCGGCGGTGGCCGGGATCACCTGCATCAGACCATAGGCATTGGCATGGCTGACCGCATAGGGGTTGAAGCTGCTCTCTGTCTTGATCACCGCATAGATCAGGCTCTCGGCGACGCCGTATTTGCGGGAGGCCTCGCGGATGATGCTGGCGTACTTGTAACCGCGCTTGTCCTCATGGTTGGCCACCATGGGGATGTCGACGAAGAAGATGGTGCGGATGCCGAGGGTGCGCTTCTTCATCGCGCTGGCGAGCAGGTAGTCGGCATAGCGCTCGGCGCGCCAGCCGGAACGGATGGCCTGACCCTGGGTATCCAGCACCTGGCCATAGAGGAAGGGCTCGCCACCGGGCATGATCTCCCTGTCCGAATAGAGATCCACTTCCGCCGGATCGTCCGGGGTCAGCAGCGTCTCTATGATGGCGCGGCGCAGGTGGGCGCGGGGATCTATGCCCGAGACAGTCTCCACCATGATGTGGCCGCTGGAGAAGTCGACGTGGGCCCGGCTCTTGTATTGATCCGTGTATTTGACGTAGTCAAACTTGCCCGCAAACAGTGCCTCGCGTCCCCATATCTCGTTCACGTTATGGGAGAGCGCACTGATCATGTGTTCGAAGCCGCGGATGTCCTTGCCGTTGACCAGATCCTCGTCTTCTGCCCCGGGTTTGGGAGAAGAGGAGCAGGCAGAGAGAAACAGCAGGGCGCACAGCAGCCAAAAAATTCGACCCATAAGATCCTCAAACTGGGCGGTGGGACCGCCCGTCACTCATTTGCCTTGAACCAGAAGAGGGCCAGCCATCGATGGGCACTCACTCTGGATCACGGGGACAACTCATTGGCACCGTGCCGGGAGCCACATGGTCGCAGATGCCGGGCTTCGGCACTCTGCGCCCTGCTTGCCGACTCGGTTTACTGGCTGGGAGGGGTGTAACCGTCGATGGCCACTTCACCCGCTTCAAACAGGTAGCTCACCATCTCCTTTTCCAGCAACTGGCGATGCTCGAGATTCATCATGTTCAGCTTCTTCTCGTTGATCAGCATCACCTGTTTCTTCTGCCATTCGGTCCAGGCTTCCTTGCTGATGTTGTCGAAGATCCGCTTGCCGAGTTCGCCGGGATAGAGTTGGAAATCCAGGCCAGGAGCCTCTTTTTTCAGACGCTGGCAAAATACGGTACGGCTCATGTTGACCTCTGTGGTTGTAAGTCCGGGTAGGCGAGCAGGCGGGCCGTGGCGGCCGCCAATCCCACCTCGGCAGGATGGCGTAAGTTATACCAGAGTCGGGAATCCGCTTCCATGAGCAAGGGGGGCGGCGGGGCCGCCATTTCGATCAGCAAGGGCCGAATATCGAGGTGGAAGTGACTGAAAGTGTGGCGAAATCCAGCGAGCTCCCGGTAGTCGGTCTCATCGAGTCCCAGCCCCTGCAGGCGCCCTTCGATCTCGGCCAGGGACTCCACCTGGGGGAAGCAGTAGAGGCCGCCCCAGATCCCCTGGGGAGGGCGCTTCTCCAGCAGCAGCTGGTCGCCGTGGCGAATGATCAGCATGATGCCGTTGCGGGCCGGAATGCTCTTCTTCGGTTTGCTATTGGGGTAGGCGGTGGGGTTGCCCTGCGACAGCCCCTGGCAATCGGCCTGCACCGGGCAGCGATCGCAGGCGGGCTTGCTGCGGGTGCAGACGGTGGCCCCCATGTCCATCATGGCCTGGTTGTAGTGGGCCACGCCGAGCCTCGGGGTGAGGCGGGTCGCCAGCTCCCAGAGATCGTTCTCCACCTGCTTCTGGCCTGGCCAGCCCGGCAGCGCCAGCCAGCGGGTGAGCACCCGCTTGACGTTGCCGTCCAGAATGGCGTGGGGCTGACCCAGCGACAGGGAGAGCACGGCACCTGCGGTGGAGCGACCTATCCCGGGCAGGGCCATCACCTCTTCCAGCCGCTCCGGAAACAGGCCGCCGTGCAGATCGCGGATCTGCTGGGCCGCCTTGTGCAGGTTGCGGGCGCGGGCGTAGTAACCGAGCCCGGTCCAGTGGTGCAGCACCTCGTCGATGGGGGCGTCGGCCAGCGCCAGCACATCGGGGAAGCGGGCCATGAAGCGCTGATAGTAGGGGATGACGGTGGCGACCTGGGTCTGCTGCAGCATGATCTCGGAGATCCAGACCCGGTAGGGGGTCTTGTCCTCCTGCCAGGGCAGGGTCTTGCGGCCGTGGATCTGGTACCAGTCCAGGATCCTGGTCGCGAAAGTGCTGTTATCTGAATTGCTCACATTATTCTCATGCTATTGATTTAAAACTAAATTGACCAACGTGTAGCAGTCTTGGCGCTGATACCAGTACAACGCCCGGGTGGCGAAAGTGCTGTTATCTGAATTGCTCACGGGGTTCTCATGTTTTGATTAAAAAGGGGAGCTCTCGGGCTCCCTCTTGAACTGCCGGCCAGGCCCGCAGGCCCGGCTTGCCATTGTGGCTCGCTCAGCCGCGCCAGTCCTGCAGTGCCTTGAGGCTGACATGCTGACCGCCGACCTGCAGGATGATGTAATCCTGGGCGATGGCGACCAGCAGCACCCCGGAGGCGATCTCGCTGCCCTCGTGCAGCTCCCGCCCGTTGAGCACCACGGCGCGTTTGGCCGGGTCGGAGGAGAAGTTGTGGGCGCCATAGGTCAGGGGAGGCACCTGCTGTTTCAGCGCGGGATCCAGGGCGCTGATCGGCATGGCACCGGACTGGGGCTGGGCCTGGGGCGCCGTCTCTTCCACCAGGGGGGTGTTGTTGAGGGCCATCATGATGCGCTCTGCCAGGCTCTGGGTGCCGTTGCCGTTGCCGTTGCTGGCGGTCGCCGTTGCGGGGGCAACGGCTTTGGGCTGCACCACGGGTTCTGGCAAAGGCGGGGGCAGCGGGCGGGTGATCATGGGTCTGGGTTCGACTCGCACGAAGGGGGGCGTCACCACCTCCTTCACCTCGATCTGCTGTTCTATGGGCTTGAGATGATAGAGGTGCCAGCCATAGTTGGCGGCCGCCCCCATGATCAGGGCAAGGGGGGCCAGCAGCCACCAGATCCAGCGGCGGTTCGGTTCCTCTTCCTGGCTCACGGGCAGGCCCATGAGGGGCATGTGGGGCGTGAACTGGGGCTGATCGGCGCGGCGCAGAGCCTTGAGCAGGGTAGACATCAGGAGGCCTCCTCCACCAGGGGATCCATGGCGTCATCCGCCACGGCATCCAGATCGACAGGGGTGCTGGCACGCAGGGATTCATCCTCCAGCCTCGGCATGGGTTCACCGGCCACCACATTCAGGCGCAGCAGGGTATTGCTGCCGGCGATGCCGTCCGGGGTCAGTCCCTGCTCGCGCTGGAACTGTTGCAGCTTGTTCTTGAGGGTGGCATCGAAGCGGCTCACCTTGCGATCCGGTTGCTGCATGGCGCGGCTCAGCGCATTGTCCAGCCACTGCACCTGGGTCGCACCGGCATTGCTGCCGATCAGGGTCACCCCGCCCTTGGGCATGCGCCACAGCAGGGTATAGCTGCCCCCCCAGGCGTCGGTGAGCCACTGTCTGTCCACCTGCCAGCTCTGATTGCCGATGAGCAGGGACGCCTTGTCCGGCCCCAGGCTGACCAGGGTGGCGTAATAGAGGCCGCCGGTCTCGTCGGTCAGGCTGATGAGGGCCGGGTGTTGCAGGGCCTGCAGCTCGGCCAGGGTGGCTTCCCCCTCGTGGCAGCGCAGCCCGGCGCGGGGAGCGTCGTCACAGGTCGACTCCTCCAGCTCGGTCTGGTAGCCCCACACCCTGTAGAGATTCTGCATGGCCACTCCGGGGTCCAGCGCCTGATTGATGGCGCGGGTCAGCTGCTCCTGCTGCTCAGGGGTATCGTCCACCTTGACCGGCACTTCCACCTTGACCAGGGGGCGGGTCGGGAAGACGCCGAACCACTGCCAGCCCCACCAGCCGGTGGCGACCAGCAGGGCGCCGGCCAGCGCGACCAGCAGACCGGACTGCCAGGTGCCCTCGTCGCGAATGCCGCTCACTTCATAGGCCGACTGACTGATGTCGCCATGCACTATCTTGTGGCTGCCGCGGGCGAAGGCGGCGATCAGGGCGCGATCGCAGATGAGGTTGATGAGGCGCGGGATACCACCTGAGAGGCGATGCAGGGTCTGGATCGCCTTTGGGGTGAAGATGGGCTGGACGCAGCCCGCCACCTGGAGCCGGAAGCGCACATAGGCATCCACATCCTGGCGGGAGAGCGGCAGCAGGTGATAGCGGGCCGTGATGCGCTGGGCTAACTGGCGCAGCAGGGGCTGGCGCAGCATCTGTTGCAGCTCCGGCTGGCCGATGAGCACCACCTGCAGCAGCTTCTTCTCGTCCGTCTCCAGGTTGGTGAGCAGTCGCAACTGCTCCAGCACGCCGGGCAGCAGATGCTGGGCTTCATCCACCAGCACCACGCTGCGCTTGCCCGCCGCCAGATTGGCCAGCAGGTGGTCGCGAATGAGATCGAACAGCTGCTTGAGGCTGGCCTCCTGGGCATAGGGCAACTGGAACTCGTCACAGATGGCCGCCAGCAGATCCCGCTCGGTCAGGGAAGGATTGAGGATGTAGGCGATCTCGGTCTCGGCGGGCAACTGCTGGAGCAGGCAGCGGGAGACTGTGGTCTTGCCCGTGCCCACTTCCCCCGTCAGCAGCACGAAGCCGCCACCGTCCTGCAACCCGTAGTTGAGGTGGGCGAGGGCCTCCCCGTGACGTTCGCTCATATAGAGGTATCTGGGGTTGGGCGAGATGGAGAACGGGGGCTCCGACAGACCGAAGAACTGTGTGTACATAAGGATCCATTCCATTGTTATGGGCGGCAGGTTAAAGCCTCCCCAGAGGGATGTCAAAGACCCGGACACCATAAGAGGGGCATCATAGCCGGTGCCCGAAATGCCTGGGGTGATCGTGCCCGGATTATGGCAAGAAGAGGCCATGTCCCTGTGCTTTCTCCCGGGGTGGCGGGCGGGCCTCTCGCGGGCGCATCGTCTATGGTGGCCAAAAGCGGTATCATCGAGGCAGGTTTATCGAGGGAGAGTGCGCGTGCAGATTTATCTGGTTGGGGGGGCGGTCCGTGATCGCCTGTTGGGATTGCCCCAGGGGGACAGGGACCACCTGGTGGTCGGTGCCACTGTGGAACAGATGCTGAACCTGGGGTTCACCCAGGTCGGCCGCGACTTTCCGGTGTTTCTCCACCCCAGCACCCAGCAGGAGTATGCCCTGGCGCGCACCGAGCGCAAGCAGGGGCAGGGCTATACCGGCTTCGTCTGTCACGCCGCCCCCGAGGTGACGCTCGAGCAAGATTTGCTGCGCCGGGATCTCACCATCAACGCCATCGCCGAAGACGAGAGCGGGCAACTGCACGATCCCTATGGCGGTCTCCGGGATCTGGAGGCGCGGCTGCTGCGCCACGTCTCCCCGGCCTTCGCCGAGGATCCCCTGCGCATCCTGCGGGTGGCGCGCTTCGCCGCCCGTTTCCATGAGCAGGGCTTCGTGGTGGCCCCCGAGACCCTGGCCCTGATGCGGGAGATGACCGACGCCGGCGAGCTCGCCCACCTGACCCCGGAGCGGGTCTGGAAGGAGCTGGAGAAGGTGCTGCTGGGGCAAACCCCCAGGGTCTTCTTCGAGGTATTGCGCGACTGCGGTGCCCTCAAGGCACTCTTCCCCGAGCTGGACGCCCTGTTCGGGGTGCCAGCCCCCGCCAAGTGGCACCCTGAGATAGACACCGGCATCCACACCCTGATGGTGCTGGATCAGGCCTGTCAGCGCTCCCCGGATCTGCCGGTCCGCTTCGCCGCCCTCTGCCATGACTTTGGCAAGGGCCTGACCCCCCCTGCGTTCTGGCCGAGCCACCACGGTCATGGCCAGAAAGGGTTGCCCCTCATCCGGGATTTCTGCGAGCGGTTCAGGGTGCCGAACGACTGCCGCGACCTGGCCCTGCTGGTGAGCGATCTGCACACCCACATTCACATCGCCTTCGATCTCAAGCCGCCGACCCTGCTCAAGGTGTTCGACAAGGCGGATGCCTGGCGCAGGCCGGAGCGCTTCGCCCAGCTGCTGGATGCCTGCCGCGCCGACTTCCACGGTCGCACCGGTTTCGAAGAGAAGGTCTACAGCCAGCCGGACTATGTGGCCCAGGCCCTGGCGGCGGCCCAGGCGGTGCCGGTCAAGGAGATAGTGGCGGCGGGTTTCAAGGGGGAGGGGATCCGCGAGCAACTCGCCAAGCGGCGGCTCGATGCCATCAGCCGGGTGCGCGACGAGTGGACCTTTATCGACGAATAAGCGCCTCAGGAGGGTCGATGAGCGAAACGTCATCGACCGTTTGAGGCAACGCAGAAGCATAAAAAAGCCCGAGTCAATGACTCGGGCTTTTTGCCGTCTGTAGGTTGTAACCGGCTTAGGAGAAGCAGGCCTGCAGCACGTAGAAGATGGCGATGGCCAGGATGGCGCCGGCGGGCAGGGTGATGACCCAGGAGACCACTATGTTGCGCAGCACCCCCAGGTTCAGGGCGGCGATGCCACGGGCCAGACCCACCCCCATCACGGCACCGACCAGGGTCTGGGTGGTGGAGATGGGCAGACCCGTACCCGAGGCGATCACCACGGTGGCGGCGGTCGCCAGCTGGGCGGCGAAGCCACGGCTTGGGGTCAGGTGGGTGATGCCGGTGCCGACGGTGGCCATTACCTTCTCACCCATGGTGGCCAGACCGATGACGATGCCTATGCCGCCAAGGGGCAGTATCCACCAGGCGATGTGGGAATTGCCGGTGATCTGGCCGGCACTCTCGACTGTGGATACCACGGCGGAGAGCGGGCCTATGGCGTTGGCCACGTCGTTTGAGCCGTGGGCGAAGGCCATGGCACAGGCGGTGATCACCATCAGGATGCCGAACACCTTCTCCACGTTGGCGAAGTGCATCTTGTTGTCATCCTGCGGGTTGTACTGCTGACCGCGAATGTAGAACCAGCCGCCGATGGAGAGGGTCACCGAGATGGCGATGGAGAGCAGGATGCCCTCGCCGTCGCTCAGGTGCAGACCGACGTGGGTCAGCCCCTTCTTGATGGTCACCAGGCAGATGACCAGCGCGGTCAGGAACATGTAGAAGGGGACATAGCGCTTGGCGTTGGCCAGCGGGTTGTCGGTGTTGAAGATGAGCTTCTGCACGCTGATGAACATGAAGTAGGCGATGATGCCCGAGATGGCCGGTGTGACCACCCAGGAGCCGACTATGCCGCCAAACTTGCTCCACTGTACCGCTTCCGGGCCGACGCTCACCACGGCGAAGCCGACGATGGCCCCTATGATGGAGTGCGTGGTGGAGACCGGCCAGCCGAAGTAGGAGGCCAGGATCAGCCAGAGGCCTGCCGCCAGTAGGGAGGCGATCATGCCGAGCACCAGCAGATCCGGGGTATCGGTGAAGGCATTGGTATCTATGATGCCGTTGCGGATGGTCGCCGTGACCTCGCCGCCGGCCAGATAGGCACCAGCGAACTCGAAGATCATGGCGATGATGATCGCCTGACGTATGGTCAGAGACTTGGTGCCGACCGATGTGCCCATGGCGTTGGCGACGTCGTTCGCACCTATGCCCCAGGCCATCAAAAAGCCGAACAAGGCCGCCACGAGCACCAGGGTGGTGCCGTAATTTGCGATAATGTCCATTAGTAGTGTTTACCCAGTCAGTCGATTACGAACGAGCCAGCATCAGTTCCAGACGGGCGCCAACGCGCTCGGCCTGATCAGCCAGGTCACCTACCCATTCGAGGATCTTGTAGAGGAACATAACGTCGATCGGATTGTATTTGTGCTCAACGGCTTGCAGCTGTTGGCGCAGCCCGATCTGCATGGTGTCAGTATCGTCCTCGATAAGATCCAGCTGATGGATCATCTCGGCAACCATTTCAACTTCACGTCCTTTAAAGCCGGTTTCGAGCAGCTCATCGAGTTCTCCGATGGCTTTTTCGGCTTGGGCGGTCGCATCGATACAACGTTTGAGATAGGCCATGAAATCGGCACGCATCTCGGTGGGGAATTCCATCTTGCGGCCAAGCATGCGGCCGGAAATATCCTTGGCACGGTTGGCAATCTTGTCCTGCTGAGTCAGCAGTTCCAGCAGATCGGTACGGGCGACCGGCAGAAACAGGCCGCGTGGCAGTTTCAGGCGAATTTCGCGTTTGAGAATATCCGCTTCTTTTTCCAGCTGGGCGATCTGTTGCCGGATTTTCTCGGCATCTTCCCAGCGGTCTTCGGCAACGGCATCGAAGAAGGGGACCAACTGCTGGGAGCACTGGTGAACCTTGACGATATGCTTCTGCAGCGGCTTGATGGGGGACTTGGCAAAAAGACCCAAAATAGTATTTACTGGCATGGCCAAACCTGTGTCGGTGAAAAAACACTCGATACGATTTTATGAGGGGCGCAGGATAACCGAACTGTGCCATCAATAAAACCGTGAATTAATCCTTATCTATCGCTGGCATTATATCCTCGCGACCCGGATCATGCCCCCCAAAGTTGCCTGCCTGCCCGGAATGACTATGCAAACTGAGATCGAGATAAAGTTTTTCGTCACCAGCAACATTCAAGAATCTCTCTCCAACTTTCTGAATTCACTTGAAATTATCTCCTCTGAGCAGGCCCGGCTCGGCAATGTCTATTTCGATACGCCCAAGTTGAATTTGCGCCGCCTCGACATGGGATTGCGGATCCGCCGCAGCGACCATTTTTCCGAGCAGACGATTAAATGCCGTGGCCAGGTGGTCGGGGGGCTGCACGCCAGACCCGAATACAATGCCCCGGTGAGCGGGGATCTGCCGACCCTGTCCGCCTTTCCTGATGCCATCTGGCCGAGTCTGGCCGTGCGCAACGAGATCCAGTCCAGTCTGGTGGCACAGTTCAGCACCGACTTCCTGCGCCGTCACTGGCTCATCGCCTTCGAGGGAGCCCAGATAGAGCTGGCCTGGGATCGAGGGGAGATTGTCGGTGCCCTGGGGCACAGCGGGATCGACGAGCTGGAACTGGAGCTCAAGTCCGGCGAGGCGAGTGCCCTGTTCGGGCTGGCCGCGCGCTTGGCGGAGCTGGGGGGCCTCAGGTTGGGGGCACAATCCAAGGCGCAGCGGGGCTATCGGCTGGCGGGGCTCGGCAAGCCCCTGGCGGCGCAGCCCTTGCCGGATGTCGGCGGGCTCGATGGCAAGGCCTGCATCACGCTCGGCCTGCAGCTCTGGCAACATCACGAGCAGCTCTGGCTGGAGTGCGGGGATGAGGAGCGGCCGCTGGCGCGGCAAGGGATGCTGCAGGGTTGTGACCTGGTGGCCGAGGCCGCCGAGAACCTGGCGCAGGCCCCTGCCTGGTTGCCCGCTCTTCGGACGCAGCAGCGCTTGCTGGCAGGGGCGGGGGAGGAGCGGCTGTCGGTCCTGCTGCACGGCGCCGATCTCGTGGGCCTGCAACTGGCCATAGCGGCCTGGTTGCACCTGGATTCTTGAGAGTTCAGGTTTGCACTGAATGCAAAAAAGGTGAGCCTAGGCTCACAATGCCAGTCAGTTAAGCCTGACTGGCATTGTTTTTATTGGCTTTTTTACACTGTACCTCTGTGGCCTTGCTTTCACGCAGCGGGGGTAACTTCGCTCCCTGCGTTCCGGT
>NZ_JBGLQX010000018.1:0-115048 GCF_041403065.1 Aeromonas sp. S16(2024) | reverse complement strand
AGCCTCGATAGCGGTGTTATGGGAGGGCTGGTTTAGGTTAGAGACCCTCCTTGAAGGCTATGAACTGGCGCTGTCTCTTGCGCATCAACAGTTGTGATCAAGAGACAGCCCGAGGGAGCCTTTTTCGTCTGCCTGCGCTTATTGAGGCAGGGGCAGACCGTTGATGGTGACCACTCCCTTGTCGAGCTTGAGCTCGGCATTGAGGTGCGCCGGCTCCGCCTTCAGATAACCCAGGGCCGTGAACTGGGCCAGCATGGGCGCCAGCTGCGGCACCGCCTTGCCCAGCTGGTCGCCGAGACTGGCATTGAGCAGCCCGGACAGGGCCTGCATCCCCTCCTCGCTTCCCATCAACTGTGCCAGGGTCGTTGGCGCCAGCTTGGCCTCCCCTTTCAGGCTGACGGGCTCGCCGTTGAGCTGGGCGCTGAGATCGGTCAGCTCCAGCGTGGCGCCCCGTTGCAGCATCTTGTCCAGCGCCTCCTGGATAGCCGCCTCGTCCACCCGCTGGCTGCTGGCCTCCTGCAGGGTCTGATAGCCCTCCAGATCCAGCCCCTTGAGCGCCAGATCCAGACTTCCCTGGGTCAGTGCCAGGCTGTCGCTCTCGTTCTCCAGGTTGAGGGTCGCCACCTTCATCTGATAGCGGCTGGAGAGGGTCTGGGCATCGTCCCCCGCCAGCTGGGTGTTGGTGCTGACCCCCTGCAACGAGAGCTTGACGCTCTCCGGCAGTTGCAAGGAGAGGGCGGACAGCGTCATCTCGCTGTTAGGAGAGAGCCAGATGCCGCTGATTTCGGCCATGTCGGCACTGCCCTTGAGATCCGCCAGGGCCAGATCCATCTTGCTCTGCGCATCGTGGACCGTCATGCCCAGCCACTGGAAGACCAGGTGGCCATTGCCATCGAGATCCCCGCGATAATCCCCGCTCAGGGGCAGGAAGCTGAACTCGTTGAGCCCCTCCTTGACCTTGAAGTCGCTGGCCCAGAAACGGGAGCTGTTGCTCATGGTCCAGAGGCTGCTGGCCGACTCCAGGCCAAGCTGCCATTGCTGCATGCCGAGGGCGGTGAAGACGGGAGCCAGGGTCCCTGCCGAG
Source organism: Aeromonas sp. S16(2024) (assembly GCF_041403065.1). Taxonomy (NCBI): domain Bacteria; kingdom Pseudomonadati; phylum Pseudomonadota; class Gammaproteobacteria; order Aeromonadales; family Aeromonadaceae; genus Aeromonas; species Aeromonas sp. S16(2024). The sequence continues at coordinate 113,964 of NZ_JBGLQX010000018.1, read as the reverse complement.
GTGTCGAGCAGCATGTTGCTCTTGATGTAGAGCGGCAGCAGGCGGCTGTTGACGCGCAGCTGCAGCTCGATGGGGTCGCTTCCCGCCATCTGGGGATCGAAACTCGCCAGCGTCTCCTGTGTCACCACCACCTTGAGCACCCCATCACGGGTGAACAGGTTCTCGCTGGTGGGCAACCAGGTGATCTCGACGCCGCTCTCCTGCTTTGCCCTCAGGATCTGCTCCCCGAGGATGCGATCGAAGGCATTGCCCGTGTACCAGCAGGCGCCCAGCCCACCCACCACCAATGCCGCTCCGGCAGCCATGGCCACTGTCTTTTTCATCTGCTCTCTTACTCCTGATTTTTCTATGGCGGGTGCCTAGGCGCACTCTACGGGGAGGATGGGAACACAAGCAAGCCAGATCCCGGCTCATGACCCATTCTCGACTGTCACAGCAAGGGGCTGAACAGGTAGAAGATGTTCTCCAGCAATTTTTTGTACCATGGGCGGGCCCGCCACTGGGTCAGCGACATGGGGGTCGCCTCCAGCATGTAGCCCTGCACCAGCTGATTCATCTCGGCGACAAACACCGGATTGTCGATGAGCAGAGTGATCTCGAAATTGAGCCAGAGGCTGCGTCTGTCGAGATTGACCGTGCCCACCAGGGCGAAGTCGTCGTCCACCAGCACGCTCTTGGTGTGCAGCAGACCGGCATCATAGCGGTAAATTTCGACCCCGGCCGCCAGCAGATCCTCCATGAAGGAGTTGCTGGCGTGGTTGGCCATCAGGGAGTCGTTGCGCGCCGGCAGCACCAGTTGCACCAGCACGCCCCGCGCCGCCGCCGAGGAGAGCGCCGCCGCCAGGGGATCGTCCGGTACGAAATAGGGGGTGGTCAGCACCAGGTGGTGGCGCGCCTGGTAGATGGCCAGCAGCAGGCTCTGCTGGATGCAGTCACCGCCGACGAAGGGGCCGGAGGGAATGAGCTGGGCCCGATAGTTGGTTTGCGGCCAGGCCTCGGGTTCGTGCTGCAGGCTGTCGAGCAGCCGCTCACCGGTCTCCATCTCCCAGTCCCAGACGAAGGTGGACCACATCAGGGGCACCACTGGCCCCTGCACCCGGATCATGATGTCGACCCACTGGCCGACACCGGCATCCTGTTTGAAGAAGCGGGGATCCACCATGTTCATGGAGCCGGTGTAACCGACCCTGTCATCTATCACCACCAGCTTGCGGTGCATGCGCAAGTCCTGGCGCTGGAACGGAATACGCCAGGCCCCGACCGGCAGCACCTCCACCACCTTGACCCCGGCCGAGCGCAGCGTTCTTGGCCAATGGGAGCGGAAAAAGGCCTTGCTGCCGACGGAATCGAGCAACAAGCGACAATCCACGCCGCGCGCCGCCACCTCGACAAGGGCTTCGCACACCGCGTCCACGTCCCCGCCGGGATGCCAGATGTAGAACTCCAGGTAGCAGGACTGGGAGGAGCCGCGGATGTCGCGCACTATCTCCTGAATGATGGTGTCGGGCCTGTGCAGCAGCGTCATCCGGTTACCCGAGAGCATGGGCATGGCCAGCCGCCCCTGGATCAGATCATGGAGCGGGCGCGCCTTGCTGCCCACCTCGCAGCAGTGCTGGGGAAAGAGGCGGGCGAGCTGGCGGATCCAGATGGCGTAAGGGCGGTACATGGCCTGGGCACGTTCGGCCCGCCTGCGGCCGAGCCGTATCTCCCCAAACAGCACATAGAAGCCGACCCCGGCGAAGGGGATGGCATAGATGAGCGCCAGCCAGGCGAGGGAGACGCCGATGGGGCGCCGCTTCATCACCACTCGCAGGGAGATCCCCGCCACTATCACGGTGTGAAACAACAGCAACAGCCAGCCGAGAAAGCGGGAGAACAGCAACTGAATGTCGTATTCCAGACCGTCGAGCAAGACGACTCCTTGGTGTGTTGAACAAAGGGCATGGGCAGATCCCGCAGGGCCACAATGGTATGCTGTGGGACAAACCCATTCTATCAGGTCGTTAGCATGATCCTGCAATCTATGCTGCTGAGTCTGGCCATGCTAGGTCAAGGCTCATATGACATCAATGAGCAACAGATAAACCAGTACCTGCAATCCCAGGTGCAAGTCGACAAACAGCTGGAGTTGCCCGGCATCATCAAGGCCCATGTCCAGCTCGAGCAGAGCGATGTCCAGATAGGTCGCCAGAGTCCGGATACCGCCAGGGTTTTTGGCAAGGGGAAACTGAAGATCTCCCTGCCGGACCAGACCCAGTACGACGCGCTGCTGAACATGACCTATGAGGCAAGGCCGCGCTACGACAAGGCCCAGAGCGCGCTCTTCCTCGACAACATGAAGCTGATTGACTACAAGCTGGAGCCGGCGGCGGCGGAGCAGAAGTTCGGTTTCATGCTGAGAATGCTGCTGCAGAGCATGGAGAAGCGGCTGGAGACCCAGCCCGTCTACAAGCTCGATGACAAGGATCCCAACCAGGCCTGGCTCAAGGAGAATCTGCTGGGGCTGGAGCTGTCACCGGGCAAGATCCACCTGCTGACCAAGCCGAAGGATCAGTTGTAGACAGTGGCCGTCGCCTGACGCACCAGCAGCTCGATCTGGTAACCCTGTTCGCGCTGCTGGTGGTAGAGGGTATGAAGCGGTCCGTCGAGTTCATGCAGGGGAAGGTGGGCAAAGCCCGCCTTGAGGTAGAAGGGTTTCTCGAAGGGCAAGGCGTGGCAGATCACGGGCTTGTCCAGCAGATCGCTGCAGGCATGCTGCAGCAGCCGGGAACCCAGCCCCAATGACTGGTAGTGCGGCAACAGCCGGAAACCGCACAGGTGGTAATAGTCCTGTTCGTCGCGCAGGCGCACGGCCCCCACCAGCCAATGGGCATCACGTACCACGAAGATCCGCTCGGCCAGATCCGGTACATAGTGGGAAAACGTCGTCTCGTAATAGTCCCTGATCAGGGAAAGATCCGCATCACAGTACTCTTCGAATCTGAGCTCCATCGCCCGCCTGCTTCTCATACCCATTTTGCTCTGGCCACCTGGCCCTCTCTTGACCCATCAACCGGCCCCACGAAGAGATCAGACCAGAGTGGAGCAGCAGCAAGATAACACGCCTTTAACTTACAAAAAAGCCAATAGCCAGCTGGCGAGTTGCGGCGCCATCCGCTGCCCCTTGCGAAGCGGGGCCATCCACCTCGGGGGGCTGGTGGCCCCCTCTGCCCGGGCTTTTCTTGCGACTCGCCGCCGGGGCCCTTGTTCTGCCTCGCCCCGGATGCTTTACTCAACGTGGCTAACAAGGCTTAAGGAGCAAGCCGTTGAAAGCATGGATGTTGCTGGGAGCCATTTCGCTGTTCCCCCTCAGTGCCTGGAGTCAGACGCCGCCACCGGCCGAGGTGGTAGTCCTGACATCCGAGTCGATCCCGTCACCCAAGGTGGCAGAGCCCGCACCGCCCCCCGCCGCGCGCCAGATCCAGGTCTACAAGTCGGTGCAAAAGAACGGTGTGGTGCGCTATTCCGACATGATGCCGGAGCAGGGTCATTACGAGCTGCTGCTGTTCAATGACTGCTACGCCTGCGATCCCGCCTCCAGGGTCAACTGGCGCACCACAGGTCTCTTCCTCTACGACTATGCCAGCACCATCACGGCGGCGGCCAAGACCTATCAGGTGGAGCCCGCCCTCATCCGGGCGCTGATCCACGCCGAATCCGCCTTCAACCCGCTGGCCGTCTCCCGCAAGGGGGCCATGGGGCTGACCCAGCTGATGCCGGCAACCGCCCGCGAGCTCGGGGTCGGCAATGCCCTGCTGGCCGAGCAGAATATCTTCGGCGGGGTGAAATACCTGGCGGGCCTGCTCAAGCAGTATGACGGCAACGTCGCCCTGGCCACGGCCGCCTACAACGCCGGGGCCGGTGCGGTGCAAAAACACGGTGGCATACCGCCCTACGCAGAGACTCGCGCCTATGTGGAGCGGGTCAAGCTGCTGCACCAGCGCTATAAAGAGATGCTGAGCGCACGGGGCCTATAAGCCCCTCATCCTCTTCCTTAGAAAAAGATAAAACCGGGGTCACCCCGGTTTTGCTGCCCGCCAGAAACAAAAAAACACGCCCTCAGGCGTGTCGATACCACACGTAGTTCAGTGACAGCTCACTCTTTGGTGGCGATCACACGATAGGCCAATGCCCCCAGAATGGCACCGACGATGGGAGCGACCCAGAACAGCCAGAGCTGGCTGACGGCCCCGTCACCCACAAAGAGTGCCACACCCGTGCTGCGAGCCGGGTTCACCGAGGTATTGGTCACCGGAATGCTGATGAGGTGGATAAGGGTCAGGCACAGACCGATGGCGATGGGGGCAAAGCCAGCCGGTGCACGGCTGTCGGTGGCACCCATGATGACGAACAGGAAGAAGCCGGTCATCACCACTTCACACACCAGTGCCGCCAGCAGGCTGTAGCCGCCCGGTGAGTGCTCACCATAACCGTTGGAGGCAAAGCCGGCGCTCACGTCAAACCCGGCCTGGCCGCTGGCGATCACATAGAGCACACCACCCGCCGCAATCCCGCCAAGGACTTGAGCCACGATGTAAGGCACGACGCCCGATGCAGGGAAACGGCCACCGGCCCACAGACCCAGGGTCACGGCCGGGTTCAGGTGACAGCCAGAGATGTGACCTATGGCAAAGGCCATGGTCAGCACGGTCAGACCGAACGCCAGGGAAACCCCGAGCAGGCCTATCCCCACATTCGGGAAAGCGGCAGCCAGCACGGCACTGCCACAGCCCCCCAGCACCAGCCAGAAGGTGCCCATAAATTCAGCTGCAAATGGTTTCACTCTCATATCTCCCGATGATGACTAGAACAGGAGCCAGGAAAAGGCTCATACGGACACTGCTATTCAACAGGCGCCATATTATGGGAGTGTGGTGGAGTAAGACGAAGCCGGCTTTATTTACGCAAAATGTGTGATGTGCGTCACAAGTTGTTGATTCGGCGGGAGCTTCCGCACCTGCGTCGCCCCCACTTCTCATCAGAGTCCCCCCTGACCGTGCGACAGCTTGTGACCCAATCAGCGCTTTTGAGAACAGCACGCCTGGCAACAGGGTGGTGCCAGGCGCTATGGGCGTCCTCCCAGAGCCCGTCAGGGATCAGCGGTAACGGCCACGCACCGAGCCGGTGGCACGTCCCGCCATCTTGATGAGGCTCTGGCGGGTGTGGAAGTGACAGAGCGCCACCCCGAGGGCATCCGCCGCATCCGCCTGGGGGGTAGCAGAGAGCTTGAGCAGATGGGTCACCATGTGCTGTACCTGCTCCTTGGCCGCCCCGCCCGTGCCCACCACCGCCTGCTTGATCTGGGTCGCCGAGTATTCGCTCACCGGCAGCAGGGCGTTGACCGCCGCCACTATGGCGCTGCCCCGCGCCTGACCCAGCTTCAGCGCCGAGTCCGCATTGCGGGCCATGAAGACCCGTTCGATGGCAAAGTCATCGGGCTTGAACTGGGTGATGATCTCGCTCACCCCGTCATACACCTGCTTGAGGCGAGACGGCAGCTCGCCCAGGTCGGTGCGAATGCAACCCGAGCCCAGATACTCCGCCTTGCCCGCGACGATGCGGATGACGCCGTATCCGGTGATCCGCGAACCGGGGTCTATGCCCAGAATAATGCTCATGAAGGGATCACCCTGTCCGCCGCGACCGGGCGCTCATCACAGGCCCGTGGAAAACCCGGCGCCATTTGCGAAACGTTGCTCATCACACTCTGTTGCTCTGCAGGTCTTTCATGGGCGCCAAGATAGCAAACAAGCGCCCCCTTGGCTCGCACGGCGGCGCCCTCCCCTGTCAACCGCGCAGGGATGCGTCATCTTGTACAGTAGTCTGGTTGTTTTCTCACCCCTGCACTCCATCGGCGGCCCGTGGGAAGGGCGAGCCGGGCTCACTCCCCCGCCAGCTCAACCAGTCGCTCCGCCAGACGGTGGCTGTGCAGATAGCTCTCGACAAGCGCCCCATCTGCCTTGCCCGTTTCAATTTGCTGATACCAGTGGGCCAGCATGGCGACAAAACCCCGGCTCGCCAGCACCGGCTGCCAATCGTCGGGGGCCAGGGTCTGCACCACCTTGCCTTTGGCCAGGGTGCCCCGGGTGCAGTTCTCGATATGCAGGGAGAGGTTGTCCCCATAGGCATCGATGCGCTCCTCGGTGAGACCGGCGCTGCGGTTCATGCTGCCGCTCACGGCGCAGTCGCCGCTCTGCCAGGCGACGCTCACCCCGACCAGCAGCCCGGGCTGCTGACTGCTGCGCCTCATTACCGCATGCAGCTCCCCGCCTGGCATGCCGCCATAGCAGCAGAGGCTGTCGAGCACATGGATAAAGTCGTCGAACAGGAACTGGCGCGGCAGCCCCGGCAGGGCATGCCTGTGTTTCTGCCAGTGGAGTTCGGTGAGCGGCTGGCCGCGGGCCGCGCTCATGGCGGGCAGATAACGGCGGTTGAAGCCCACAAAGAGCGGGCAATCCTGCGCCATGGCCAGGTTGGCGAGCGCCTCCACCTCGGCGTAGCTAAAGCAGAGCGGCTTGTCGACAAAGGTGGGGATGCCGGCGCGCAGGCACTGCTCTGCCAGTTTGCCATGCACGGCGGTGGCGGCGTGGATCATCACGGCGTCCGGGCGGCTCCCGAGCAGCGCATCCACCTCGGTAAAGCACTCGGCGATCCGGTACTGGCGGGCCAGCTTGTTCAGCACAGACGGGCTACGGGTGCAGAGCATCGGGGTGATCCGCTCGTCACTCGCGAGCAGCGGCAGATAGGCCTTCTGGGCGATATCACCGAGGCCAATCAAGGCAATGCGCATGGGAACTCCTTGTCATGAGTGCGATGGCACAGGGTAACATCCGGCCTTTCTATAGAGAGCTTTCTATTCGAGCTCTTTCCCCAATCCCTTGGCCTGCTCTCTGGCATCCAGCCATTTGCCCACTCTGGCCCCCAGCTCGGAGCAGAGCATGGCGCTGACCACAGCCCAGAGCAGCTGGTTGAAATCAAAGCTCGCCTGCTTCTCAAACAGCAGGGGCACCATGAGGTTGAAGGCAATGATCCCGAGCACCAGCCCGAGCCCGCTGCCAATCTTCTCTCTTCTGGATCTGACCTTAACCGCCATCTATCTCTCCCAATGCAGATAAGCCTGCCGACGTGTTCGTGAAGGATTAACAAGAGAGGCAAGCATCCGGCCGCTCTCATTATCGATATTATTTAGCAGCACAAGATAGCAACGCCGCCACCGCCAAACAGCCCCTCTCGATAATTAATTCACCAACTGCGATCAATGCCGTGTTTTATCCTGTTGATGCGTATTTTTTCGCCAACGCATCGCGATAATAACGCCAGATGCCATCTCCTGTTCTCCCTCTTGCCGTGCCGCGACCCAATAGGACACAACGGCAGATCTCCCCCTCAGAGGCAGCCTGACAGCCACTCGCCGCCTTTATTACCGAGAAAGAAACAACTTGGCAACATAATTTAAAAAACGATGTTTTTCTGATGCTTGCATCACTTTTGCACTCGCTTGATCAGCCTCGTTTGGCTTATCATTGCCACTCGATACCTATTGAACGGCATGGGCGATGGCCTCTGCTGACAAATAGGGCAAACAGGAAGCCGTTATTTACGAGAATGAGCGCGTTGTGGGCTGATATTCAAAAACTCACCACTAATGCCTTTCATGTCAATAATCGTCGATTATTTTACCGCGTATTGAGAGATCACTTTCTCTGCGCATTTTTTGCATGCCTGAATCTCGGCATTAAATAAGAATGGCAAGGAATAGCTATGGATAAATCGTTTCGTCTTGCGCCCCTCAGCTGTGTATTGATTGCTGCCGTTGGCTGCAGCTCTCAGCAGATGCAGAGTTTCAAATCGACGGTCAATGACATCGGCAAAGATTATGGTATGCCCGTGCTCTGCGGCGCAGGCATGATCGCAGGTGGGGCTGCGGGTTACGCTCTTAACGGGGAAAAAGGGGCCGTCGCAGGGCTGGCCATCGGCGGCGTGCTGGGCTGCGCGGCAGGCTATGTGTGGCAGTCCCGGCTGCAAGAGCTTGACCGTATCGCGAAGGAAGAGAATCTCAAGATCACCACAGAACAGCTGACCCTTGCCGAACCTGCGGTGGCGACCAATGTGCCCCAGAATGCGGGGCTGGTTGCCCAGATACCCGATTCGGGCATGTTCGCCATTGGTTCTGATCAGCTGACGGAAAGCGGTCAACGGGTGGTGACCAAACTGGCTCAGGTGTATGCCACCCCCCCTGCAGCCACTCAAGCCGAGGCATCCGCTGAGCGTCAAGAGCGCCGCATTCTCCTGGTAGGTCATAGCGATGCGACCGGCCCTGCAGAATTCAACCTGAAACTGTCCGAGCAACGGGCCAGGGCTGTCGGCAAGGTCCTGGTAAAAGCGGGGATCCCGGCCAGCTCCATCTATTACCAAGGAGCGGGCTCTTCGCGCCCCATCGCAGACAACAGTGACCCCTTGCTGCGCGGTCAGAATCGCCGGGTCGAGATCGTTGAACTCGCCAACGAGCAGGCCCTGGTGATGCGGGCTCAGTCCGAAGAGGGCAACACCCGATATCTGCGTTATGGCGCTTCCGATGCGGCCAAGCCCCGTGTGGCTGCGGCCAAACCCGCCGCCCAGTCCGCAAGCAGTGCAAGCAAGGTGGCGGCCAGGTCGCAAGCCACTCCTCAAGCCACAGCCAAACAGAGCGCACCTGACACCAGCACGGCCAAGGCCGTACCCAACGCCAAGGCAGCGGTGGATTTCGGCGGCAAGCCTGCCGGTACCTACCAGTGGAACATGGCCCAGAACATCAAGCCCAAGGCGAGCGGCTTTGCACTGATCAGCAGCGCCTACGCGAGCGACATGCCGATGTCGAGCTGTGAGGCGGATAAGCCGCGCAGTGCGGGCCAGGTGCTGAGCATGGCAGACGACAAGCCGCTCCCACGCCATGCCACCAAGGAGTACATGCCCGGCTACAACAACCGCGTCTGGGCCAATACCGTCAACGGCCACCTGGTGACAGTCTCTCCGGTTTCCATCCTGCGGGATAACGCCAAGGTCGATCGCCAGCCGATCCTGCAAGTTGTTCAGGGCTACCAATCCTCAAGCAAGAAGAAGGCCCAAACCCTCAAGGCGGTGGCCAACACCTACGAGGGCGAGAGTGAAGTGCTTTACCGCGTCTTCACCAGCGATCCCAAGGCGCCCGTCTCCTGCATGGATCTCGTGTTCAGTAAAGGTAACGCCAAGGTAAGCCAGGGCGCCCTGTTCTATCCGGCAGGTTCCGAGGCTTATGTGGCTTCCTACATGCCCATTCCCGCCACCCATTCCAAATAAGAAAACGGAGAAACTTAGTGGAAGACTTTTCTTTGGCAGCGCTCAAAGCGCTGATCCTCGCCAACCAGATGCTGACCGTTGGCATTGTTTCATTCCTCATCAGCGCCGTTGTGGTGTGGCGACATTGGGAGAATGTCTCCTACTTCCTGATCCGGGTATGGCATAGCCTGCCTCTGATCGGCACTGTGGCTCGCCTCGCGCGCAAGCCCGCCTCGGTCGATGGTGATGGCTGGATCAACCATGAAGTGACCCTGTCGAATGTGTATTACCGCGAATACAAGAAGCATATAAAGGGAACGGATGCCTACAACGCCTCCCTCGACTACCTGGCCAAGGCCGGAGAGGCAGGTCGCTCCCCGCGCCCGGCATGGGTGCTTGCCCTGGTGCTGGTACTGGTGCTGGTCGAGGCAATGGGGTTTGCCTACGTGCTCGCAGGCTGGATGAACATGGACGCGTCAACCAATGACCGTCACCTGCTGGCAGCCGCGACGGCACTGCTGCTCGCCGTCGCATCCGCCTTCCTGGCCGAAGTGGCCGGGCACTCCCTGCATCACAACAGCCTGATCGCCCGCGCCCGCCACTGGTGGCAAGGGGAAGAGCCTTCCAAGCGCTCTCGTACCCTCAAGGCAAACAAGGCCATCAATCTGGAAGACTCCTTCTCGGACTCTGACAAGCCTGACTATGAACAGCTGCTGGCGCGTCTGAAAGATGTGAACTCGGGGGTGACCCGCAAGTTTGTCTGGCTGATTGTCTGTGCTTCGTTTGTTGCCTGCATGGCTGTGGGTGCCTTCGTGGTGCGTTCAGCCACCCTCGACAGCATAGAGACCGAGATGGTGAACAACATGCGTGCAGAAACAACGTCACAGAGTGACAGCAGCATGGCGTCGCCCTTCGATCTGCCGGAGGAGTCCCAGGCCATCAACAGCGAGGCGGAAGAGGCCACCATAGACGACAAGATGCAGGCCATCCGTGAGGCCAGCCTGACCACCTACGTCATGCTGTCGCTCATCTACATCGCCATCCAGGGGATCAGCATCTGGCTTGCCAGCAAATACCACTTTGCCGGTACTCACTCGCAGACTGCCTGGCGTCTGACGCACGAATACGCGACCGCCGAGGAGATGCTGGACGCCATGGACCAGCAGCGCACCGCCATTGCCAGTCATGCCGATGACAAGCTCCGCCGCTTGCAGACCCTGTTGTCGAGCCGTGACCATACCAACTCAGGTGTGCTGGGTGCGCTGGAAGGGGAAAAATCCGCCCATCGTAACTTCCTGGCCTTTATCGAGTACAAGGCGGGCGCGGTACCACCCAAGCCTGCCCCTCAGGCGGCGCCTCAGGCAACACAGACTGCGCAAGCCGAGCCGGCGCCTGCCGTGCAACCGGCAGTTGCTCAGGCAGAGGCGGCGCGCCCGTCCACCTCAGATGCCCCCGGCCAGGCCGGCACTGTCGTCAAGGCCGCCGATTTCCATGATGTCACTGGCCTGCCCGAAGAGAGCCTGGCTGCGGCCAGTCGGGCACTGGGGGTGGACGAAGCGCAGTTGCGCGATATCCGTGAACAGCAGATGGCCCTCAAGACTCTGGGTCTCTTCCCCACCAAGCAGAGTGCCTAACCGTGAAGATCACCCAGGTATTACTACTGGCGTTGACGCTGCCTTGCGCAGCCTTGGCCGCCGACCGTAACGACATACAGAGCTGCTATGAGCGCAATGGCCTGACCGACATCAAGCCCTCGGGCACGGGCCGCGAGCTGGTGGTCATCATCGACCAGACCATTCCGATGCCCGACGATCTGCAACGCAGCAGCTGGGGGCAGATCGAACGTTTCGTGCAGGCCGGGGATCGTGTCAAGCTCTATACCTTCTCCGCCTTCCTGCCAGGCGAATACCTTCGCCTGGCCTACGCGGGGCAACTGGATATGCCGCTGAACGGAGAGATCCGGGACGATGTCAGCATGCGCAAATTGCGCAGTCTGGACACCTGCCTGGCAACACAGACCAAAGTCTTTCGTAACGGCTTTGGCAAACAGTTCGTGAAAGCGCTGCGTGACGCCCGCCAGGACATCCCCAAGAGCGAGATAATGAACTCGCTGCGAAAGGTGGGCGAGGATATGAAGGCCGAGCAAGGCGTCAACGATCGGGTCGTGTTCCTTATTTCGGACATGCTGGAACACTCCGATTACACCAGCTTCTATGCCACCAACAAGATCAAGCAGCTCAATGTCGGTGACGAGCTCAAACAGGCCAAGAGCAAGGGACTGTTTGCCGATCTGCAAGGGGCTCGTGTCTATGTCACGGGGGCCGGACTGGTGACCGACGCGGTGAAACACGCCTATCGTTCCGGCAAGACCATGGATGCACTCGGTGACTTCTGGTCACAGTACTTCGAGCACTCCCATGCCAGCCTGGTGAACTTCGGTGCCCCCAGCCTGAGCACGGATTTGCAATAAGAGTGATATTCAAGGTGAGCCTCGCGGCTCCCATCCTATGACACAAGGGCGACCAACTGGTCGCCCTTGTTATTTCCATCGCTGCCCAATCTGGGATATCGGCGTGCCAGCCGCCTGGTATCAGGGTTGATGATGTGAGCAAGAGGTGGGTGTCCTAGATTTCTTTCTCTGGCACTAAACCGAGATCATTTCATACACAATACATCCTGACTCACCGTCCTACGACCCGGCAACTTCACCATGTGATGTGTCGCCTCGATCACAATCCAAGCCTGTTCAAGAAAAATAGGCTTGGTGGAACTTTCCATTATTGTTCCTTGAGTATATTGTTGCTCGAGGACAAAAAGGGATCCAAAGGAAATTCTGTAAGATGTATTCAGTATCAGAAGTCGCCTGGTTGAATTTTAATGTAAAATAGTTTTTATAGCTGCTATTAGGACATTTTAGAGTTATATGAAACGCTTTATCATCAGATTACTATTATCTTCCATACAATCACTGTTATAGCTTAGGAGTCAATCTTGAACAAAGTTATTTACGTCAAAGCCAAGTTTAAGCCAATTGGAGAAGAAGTAACCGTAAAAGTATCTACCGGAGAAATAACGAAAGGCTTTTTTGGCGGAGAGAAAGAGGTAACAGTTAAAAAGAAAGAATGGCAACAAACTGGCTGGTCAGATCACGAAATAGATGGTGAATGTCTTTCCAATGACATTAGTACAGCAGTAGAAAAATTAAACCGCGAAGGTTATGAGGTGATTGCCATACAGCCCATAACATCAGGGGCATATAATTATAAGGTAGGCAAATTCAGTGCTCACATGAATACCGCAGACACTTGTTATAGTTATGGTTATGGGTATAGCTATACCGAAGGTGTAACCATTATTGCGAAGAAGATATCTTCAGTAGCAGTATAGCAACTGCTTCTAAATGCTCGCACCGCTAGTACCAGAAAGGTGGATGTCCCAGTTTTTGTAATCGTTAGATTTCTCTGGAAGTAAGATATGGAATTCAAGATTGACTTAAGAAAAACACCATTGATGTTATTTAGCAAAAACCTTGTGAGAATAAAATCAATCCAGATTATTCAGAAAGATCTTGAAAAAATGGATATAAACAAGAAAGGATACAAGATTTGGTTTTTAAACCAAACATACCATTTACACCTAGTAGCGTATTGGCAAGTTTATATACAAGATCAACTAGAATGGATATTTGGAGCGCTGACAGAGGAAGAAAACAGTAATAAACTTGTAGTAACACTACTTAAAAGTAACCTATCGGAATCCATTAGAGCTTTTTCAACGCCAAACAAAGACAACATAAAACAAATATTCAAAAAGAATATAGGAATTCCAAATGTTACTGAATCTTGGGCTAGATGCGGAAGAAATGAGCACGAGGTTAACAATATGCTAAAGAACATTCTAGCAACAAGGAATGATATCGCCCATGCAGCGCATTCGTCAGCAGAACTAGATTTTGACATTAATTACAATAATATGATTTTTTTATATAATCTAGCCTACGCAACCTCATTTTCTTGTGAGGAATACTTAGCTGATATAAGAGGTGTTGAGTTTCGAAAGGAGTTTCAATTGCCTCATGATGCAATCTAACGAGTCAATCAACTATGCGCCAGTTGTACAGATCTCGTTATCACCTGACACCGGCCTCAAGCCGGTGTCTTGTTTACGCTACTTTAGTGCGCACTTCCTTCGGTATCAATTTCAGACCCTTCTTGAACATGCTGTAGGGAGTCTGTCCCTCCATCATCCTGCCCTGATGTGGCCGCTGGTTGTTGTAGTGTTCCAGATAGCTGTCCAGGTCTGTCTGCATCTGCTCCACCGACTCATACCAAGTTGTTCGCCCTTTGATACCAAAAAGATGGATGTCCCAGATTTCGGCAGCACCTGCTTAAACGCTTTGATGACGCAGTTCAAAAAACGATAACTTTCTGATGGTTGTATCACTTCTGATGCTCGCATAAGCAGTTTCGTTTGGCTTACCATGGCCATCCAGAACCTGTTGAACCGCGATGGATTGCTGCCCATATTGGCCAAAGGAGCATATTGGAAGCTGTCATCCACGGGCGGTAGCGTGGGATTTGGTGGTGATATACCTCATACAGAAAAGGTGGGTGTCCCAGAATCCTCTTTTTAAAAGGATCGGAAAGTATGTTGAAAGTCGACTTTTTTGACAAGAAAGTCAGAGATGAGTTTTTTAAATATGCATCAGGTATCAATGCTGGTATTGCTGCAATTGTTTTGTTTTGGGAAATACCAAAAGAATGCAAGAGCCTTGCAGGTTTTACCTGGGTTGTTATTTTAATTTTTATTTATTTTTTCATATGGTATAGAGCTAACAAGCTCAAGTCTATTGATCTATCTGTCGACGGTAGTACCGTAACAATTAAGACAGGGGATATTTTTTCTGAACGTGGCCTTAAGGCAATCGCCTTTAATGAATACTTCGACACTCAAGTAGATGACATAATTATTGCTCATCGTAGCCTTAATGGGATTTTCATCACAAGGAAAATGTCTTGCTCAGTGATGGATCTTGATAAGCATATAGCACAGTACGCCTTTGCAAGAGAGGATGTTGCTGATGTTAATCATAGTCGATTGTTAGGGAAGAAACAAAAATACGAATTGGGAACGATTTGTGTTTGGGATGATTATTTGTTGACGGCATTCTCGAAATTTAATGAACATAATGAAGCCCGTTTAACAATGCCTGAGTATCTTAGTTTTTTAATTAATTTTTGGGATCGAGTCAATCGTGTCTATGCACAACAAAGCGTTTCGGTCCCAATTTTTGGCTCTGGTATAACTAGAATAAAAGAACATAAAAATATTAACGATGAAGATTTGTTGAAAATTATGCTCTGGACGTTCAGGATTAGTGAAATGCGTTTTACACACCCTGCTAAATTAACTATTGTTGTTCATAAAGACAAAGTTGATAGAATAAATTTATTTGATCTTCAATCAGCAAGAAATGGATTGTGAACTTTCCTTGGGTGAGCAAAGGAGTGATGAGTAATGGTTTATCGTACAAAAACATACCTCGCAGGTGAATGGGATGGAGATCAGGATGCGATCCAGAGATTACATTTGTGGAATAATAGTAAAAACTGGAGTCTATCTTTCACCGATGCACACGATCTAACACAAGCTAGAGATAATAGTTTAAATTGCACAATAAAAAAATCTCTCGCCACTCGATTAAATGCCTCAAAGACATTTGTGTTAATTGTGGGGAATAACACAAAATATGTTATAAGTGGCAGTTGTCAATATTGTAGTAGTTACAATAGTTGGACAAGTCATTGTGCTAAGGCGTATACAGTAGATCTCCGTAGTTATATTGACTATGAATGCGACAAAGCAATTAAAGATGGGCTTAAAATTATAGTGCTTTACAATGCAGCATCTGTAAATAAGTCTAAATGTCCTGAATCACTAAGGGATGTTGGGACACATGTTCCTATGTGTTATTACAGAGATGGACAATTCTTCTGGGATTATGAAGCCGTAAAAGCAGCTTTTAATGGATGATATTGACGTGGTATATCTGTCTAAATTTTACAGTTCTAGTTATCGCCTGACATAGGTCTAAAATCTATGCCATATTTCTCGAATTAATTATAAAAAATAAAAAATAAAAAATAAAAAGGCGACCATCCGGTCGCTTTTTTATTTCTATCACTTTCCAAATCAGCAAATATCACCGAGCCGGTCGCTTGGCACTATTGCCTTTAGCCGCAGGCTTGCCGCCTTGAACGGCGGGTTTGGCACCCGGCTTGGCGGAGCCAGCACGGGTCGGGGCCTTGCCCTTATGGGCGGGTTTGCCAGCCGGTTTGCCTTGAGCTGCCCCTTGAGCGGCGGGTTTGCCGTTGCCAGCCCCTTTGCTGAGCTGGGAGCCGACCGGCTTGCCATTGCCCGCCTTGCCGCCCTTGCTGGCGGCAGGGGTGTCGCTGCGAGCCTTGCCTTGGGAGGCGGCGACCCCTTGCACGCCTGCACCCTTACCGCCAGTGGCCTTGTTGCCAGCCCCATTGCTGCGCTGATGGGTGATGGCGCTGTGGCGGGTCAGGGCAGGCTTGAGGCCTTTGCTCCGGCTGCGCTCGGCCTTGGCTTCGCCGCGCCCTTCCGGTGGCACCAGGCAGTTGGGGCCGTTGCCGATAAGGTGGCCCTTGCCCATTTCCAGCAGGGCTTCGCGGATCATGGGCCAGCCGGCCGGATCGTGGTAGCGCAGCAGCGCCTTGTGCAGGCGGCGGCGACGCTCCCCTTTCACCACGAACACATCCCCACCCTGGC
Organism: Aeromonas sp. S16(2024); assembly: GCF_041403065.1. Classification (NCBI taxonomy): domain Bacteria; kingdom Pseudomonadati; phylum Pseudomonadota; class Gammaproteobacteria; order Aeromonadales; family Aeromonadaceae; genus Aeromonas; species Aeromonas sp. S16(2024). Next base: position 97,839 of record NZ_JBGLQX010000018.1, on the reverse strand, counting down.
GGCTCACCTTGTTGAGGGGGTTTTTCTCGGTGTAATACATGGTGGTGGCGTTGGCGAGCGGCGACGGGTAGAAGTTCTGCACCTGATCCAGCTTGAAGCTGTTGGTCTTGACCCAGAGCGCCATGTTCACCATGTCTTCATCCGTGGTGCCCGGGTGGGCCGAGATAAAGTAGGGGATCAGGTACTGCTGCTTGCCCGCCTCTTTGGAATACTTGTCGAACAGCTCCTTGAAGCTGTAGTAGCTGCCCATGCCCGGCTTCATCATCTTGGAGAGCGGGCCCTCCTCGGTGTGTTCAGGGGCGATCTTCAGGTAGCCGCCGACGTGGTACTTGGCCAGCTCCTTGATGTAGCGCGGATCTTCCACCGCTATGTCGTAGCGCACGCCGGAGGCGATCAGGATTTTCTTGATGCCCTTCACATCCCGCGCCTTGCGATAGAGATCTATGGTGGGGGTATGGTCGGTGTCCATGTGCGGGCATATGGTCGGCCAGACGCAGGAGGCGCGGCGACAGGTCTGCTCGGCCTTGGGGCTCTTGCAACGCAGCTTGTACATGTTGGCGGTGGGGCCGCCGAGATCCGAGATGACGCCGGTGAAGCCCGGCACCTTGTCGCGGATCTCTTCGATCTCTTTGATGATCGACTCTTCCGAGCGGCTCTGGATGATGCGCCCCTCGTGCTCCGTGATGGAGCAGAAGGAGCAGCCGCCGAAGCAGCCACGCATGATGTTGACCGAGGTCTTGATCATCTCGTAGGCCGGGATCTTCTCCTTGCCATAGGCCGGGTGCGGCACCCGCTGATAAGGCAGGCCGAACACGCCGTCCATCTCGTCGGTTTCCAGCGGGAAGGCAGGCGGGTTGACCCAGATGATGCGATCGCCGTGGGCCTGGGAGAGCGCGCGGGCACAGCCCGGGTTGGTCTCGTGGTGCAGGATGCGGGACGCATGGGCGTAGAGCACCTTGTCTTCCTTCACCCGCTCGAATGCCGGCAGCTTGACGTAGGTCTTCTCCCAGGGTTTCTGCTTCGGCGGCTGCACCAGTATGGGTTTGGCCTCCTGCTCCACCGGCGCCGTGCCTTCGTCATCCGAGCAGGGCGCCCCTTCCATATAGGGATTCATGATGGGATCGATGCGGCCAATCTGATCCAGCTTGCTGGAATCCACCCCGCGCCAGCCCGGCAGCGGCTCCTTGCGGATCACGGCGGTGCCGCGAATGTCCTGCATGGTCTCTATGGTCTCGCCGTTGGCGATGCGGTGCGCCACTTCGATGAGCGGCCGCTCGGCGTTGCCATAGATGAGGATGTCGGCCTTGGCGTCCAGCAGGATGGAGCGGCGTATGGTCTCGGACCAGTAATCGTAGTGGGCGATACGGCGCAGCGATGCCTCTATGCCGCCGATGACCACGGGGACCTCCTTGAAGGCCTCCTTGCAGCGCTGGGTGTAGACCAGAGTGGCTCTGTCCGGCCGCTTGCCGCCCACATCCCCAGGGGTGTAGGCGTCGTCGTGGCGCAGCTTCTTGTCGGAGGTGTAGCGGTTGATCATGGAGTCCATGTTGCCCGCGGTCACCCCGTAGAAGAGGTTCGGCTTGCCCAGGCGCATAAAGTCATCCTTGGATGACCAGTCCGGCTGGGCGATGATGCCGACCCGAAAGCCCTGGGACTCCAGCATGCGGCCTATGACCGCCATGCCGAAGCTCGGGTGATCCACATAGGCGTCACCGGTCACCAGGACGATGTCACAGCTGTCCCAGCCGAGCTTGTCCATCTCCGCTCTGGACATGGGCAGGAAAGGCGCCGTGCCGTAGCACTCGGCCCAGTAGCGGGGATAGGAGAAAAGGTGGGTAACCGGCTGCATTTTGAACACCTGGAACAATTCGGGTCGCGCATTATACCGGCAGAGCAAGGCGGGGGCGATGGCTTTTTGCCCCCATAAACCCAGAGGGATAAGGCACTGCCGCCGATGAAGCGAGGCGCACCGCCGCCACGGCGGCAGGCAGCGCCGACAGCGGGCCGACAAAGAGGGCGCCCGCAGGCGCCCTTCTCAATCCAACGGCTTCAGCCTGGCCGCTCAGGCCGCCGGCTTGTCCCGGCTCTCAGGGGCGGCCTCTACGTCCGGGGCTGTTCCCGCAGCCAGCGCCTCGTCCACCAGCTGATCCCGCGCCCCCGTCATTCCCGCCCGTCTGGCGATCAGGTGATAGATGGCCGGCACTATCAGCAGAGTGACCAGGGTCGCCAAGGAGAGCCCGAAGAAGACCACGGTTCCCACAGCCATCCGGCTCTCATACCCCGCCCCCATGGAGACCATCAGCGGCACGGCGCCTATGATGGCGGTGAGGGAGGTCATCAGGATGGGCCGCAGACGGCGCACCGAGGCGGCTATGATGGCCTCCTCGAAGGATTCCCCCCGCTGGCGCAGCTGGTTGATGAACTCCACTATGAGGATGCCGTTCTTGGTCACCATGCCGATCAGCATGATCATCCCTATCTGGCTGTAGATGCTGAGCTCCTGTCCCGTCAGCCAGAGGCCGAGCAGGCCGCCGAAGATGCCGAGCGGCACTGTCACCATCACCACGGTCGGGGTCAGCAGGCTCTCGAACTGGGCCACCAGCACCAGATAGACCACCAGCAGGGCGAGGCCGAACACCATCACCATCTCCCCCTGATTGTCGCGATAATCCTTGGACTCACCGGCGTAATCCACCGTCATGCCGCTCGGCAGATGCTCCCCTGCCCAGCCATCGAGGAAGTCGAGCGCCTCCCCCAGGGTGTGTCCTGGGGCCACGTCCGCGGTGAGGGCTATGGCCTTCTGGCGCTGGTAGTGGTTGAGCCGCTGCGGGCTCGCCACCTGGGTGACGGTGGCCAGGGTGGAGAGGCTCACCATCTCGCCATTGGCGGCCTTGAGATAGATGCGGCTGACATCCGAGATGCCGTTGAACTGGGTCTGGTTGGCCCTCAGGTAGACGTCATACTCCTCCCCCCTGTCCACATAGGTGGTCTGGCTGACGCCGCCGAGCAGGGCCTGAAGCGAGCTCGCCACGGTGGAGACAGGAATGCCGAGCTGGCTGGCCCGCTCCCGCTCTATGGTCACCTGCAGCTCAGGGGTCTTCTCGGCGTAGTCGAGATCCGGGGTCAGCATCAGCCCGCTCTGGCCGGCGGCCTGTTGCAGCGCCAGCCCCTGCTGATAGAGCTCCCCATAGTCGGAGCCCTGCAGCACGAACTGCACGGCGGCGGTGGAGCCCCCCCTGAATCCGGGCTGGAAGGTGCGGATCATCACATCCGGAATGCCGGCCAGCCGCCCGCTCAAGCTGCGGCCAAACTCGGTGGCGGTCTCGTCCCGCACCGCCCAGTCGGTGAGCTGGATGATGACCATGCCGGTCTGATCGCCGCCGCGCCCGAAGGCCGGAGTGCTGAAACTCATGGCCTGCACCACCCCCTTGCCGAGCAGCGGCATGATGGCGGCCTCCACCTGCTGCATGTTGCGCTTCATCCGCTCTATGCTGGTGCCCTCGGCCCCTTTCACGAACACATAGATGACTCCCCGATCTTCGGTGGGGGTCAGGCTCGCGGGCAGCTTGCCAAACAGGGCGCCGATGCCGCCGAGGCAGAGCAGCAGCACCAGCGGCATCCAGACGGATCGGCGCAGCACGGCGCCCAGCAACCGGCGATAGAGTACCTCCACCCGGCCGAGCCCCCGGTCCAGCGCCGCCGTCATGGCATTGGGCTTGTCGACGGTGCGCATCAGCCAGGAGCCCATGGCCGGGGTCAGGGTGAGCGCCACCAGGGAGGAGAAGAGCACCGCGAGCGATAGCAGGATCGCAAACTCGGTAAAGAGCCGCCCCACCATGCCCTCCATGAAGGCGATGGGCACGAACACCATCACCAGCACGGCCGTGGTGGCCACCACGGCAAAGCCCACCTCCCGAGTGCCGTGCCAGGCCGCCATCAGGGGGGATTCCCCTCGCTGCAGATGGTGGTGGATGTTCTCCACCACCACGATTGCGTCGTCCACCACCAGGCCGATGGCGAGAATGAGCGCCAGCAGGGTGATGAGGTTGATGGAGAAACCGAGATACCAGGCGCCGATGAAGGCCGAAATGAGCGACACCGGCACCGTGATGGCAGGAATGAGGGTGGTGCGCCCCTGCCCGAGGAAGAGGTAGAGCACGGCCACCACCAGCACTGCGCTGATGGCCAGCGTCTCGTACACCTCGTCGATGGCCTGCTTGATGAAGACGGTGGAGTCGTAGTCCACCTCCAGGGTGGCGCCTTCCGGCAGGAAGCGCTGCATCTCTGTCATCTTGCGCTCTATGCCCTGGGCCACCGCCAGGGGGTTGGCGGTGGATTGCGCGACTATGCCAATGCCTAAGCTCTCGCGGCCGTTGCGCTGATAGGCGCTGTCTTCATTCTTGGCCCCCACCTCCACGTCGGCGATGTCCGCCAGGTAGATGCTCTGGCCATTGACGGCCGTCTTCACCGGCAGGGCGCGAAAATCCTCGGCGCTGTGGTAGAGGCGGGCGATCTGCACCGCCATCGTCATGCTGTTGTTGCGGATCTCCCCCCCTGGCAGCTCTATGTTCTCCCGCTTGAGGGCATCCTGCACGTCGGCCACCGAGATGCCGCGGGCCGCCATCTCGGCGGGGCGCAGCCGCACATACATGACTTGGGCAAGATCACCGGAGAGCATCACTTCGCTCACCCCGTCCACCAGGCTCAGGGTGTCGACCAGCATGCGGTTGACGTAGTCTGTCATGGCGGTGCGGTCCATCTGGGTGCTGCTGAAGTTGAGCCAGATGGCCACGTCGCCGTTGCCGTTGTCCTTGGTGACCATGGGCTCGTCCGCCTCGTCCGGGAGCCTGGGTCTGGCACGGGAGATGGCGTCACGCACATCCGAGGTGCCCTCCAGCATGTTCCAGCCGAGCTTGAACTCCACCGTGATGGAGGAGCGCCCCTTGCGGGTCACCGAGTTGATGTTCTTGATGCCGCTGATGCCGGAGAGCTGATCCTCGATGGGCTTGGTGACCTGGCTCTCCATCACCTCGGGGGCGGCCCCCTCATAGGTGGTGGTGATGGAGACGGACGGCGTCTGGACGTCCGGCATCTCCCGCACCGTCAATTTGCTGAAAGCCACCAGGCCGAATACGGTGAGCAAGGCACTGATGACCACCGCCACCAGGGGGCGACGAACAGATATATCGGAGAGCCACATCAGCCTTTCACCTCGGTCAGATCACGGACCAGGACGCCGTCACGCAGGTTGACCAGCCCCTCCACCGCGATGCGATCGCCGACGTTCAGCCCCTTGAGCACCCACACTTCCTCGCCATGGGTGTCGCCCAGCTCCACCGGAATGCGTTTCACCCGGCCGTCCGCCTCCAGGCGGTAGACGAAGCGAAGCTCCCCCGCATACTCCACCGATTGGGCCGGGATCAGGGTCATCTTCTGGGCAGGCAGTTCGAGCTCCACGTTCATCAGCATGCCGGGCCGCAGCTGGCCGTCCGGGTTGGGAAGTATGACCCGCGCCTTGATGTTCTGGGTATCGTTGGAAACGCGGCTGTCCAGGGTCTCCAATACGCCGGCGAAGGATTGATCCGGCCAGGCCGAGCTGGTGGCGGTCACCGTCATGCCGGGTTTGAGGAGGGAGAGGTAGCGCTCCGGCACCGCCAGATCGAGCCGCAATCTGGCCAGCTCGTCCAGGTGAAGCAGCACGTCACCGCTGTTGACCAGGGCCCCTTCGCTGAGATCGATCAGGCTGACGGTGCCGTCGAAGGGGGCCGCCAGGGTGCGTAACGACAGCTCATAGCGCGCCGCGTCGACCCTGGCCTGGGCCTGGGCCACGGTCGCCTCCTGCCCTTCCAGCTCGGAGGTGGTGATGGCACCGCGCGCCACCAGGCGGCGCATGTCCCGCAGCTTGCGGCTCTCGTCGCGTACGCTGGCGCTCTGCTCGGCGAGTTCGGCCTGCTGCTTGCCCGCATCCAGGGCGATCAGGGTCTGCCCCTGCTTGACCTGCTGACCGGAGCGCACCGCAATCCTGACGATGCGACCCGTGACCTCGGGACTGACCACCACGGAGCGATTGGCCGCCAGCTTGCTGACCAGCTTGATGGAGGGCTCGGCCAGGCTCTGCCTGACCGTTTCCGCCCTGATGTTGACCTGTCTGGGCTCGGGTTTGCTGGCGGGTTCAGCCTGCCGGAGAGACCAGGCGCCAGCCCCCAGCAGCAGGAGAAGAGGAACAAGCCACAGCCATACGCGCATTTTCATCAGACAATCCATGCAAGGTAAGAGAGAAGGAGAAGAGGAAACTTCATCAATGATGACACCATGTTACCCCCTGACTATGCCGTGACTATGTATAAATGTGACAAAACGTAACAGCCCGGGTGGAAGATCATCAAAATCACACCCAGCTGAGACTGTGGATTTTTTCTGCCTTACACTGATGTGCCGACCCAGTCATCTTCCCGGTGCCCCATGCCCACATTGCCCCGTGCCTTCGCCAAATATCGTTTGCAGTGGCTGCTGCTGAGCCTGAGTCTGCTGCTGTTGCTGCTCGCCCTGCAACACACTTTTCGCCAGGTCACCGAGCTGAACAGACGCGACGTCATCAATGCCGCGGCCCAGCTCAGCAATCAGCATCAGCGGATGGGGGCCTTTCTGGAGGCCATGCGCGGCCAGGCGGAGGAGCGGCTGCGCAGCAACCCCCAGTCAGTGCTCTCTCGCCAGCTCTATCAGGCGCTGCAGGTCGATGGGGAGCACGGCATCAATCTGGATCGCATCCCCGTCGAGCTGCCGCCCGCCCTCATCGGCAACCTGACCGGGCTGAGCCCGCTGCCCCGTGGCGACAGCGAACGGGAGGCGAGGATGCATCTCGCCCTCAGCCTCTCTCCCCTGCTCGCCACTGCCAGCAAGCTGCTCGACGAGGACGTGGCCTGGATCTACTTCACCGGTACCGACAACTTCATCTATCTCTACCCCTGGGTACCCTCCAGCCAGTTCCGCTTTGACCCCACCATCTACCACAAGTCTTACTGGCAGGAGGCACTGGCCCGGCATCCGCCGTCAGAGCGCGCCATGTTGTCACGCCCCTATCAGGATTTTGCCGGCAGAGGGCAGATGATCACCCTGTCCCAGCCCATCACCCAGGGTGGCCAGATCATCGGCCTGCTCAGCATCGACATTCAGACCCGCACCCTGGAGCAGACACTGCGCCGCCTAGCCCCCCAGATTGGCACTCTGTTTCTGGTCAATCAGCACCAGCAGATCCTGGCGAGCAGCCAGTCCGGCACGGCGCCGCCTCTGGCCCGGGAAGCCTCGCGGGAAGGATATCACTGGCAGCAGAGTGCCTTGCAGCTCGTCTACCCCATTCCCGCTACACCACTCACCCTGATCCACCGCATCGCGCTGCTGCCCCTGCTGCAGATGCTGCTGTGGCAATCGGCGACGGCGCTGCTCACCTTGCTCTGCCTGGTGGTGGCCATCTTCTCCAGCCTGCGATCCCGCCGTCTCAACCGTCGGTTGAACTACCTCTCCAGCCATGATGCGCTGACCGGCGCCTTCAACCGCCACCACTTCGATGCCTTCGAGCGCCGCCATATCCTGGCGGGCACCCGCCACATAGGTGCCATCATGTTCGACTGCGATCACTTCAAGCTGGTCAACGATCGCTTCGGTCACGGGGTGGGGGATCAGGTGCTGATCCGCCTGGTCGAGCTCTGCCAGCCCCTGCTGACCCGGGGCTGCACCCTGATCCGCTGGGGCGGCGAGGAATTTCTGCTGCTGGTCGCAGACAAGGATCTCCCCCTGGCTCAGCTTGCCGAGCAGTTGCGGCTGCGCATTGCCGAACATCCCTGGACCGAGATAGCCCCCGAGCTGAGGGTGACCGTCAGCCTGGGTCATTGCCGCCAGGGCCCCGACGTTCGCCTGCAGGAAGTCATCCGCCGGGCCGATCTCGCCCTCTATGAGGCCAAGGCCAATGGCCGCAATCGCAGCGAAGGCTGGCAGGGTGACGCACAGAAAAAGCAGGAGTAAGCTGGACCCCCAACTCACAGCAGGAGACGCACAGTGGCACGAAAACCCCGCCTTGGCCTGGCCCTTGGCAGCGGCGCCGCCCGAGGATGGGCGCACATAGGTATCATACGGGCGCTGGAGCGCCTCGGAGTCAAACCGGATCTGGTGGCAGGTTGCTCCATCGGTAGTTTCGTCGGCGCCGCCTATGCCGCCGGCGAGCTGGACAAGCTGGAGTCCTGGGTGCGCGGTTTCAGCCGCCTGCAGGTGATGGGGCTGCTCGATCCCGCCCTCTCTGGCGGCCTGTTCCGCGGTGACAAGGTGTTTGGCATCGCCGCCAGCCACCTCGGCGATCCCGCCATCGAGAGCCTGCCGCTGCCCTTCGCCTGCGTCGCCACCGAGCTCGATACCGGCCGCGAGATCTGGCTGCAAGAGGGGCCACTGCGCCAGTGCGTGCGCGCCTCCTGCGGCATGCCCGGCATTCTGACCCCGACCCGGGTTGACGACCGCTGGCTGGTGGATGGCGCCGTGGTCAACCCTGTCCCCATCTCCCTGGCCCGGGCCATGGGGGCCGAGGTGGTGATCGCCGTCAACCTCAACACAGACCTGCATCAACCCTGGACCGACGAGCCGGACGAGCCCGTCACAGGCAACAGGTTCAGTCAGTGGCTGAACCGGGGAGAACCCAGCACTCCCGGCATGTGGGGGGTGATGACGGGCTCCATCAACATCATGCAGGAGCGTATCACCCGTGCCCGCATGGCCGGGGATCCCCCCGAGATCCAGCTCTGTCCGCGCCTTGGCAGCCTCTCCATCATGGACTTCCACCGCGCCAGCGATGCCATCAACGAGGGGGAGGCTTGCGTCGAGCGCAACCTGGACCAGCTCAAGGAGGAGCTCTCCCGACTCGGCCTGCTCTGACGGCACCCCTGAAGCAACGCCAATGAAAAAGAGCGCCACTAGGCGCTCTTTTGCTGTCCGGACCGAGAGGTCAGAACAGCCCCAGCCCCTTGAGCATGACGATCAGGATGAGCAGTGGCGACACGTAGCGGATGATGAAGAACAGCGGCTTGAGGATGGCCAGCTCCAGCTCGCCCCCATTGGTCAGCGCCGCCTTCATCCGCTCGAAGCCCCAGACCCAGCCCACGAACAGGCAGAGGAAGATACCGCCAAGGGGCATCAACACATTGGAAGAGACGAAGTCGAACAGATCGAAGAAGGTCTTGCCGGCTATCTGCACGTCCGCCAGGGTGCTGTTGGAGAGCGCGCAGGTCGACCCGACCGCCCCCAGCACCAGCAGGTTGATAAGCGTCGCCCTTCTTCGGCTCATGTGGAAACGCTCGGAGAGCACCGAGACCGGCACTTCCAGAATGGAGAGCATGGCCCCCGTGGCCGCGATGGCGGAGAGCACGAAGAACAGCACCATGAAGAGGTGGCCGAACGGTATGCTGGCAAACACCGCAGGAATGGTGATGAACAGCAGGGAGGGGCCGGCGGTCGGCTCGAAGCCGAAGGCAAACACCGCCGGGAAGATGGCGATCCCCGCCAGCATGGAGACGAACAGATCGGCGCACATTACCCGAACCGTGGTGAGCGGAATGTGCTGATCGTCCCGAAAGTAGCTGCCATAGGTCATCATGCAGCCCATGCCGATGGAGAGCTTGAAGAAGGCCAGCCCCATGGCCGTCAGCACCACGCCGGCGGTGACCTTGGAAAAATCAGGGGAGAACAGGAAACGCAGCCCCTCGCTCGCCCCGGGCAGGGTCAGACTGCGAATGCCGATCACCAGCAGCAGGATGAAGAGCACCGGCATCAACCGCTTGGTGACCGCTTCTATCCCCTTCGACACCCCCATCAGCAATATGCCCCCCATCAGCGCCAGCACCAGCCACTGCCACAGCAGGCTCTGCAAGGGATCAGTGATGAGCGCATTGAAGGCCGCGCCCGTGACGGCGGGATCGGTCGAGAGGATCTCGCCGCTGGCTGACTTGAAGATATAGGCAAACACCCAGGCCGCCACTTCGGAGTAAAACGACATGATGAGGAAGGCCGCCGTCACCCCCATGGCCGCGATCAGCCACCAGGGCTGCCCCTTGGGCGCCAGCTTGATGAGCCCGCTCACCGCATCGGATTTCGCCTGACGCCCCAGCATGATCTCCGAGATCATCACAGGCAGCCCCACCAGCAGGGTGGCGATGACATAGACCAGCAGAAAACCGGCGCCGCCATTCTCCCCGGTCAGATAGGGAAACTTCCAGATGTTGCCAAGGCCGACCGCCGAGCCCAGGGTCGCGGCAAGCACGCCGAAGGTGCTGGTAAAGCCATCTCTGGCCTTGGGAAGGGTATTGCTCATGCGTGTCTCGCTTTGTGGATCAGGGGCCTGAAATTAAAGGGTCGGAATTTTCCGGGGATTAATCCAGCTTGCCAAGGTGATTTAGCTAAAATCGCCACATGAAGCACACAACGCATTACTTATTTAAATAAATGCCTGTTTTGACGAATAAAAAATGCCGCCTTGTGGGCGGCATTTTTATCAAGGCTCAGGCAATCAAGCCTTGGCAATATCGTCCGGACCGATCTGACCGATTTCGGCGACTTTCTTGTCGGCCAGCAGCCAGAGGGTGAACTTGTGCAGCTCCGGGTGATGAGCCAGGGCGACCAGGAAGGCGCCTCCAACTTCACGGTAACCCAGTTCATAGTTCTTCAGGGTAGTCGGGGGGACGCCCAGCAGATCGGCAAACTTGGGACGGCTCAGGCCAACCGCTTCGCGGATCTGACGGATCTTCTTGCCAACAGTTACGATATTTGAATTCATGTGTTCCATACTCCGTTCGGCGGATTCACTCCACCTTTATTTTTCGCGACGACTCGTAGTCAAGTGTATCAGTTTTGAACGGACTCGTTATGGTCGAGCCTCTATCTTTAATAAGCGTCTTTCGACGACAACCCAAACAAACCTCGGGGATGGTAATCGCAGAGTCGCCTCAGGTAAACAGTCTCGAAGAGAAACCTTTATTGTTGCCACGGCCATTACTCGTATAATTCGCCGGTTATCCCTTAAAGAGTATTCAGCATGGCATTCCCCGGCATCATCTCCCGACTTCACCCGGATTCAGACCCGGATTCCCTCCCCCGTCAGCTCCGTCAGAGTCAGCAAACCCGGGCCGAGGCACTCTGGCTACCCGCCGCCATGCAGAGCGAGGCCGCATCCGTACTGGCTTCCCTTCCGGACAAGTGCAGCCTCTATCTCGAGCAAGCCACCACCTTGTCTCTGCGCAGCCACGACGGCGTCCTGCAGCAAGATGGCACTCTGCTGCTTGGCAATGGTAACCGCATGACACTGTCGACAGAAAAAGGGGATGGGGGACTGGTGCCCGAACAGGGCCTGCGTGAGATGGCACAATGGCTGGAAGCCGGTCATCAACATTTCATCTGTTCAGCCGCGATTCAGCCGGTGGCCAGGGCCATCCTCAATATCTGGCCCCTGGACCCCTATCTCGCCCGCCATTTTTTACTCGGCTTCACACCCTTGCTGTGCGAAGCAACTGAGGCCGACTATCTTGCGGTTTTCGCGACCAGGGACGCCATCGCCACCCCGCAGCACGCTTGGGTTGAGGCCTATATGAAGCTTGAGCGAAAGCTGCATCGCGCCTACTTGGATCACTAATAAATCCAGATAAACAGCCAGTTATCCATACGACACAATCTGCCCAACAGATTATCTGTGAGCTTGATCATGTTTTGAAATGCGCATAGAGTGCGCCACGTCATCGGAATGACATCGGCTGTTAGTGGCGAAGTATGCGCTCTCGATAGTGCAACTCGCTCACTTGTGCACCCAGATAACGTGCCTCCTGGATGGATCTAGGATCCCTGCTCGGCGCAACCCTTGTTGGCCGGCAGAGCCAGCAGCTTACATAAATTACAAAGTGCGAAGCACGTGAACAACGTGCCATCTCAACGAGGATTATTTTATGATGAAAATGGCTCCTTCCCTGATCGCCATCGCCATGGCTGCCATGGGTGCAACTGCTGCACACGCCGCTGATGATATCTACTTCGGTGCCGGTGTCGGTGCAACTCACTTCAACGGTCTGAACAAGATCGAAGGCGTGAACGCTGGTGAAGAAGACGCGGCTGCTGCCAATGCCTTCGTCGGTTACAACTTCAACGAGTACTTCGGTTCCGAGCTGGGCTACCAGTACACCGGCCGTGGCAATACCGATGGCAACCGTTACGAGAGCCAGGGTGCCACCCTGTCCGGTATCGCTCGTCTGCCGCTGGGCAACGACTTCTCCCTGTTCGGTGAAGCTGGCGCCTACTGGGGCCACACCGACGGTATGGGCACCAGCGATACCAAGGTATCCCCGCTGGCCGGTGCCGGTGTTACCTACAAGGTCAACGACGCGCTGGATCTGCAAGCTCGTTACCGCTACATGTGGGACGTGGCTGACCTGCACGCCGACAACGTACGCTACAAGTCCAACCAGAGCGTTGCGACCCTGGAAGCCGTTTACCACCCGTTCCGTACTTCCTACGTAGCTCCGGCTCCGGCTCCTGTTGTTGAAGAAGCTCCGGCTCCTGCTCCGCAGATCGTTGAGAAGAACTTCGCCCTGAACTCCGACGTGCTGTTTGCCTTTGGCAAAGACAGCCTGAAGGCAGAAGGCGTGGAAGCCCTGAACGGTCTGTATCAGCAGATCGTCGAGTTCCAGCCGAAAGACGGTAACGCCGTTGTCGTTGGTTACACCGACCGTATCGGTTCCGACGCTTACAACCAGAAGCTGTCTGAAGCCCGTGCCCGCACCGTTGCCAACTTCCTGGTCAGCAAGGGTATGGCTGCCAGCAAGGTTGCCATCGAAGGTCGTGGCGAAGCCAACCCGGTTACCGGCACCAAGTGCAACGGCGTAACCGCCAAGGCTCAGCTGATCTCCTGCCTGGCCCCGGACCGTCGCGTAGAAGTGCGCGTATCCGGCGTACAGGAAGTTCAGCAGTAATCTGACTCCGCTCAGATAACGCGAAAAGGGGATGCCACGGCATCCCCTTTTGCATGTCGGTCGTCTCAAACGTCACCCTCTGTCTCATCACGCCCTCCCCGTCCCCTCTCTGATCAGGCCGCGCCCCGTCGCGCCAGCGCTGCATATCTGACCAGAAACTTGATCAAGCCGATTCAAAAGAATACAGTAGCTGCGCTTGTAAGACATTGGATGAACTATTAAAAGTGCTTATTGCCCGGTTAGTTGTCCATGGAGAAACAGCTTCATGAGAATCCAGGTTACCATCCATTTTTTATTCAAGCCGTCCGTGACCCGGTCACGGAATCGCAACATGACAACATGAAGTGTCATCTGCGATCGGTATAACAAAGAGTGCGCAGTACGCCCATAGCACGGCAACTCAACGAGGATAAAATGATGAAAATGAAAGTGGCTCCAACCCTGATTGCTCTGGCTATTGCAGCCATGGGAACCTCCACCGCCCAGGCGGCCGATGACTGGTACACAGGTATGGGTGCAGGTTGGGCTTATGGCCATGACCTGGACTCCTTCGGTCTGGATGCCGACAAGGACGCCACCGCGCTCTCCCTGTTCGGCGGTTACAACTTCAACGATTACTACGCGGCCGAGCTCGGTTACCTCTATGCAGGCAAGGCTGGCGTCGATGGCGTCGACTTCAAGACCCAAGGCGCGACCCTCTCCGCCCTTGGCCGTCTGCCGCTGGGTGACATCTTCTCCGTGTTCGCCGAAGGCGGTGCCTACTTCAACCATGTCAACGGCAATGGCGAGAGCGACAACGGCACCTCGCCCCTGGCCGGTCTGGGTCTGACCGCCAAGGTCTCCGATCTGCTCGATCTGCAGGCCCGCTACCGCTACATCTGGGATCTGGGTGACGAGCAGAAGACCTGGAAAACCGACATGAGCGTCGCCACCCTGGAACTGGTGATGCACCCGAACCGCAAAGCCTATGTAGCCCCTGTGGCCGCACCGGCTCCCGAGCCGGTTCCCGAGCCGGTCATGGTCGACAAGAACTTCTCCCTGAGCTCTGACGTGCTGTTTGCCTTCGGCAAATCCACCCTGAAGCCGGAAGGGGTTGCTGCGCTGAACACCCTGTATCAGCAGATCGTCGATGTGCAGCCCAAAGATGGCAGCGCAGTGGTCGTCGGTTACACCGACCGCATCGGTTCTGACGCCTACAACCAGAAGCTGTCCGAAGCCCGTGCCCGCACCGTGGCCGACTTCCTGGTCGGCAAGGGTCTGCCGGCAGGCAAGGTGGCCATCGAAGGTCATGGCGAAGCCAATCCGGTCACCGGCACCCAGTGTGACGGCATCAAGGGCAAGAACGAGCTGATCGCCTGCCTGGCACCGGATCGCCGCGTCGAAGTGCGCGTCACCGGCGTGCAGGAAGTTCAGCAGTAAGTTCAGCCGCATGCGGTCAATCCGCACCTGAAAAAAAGGGGCCGTACGGCCCCTTTTTTTGTTCTCCTCCATGCCCGCCCAAGGCGGCGTCCAAGACGCCACACTTGCTTGCTTCCTCACAAATTCTCCATATAGATGCGCCACTTAAGTGGTTAAACCTCTTATATCGCCTATACATAATGGTGGCTATACATAACAAAGGGCTGGGAGCCCTATAACACCCAACATCGACGAGGAAACGCGATGAACATAAGACTGAAACCCGTGTGGATTGCATTGGCATTGGCGACGAGTGGCGCCCAGGCGGCACCTGTTCACGACTGGTATATAGGGGCTGGGGGAGGCTGGGCCATAGCCCACGACATCAATGATTTCAGCCAGGGGGTCGACAAGGACGCCACCGCCATCGACGCCTTTGTCGGTTACAACTTCACCGAAAACCTGGGCGCCGAACTCGGCTATCTGTCGACCGGTGACTGGGATATCGCCGGCAACGACTTCAACAGTCAGGGGGCCACCCTGTCGGTGATAGGCAGACTGCCCCTTGGCGACATCTTCTCGGTGTTCGCCGAAGGGGGCGGCTATCTCTACCACGTCGACTCCGTCAACGGCGGCGATGACAACCTGGCCCCGCTGGCGGGTCTGGGGCTGACCGCCAGGCTCACCGACTGGGTCGACATACAGGCGCGCTACCGCTACCTGGTGCGGGTCGGGGACGATCCTGACAACGACAAGCTGGGCAGCGGCACCCAGCGCTGGGTCAGCGACATCAGCACCGCCACCCTGGAGCTGGTGCTGCACCCCAACCGCACCGTGGCAGCAGTGCCGGTGGCCGCCCCCCTGGTGGTGACCCCGCCGCCGCCAGAGCCGGTGGATCAGACCTTCAACCTGAGCTCGGACGTGCTGTTTGCCTTTGGCAAGGCGGAGCTCAAACCGGAAGGCATGGCCGCCCTGGACGACCTCTACCAGCAGATAGTCGACGTCAAGCCCAAGGATGGCAACGCCCTGGTGATGGGCTATACCGACCGCATCGGCTCGGATGCCAACAACCTGACGCTGTCGGAGGCTCGCGCCAGCACGGTCGCCGATTTCCTCATCGGCAAGGGGCTGCCCGCCGACAAGGTGAGCATCCAGGGCAATGGCGAGAGCAATCCGGTCACCGGCACCCAGTGCGATGACATCAAGGCGAGAGCCGCCCTCATCGACTGCCTGGCCCCGGATCGCCGGGTCGAGATCCGGGTGACCGGCGTGCAGGCCGCCGCACCAGCGGCCACCGAGCCCGCGGCCGAACCTGCTGCCGAGCAACCGGCACAATAACCCCTCATCCACCTCTGCCGTGCACAAAAAAAGGGATGCTTGCGCATCCCTTCTGCTTTCTGCGGCCTCTGCGATCAGAACGACGTGCGACGATAGCGGCGGTATTCCGGCCGCCAGAAGTTCGCTTCGATGGCCTGGTCTATCACCTCGTCCGGGGTCTGCACCGCCTTGCCCTGCAGCATGGCGGTCTTGGCCACCATCTTGGCGATGTAGCGGGAGACCCGATGGATATCCGCCAGATCCGGCAGCAAGGAGCCCTCCTCTCCCTTCACCAGCGGCGAGCACTCCGCCAGTGCCCGGCTGGCGGACATCAGCATGGCGTCGGTCACCCGGGTGGCGCCCGAGGCGATGACGCCAAGGCCTATCCCCGGGAAGATGAAGGAGTTGTTGCACTGGGCGATGACGTAGCGCTTGCCCTTGTACTCCACCGGTGCGAACGGGCTGCCGGTGGCCACCAGCACCTGGCCGTCGGTCCAGCGAATGAGATCCGCTGGCGTCGCCTCGACCCGTGAGGTGGGGTTGGAGAGCGGGAAGATGATGGGACGACTGCAGTGCTTGTGCATGGTCTTGACCACCTCTTCGGTGAAGAGGCCAGGCTGGCCCGAGACCCCGATCAGGATGTCCGGACGACCGTGCTCCATCACCTCCAGCAGGGAGATGTTGTCCCCCACCGGCCACTCCTTGATCCGCTCCAGCGGCTGGGAGAGCTTGCGCTGGAAGTCGAGCTGGTTGGGGATCTTGTCGGTGATGAGGCCGAAACGGTCCACCATGAAGACCCGACCGCGAGCTTCGGCATCATTCAGTCCTTCGGCCTTCATCTGCGCCACTATCTGCTCGGCGATGCCGCAACCGGCGCTGCCCGCGCCGAGGAAGGCGACCCGCTTCTCGGAGAGCTTGGCCCCCGAGGCCTTGCAGGCTGCGATGAGACTGCCGAGGGTGACGGCGGCGGTGCCCTGGATGTCGTCGTTGAAACAGCACAGCTCGTCCTTGTAGCGGTTGAGCAGCGGGGTGGCATTGCCCTGGGCGAAGTCCTCGAACTGCAGCAGGATCTCGGGCCAGCGGCGCTTGACCGCCTGGATGAAGGCATCGACGAACTCGTCGTACTCCTCCCCGGAGATGCGCGGATGACGCCAGCCCATGTAGAAGGGGTCATTGAGCAGTTGCTGGTTGTTGGTGCCCACGTCCAGCACCACCGGCAGGCAGTAGGCGGGGGAGATGCCGCCGCAGGCGGTGTAGAGGGAGAGCTTGCCGATGGGAATGCCCATGCCGCCGATGCCCTGGTCACCGAGGCCCAGGATCCGCTCGCCGTCGGTGACCACTATCACCTTGACGTTCTGCTTGGTGGCGTTTTGCAGCATGTCATCGATCCTGTCCTTGTCCGGATAGGAGATGAAGAGGCCGCGGGCACGGCGGTAGATGTTGGAGAACTCCTCGCACGCCTTGCCCACGGTCGGGGTGTAGATGACCGGCAGCATCTCGGTCAGGTGGTTGGTTAGCAGGCGGTAGAACAGGGTTTCGTTGGTGTCCTGGATGTTGCGCAGATAGATGTGCTTGTCCATGTCGTTGCCAAACGCCATGAACTGGCGATAGGCGCGCTCGGCCTGCTCTTCGATGGTTTCGATGTTCTGGGGCAGCAGGCCTTCCAGATTGAAGCTGCTGCGCTCCTCGCTGGTGAAGGCACTGCCCTTGTTGAGCAGCGGGGTCTCCAGCAGGGCCGGGCCGGCGTAGGGAATGTAGAGGGGACGTTTCTGATTATTATCTTCAAACATGGATCTGTACCTTGACTGTGTGGCCCGCCGATCCTATGGGCTTGGGCCAACAATTTCAAAGGGTTTGCACCTCAGTGACAACAGGTTTGCGACCCAGGCGACGAAAGGCGCCGGGGGTCTGACCAGTGAGACGGCGAAAACGGTTCGCAAAGTTGGCGCCGTCGCTGTAACCGACCCGGCTGGCCAGCTCAGCCAACGGCCAGTTGGTGTAGAGCAGCAGCTGGCGCGCCTTGTTCATTCTGAGCTCGGTCACCTTCGCCATGGGCCCCATGCCGAACACCTGCCGGCAGAGTCGATGCAGATGGGGCACAGAGCAGGCCATCTGGTCGGCGAGCAGGGCCACGCTCCAGGGTTCATCGAGACGCGCCTCCACCCGGCGAAACAGCGCCTGCAGCCTGAGCTCGGGGGTGCCGCGCACCTCCCCTTGCAGGGTGCGGTCCAGCAGGGCCAGCAACAGGCTGAGCAGTTGGGGCTGCAAAGGCGATCGCACTCCCTCCCCCTGCATCAGGCTGAGCAGATGGTAGAGCTGCTCCCCCTCCTCCCCCTGCCAGATGCGGTGGCCGAGCCGGTGCAGATGCTGCCAGCGCGGCACGTCATCGAGCAGGATCCAGCTGATCTGCCAGTGCTCACCGATGAGCCTGAGCCCCCCCGGTACGGCCGCCGGCAGGAAGATGAGCGAGCCCGCGGGGATGGGCTGCTCCCCCTGGTCCGTCAGCAGGGCCCCGCCCTCGTCGTGGCTCACCATCAGGATGTGGAACTCGGGTCTGTTGCGGCGAATAAGGTAGTGATCCCGCAAGCGGGAGAGACCGGTCAGGAAGATGCCCGCCTCCCCCAGCAGGGGCAAGCCTTCGCGCCCCAGCATCCGCTCCTCGCAGCCGGGAGCTATCTCAAGACACTCGCTGACAAATGGCATAACGCCTCAACATGATAGTTTTGAACAAGAAAGCCGAGAGCTACTCACAGTGAAGCCTCTCGCTACTCCCCCTATCATACCCATGACAAACCTTGCTTTTCACATACCCGGTTAACATAAATGAATTATTGGCAAGCGATTTTAAAACAAACCACCGATCGTGAGTTCATGACCCGACTGTGGCGACTGGCCCTGCCGGTGTCGCTGCAATCCATGATGTTCTCCCTGCTCGGTCTCATCGACATCATGATGGTGAGCCAGCTTGGCACCACGGCTGTGGCGGCGGTCGGCTTGGGTAACCGGGTCTTCTTCTTCAATCTGCTGGTGATAGCGGGACTCTCTGGCGGGGTCTCGGTATTGGCGGCGCAATACTATGGCCGGGGCGAGCTGGCCGGGGTGCGCCGCTCCCTGGCGCTGGCCCTGGTGGGCGCCCTGCTGGTGAGCCTGCCGTTTGCCCTCATCTATCTGCTCGCGCCGGGCAGCGTGCTCGGCTTTGCCAGCCAGGATCCCGCGCTGCGCCTGCTGGCCGACGAGTTCTTGATGATCACCGGTGCCACCATCCTCTGTACCGCCATCGTCGTACCCCTGGAGGCGGCCCTGCGCTCCGTGGGCAACGCGGCGGCGCCGACCCGGATCGGCATCATTGCCATCATCGCCAACGTCATACTCAACTACGCCCTCATCTTCGGCCATTTCGGCTTCGAGGCCATGGGGGTGGCGGGCTCGGCCTGGGGTACCACGATTTCCCGCCTGTTGCAGACGGCGCTGCTGCTTGCCTATGTGTGGCGCCAGGAGCCTCGCCTCATCCCGCGCAGACAGGACTGGTGGGACGCCTTTCGGCGCAAGGAGGTGGTGCGCTTCACCCTGATCGCCCTGCCGCTGTTGTTCCATGACGGGCTCTGGGCCTTCGGCATGCTGCTCTACGGCTTCCTCTACGCCCATCTGGGCACGGATTCCCTGGCCATCATGACCACCCTCGGCACCTTGGAGAGCATCCTCATCTCCCTCTTCTTCGGGCTGGCGGTGGCCTGCTCCACCCTGCTCGGACACCGGCTCGGGGCCGAGGAGTACGAAGCCGCCTGGCAGCACTCCCAGCTGTTCCTGCTGCTCGCCCCCATAGGCGCCCTGCTGGTGGGGATAGCCGTCTGGCTGCTGCAGACCAACCTGCTGCAGTGGGTCGGCAACCTGCCGGGGGAGCTGATGGAGGAAGCGGGCCAGGTGCTTGCCATCATGTGTCTGGGCATGTTGCTCAAGGTGTTCAACATGGTGGGCATTGTCGGGGTGCTGCGCTCGGGCGGGGATGTGAACTACAGCATCTTCATCGACATCGTCGCCATGTGGTGCATCGGCCTGCCGCTCGCCTGGGTCGCGGTCAGCCTGCTGGGCTGGCCCCTCTCCTGGGTGGTGGCCGTGGTGCTGCTGGAGGAGCTGTGCAAGGTGCTGCTGGTGCAGCGCAGGATCCGCCAGCGTCACTGGCTCAAGAATCTGGTGATGGGGTGACGGCAGCCCGCAGCCGGGCAAAAAGCGGGGTCATATCAATGACAGAAAATCCCCCCTTGCAGTATGCTAACCGCCTCTTCAATCAGCGGCGGGGCACACCACGCCCTGCCAGTAGTCGTTTAAGGAGACGCACATGCAACCAGAAAAAGAGCTGATCACCGAGACTGCCCTGCTGGAGATGGCCAACGGCATCATCAAGAGCCACGAAGACTTCATCCACGGCATGCGTGCCGATGCGGTGGAGCAGAAGGGGGAGATCCTGGTGTTCAAGGGGGAGTTCTTCCTGGCCGAGGATGGCACCCCGACCGGCAAGACAATGGCGGTGTTCAACATGTTCAAGCTGCTGGCCCAGCAGTTGTCAGGCAAGTACCGGCTGAGCTGATAGAGCCCTCCAGACAAGATGCCGCCCTCAGGCGGCATCCGTCTTGGTGGGCCCGGGCTTGCCCGGCGTCTTCGCCAGCTCCCCCACCACACAGTTGCGCCCCGCCATCTTGGCCATGTAGAGGCACTCGTCCGCCCGGTTGAGCAGCTCCTCGACACTCTCCCCGCGCAGGGACAGGGTCAGGCCTATGCTCACCGTCACCTCCAGCAGTTCATCCGAGGTCGGGCTCTTCACCAGCCGCGCCTCCACCGCCACCCGCAGCCGCTCGGCGACCCGTTTCGCCTGGGCCAGCTCGGCGCAGTTGGGCAGCAGTATGGCAAACTCCTCCCCCCCGTAGCGACCCAGCACCATGCCTGGCTCCAGCTGCTCCGCCAGGGTCGCCGCCACCTCTTTCAGCACGGCGTCCCCCGCCAGATGGCCGAAGCTGTCGTTGATGCGCTTGAATCTGTCCAGATCCAGCAGCAGCACGGCAAAGGAAGCCTGCTTGCGGATCATGGTGACCCTGGCCTTCTCGAGCCGCTTCATCAGCAGGCGGCGGTTCATCATGCCGGTCAGCTCGTCCGTGGTGGACTCCCGATAGAGCTGCAGCAGCATGTTGAGCTGACCGCACTGCACCCAGGCACTCGCCACCGTGAAGAGCCCCAGCAGCCAGACCTGATTGAGGGTCTGCACGCTCAGGAGCGGCTGACCCACCAGCAGCCAGTTGCCGGCCAGCATGGTGATCAGTATGCCCCCTGCCAGTTGCAGGCTGAGGGAGAGCGGTATGGGGAAGATGGCAAACAGGCTGATGAGCAGATAGGGGAAGGCCATGTAGCCCGCCTGCAGCTCCTGATCCGTCCCGAAGCTGTGCAGACAGATGAGGGAGAACAGCATCATCACCGCCATCAGGTAGCCCAGCGCCAGCCTCATGCGTTCGCGCTTGAAGTGGATGAGATACGAAAGAGGAATGAGGGGAGAGAGGGCCAGCAGGCAGAAGATCCTGACCTGAAACAGTTCGTCAAACTGGGCGGCGGGCAGGGTCAGCCAGTCTACCAGCGCCCAGGCGGGCAAGCCCACCATCAGCAGACAGGTGAGCAGGCGCAGACGCACCGTCATAAAGCCCATGCGGGTCAGGGTGAAATCTTCGGAGTGGGCACGGGCACTCCAGAACTCCGACAGCTTCAGCATCCAGAGCCTCCATATGACAACTGAGGGCTCATTCTACACCGACCCTGCCGGTATGCATCAGCATGCCCCCCATTTATAACGAGAACTGCCTCACACAAACCGGCGGATCATAATCGCCGCGCGCAAACGTTTCAACCCATCGAAAAATAAACCGGTTATCGCTCCAATTAGCGCTGGTCAGCCCAGGTTCAGCCACTAAAATAGCGCCCAATTTTCTCCCCCTCCCCACACAATTCGAGGTACTTATGGAACAGGCTGCTGCCGCTCCCATCACCCCAGAGGCACATCCCCCCAGGCGAGCCCACAGTGAACTCATCTACGGCATAGACGAGGTTCCGCCCCTGCCCCAGACCCTGTTCGCCGCCCTGCAGCATATGCTCGCCATGTTTGTCGCCATCATCACCCCACCCCTCATCATCGCCAATGCCCTCGGCCTCCCGGCCGCCGACACCCGCTACATAGTCTCCATGTCTCTGGTCATGTCCGGCATCGCCTCCTTCATCCAGACCCGCCGCTTCGGCCCCCTCGGCTCGGGCCTGCTCTCGGTGCAGGGCACCAGCTTCAACTTCCTCGGCCCCATCATCGCCTCCGGCCTCGCTCTCAAGCAGGCCGCCATGCCCACCGACGATCTGCTGGGCACCCTGTTCGGCACCATGCTGGTGGCCGCCCTCACCATGGTGGTGATGAGCCGCTTCCTGCACCTGGTCAGGCGCATCATCACCCCCCTGGTGACCGGCATAGTGGTGCTGCTCATCGGCCTGACCCTGATCAAGGTGGGCCTCATCAGCATGGGTGGCGGCTACGCCGCGCTCTCGGATGGCAGCTTCGCCAGCCACAGCAACCTCTTCCTCTCCCTGCTGGTGCTCGGCCTCATCGTGCTGCTGCAGCGCAGTCGCAACCCCTGGCTACGCCTCTCCGCCATCATGATCGCCATGCTGGCGGGCTACGCCGTGGCCCTGCTGCTGGGCAAGGTCAGCCCTCCTACCTTCGAGGGCCCCCTGGTGATGGTGCCCATCCCGCTCCACTACGGCATTGGCTTTGACTGGCAGCTGTTTGTGCCGCTCGCCATCATCTTCGTGGTGACGGCGCTGGAGGCCATAGGCGACATGACGGCCACATCGGATATCTCGGGCGAACCCGTCAGTGGCCCTGTCTATCTGGAACGTATCAAGGGCGGGGTGCTGGCCGATGGCTGCAACTCCATGCTGGCTGCCCTGTTTGCCACCTTTCCCATGTCCACCTTCAGCCAGAACAACGGCGTGATCCAGCTGACCGGTGTCGCCAGCCGCCATGTCGGCCTCTTCATCGCCGCCATGCTGGCCCTGCTGGGCCTGTTCCCGGCGGTCGCCAGCCTGGTGCAGCAGATCCCCGAACCCGTGCTGGGTGGCGCGACTATCGTCATGTTCGGCACCATAGCCGCCGCCGGGGTGCGCATCATCTCCCGCGAGGAGCTCGACCGCCGCGCCCTGATGATCCTCGCGGTGTCGCTGGCCATGGGGCTGGGGGTCGCACAGGTGCCTGAGGTGCTGCAGCACCTGCCGGAGCTGGCCAGGAGCGTGCTCTCCTACGGCGTCGCCACCGGCGGCCTCACCGCCATCATCATGAACCTGCTGCTGCCCAAACGCGTCGCCGCACAGGCCTGATCTCTCGTCAGCGAACAGGTAGAGCCCCGCAGTGCGGGGCTTTACCTTGTTTGCCACCCCGGGTACTGTGCTGGGCAGCCTCTGTTCAGGATGCCCTACATGCCCTATACCCTGCTTCCCCCCTTGCCCACCCGCCACACCCCGGATCAGATACTGGCCGAGGAGCAGCGCTGGCTGCGGGACTGTGCCCGTGACGGCCTGGCTCGTGCCCACCTCTGGCAGGCGCCCCAATGCCTCATCGTCACCCGCAAGGAGATGCGCCTGCCCCGCTATCAGGCGGCCTGCGAGCAACTCGCCAACGAAGGCTGGCCCGTATTTGTGCGCGACAGCGGCGGCACTGCCGTGCCCCACGGCGCCGGCATCCTCAATCTGTCGCTCATGCTGCCTCGCACCACCACGGATCTGGCCCACTACTACCGGCTGCTGGGGGCGCCGCTGCTGGCCTTGCTGGGCGAATACGGTCTCGAGGGAAACTATGACTTCGTGCCCGGATCCTTTTGCGACGGCCAGTACAATCTGGTGATCGGGGGTCGCAAGGTAACCGGCACCGCCCAGCGCTGGCTGGCACCGGGTCAGGATCACGGCGGCGCCGTGCTGGCGCAAGCCATGCTGCTGGTGGCGGGGGATGTGGATGAGGGCACAAAGATGGCGAGCCGTTTCTACGAGCTGGCGGGCGGGGAGCTGCGCTTTGCACCCGGCACCTCTACCACGCTCGCGCGCGCCATCTGCTGGCAGGGTGACGAAACCGAGCTGGTAGCTAGGGTGCGAGCACGGCTGGAGAACCTGCTGACCGAGGGGCTGCCACCCTCACCCTCTCCCTGAGGGAGAGGGAAAACGCCCGTCCATGGAAATAGCGCCGCGCATAAAAAAGCCACGACTTGGGTCGTGGCTTTGCGTTTCCGCATTGGTCGGGCACAGATTCAGGCCGTCTGCGGCTCGGGCTCGGACTCCGTATCGCTGTCCCGGTCCCGACTGAAGCAATGGACACGGGACTCGGCGATCAAGCCATGGTGCCCCACAGAGGGTCAGGCCGTCTGTGGCTCGGACTCGGTATCGCAGTCGCGGCCAAAGTAGGCCCGGGTCTCGGCGAGCACCACGTGGCGCAATCCGATAAGGCCGATGAGGTTGGGCACCGCCATCAGGCCGTTGACGATGTCGGCCAGGAGCCAAATCATGTCCAGATGGAGGAAGGCGCCGCTCGCCACCAGCACCAGATAGACCAGGCGATAGGGCTTGATCGCCTTGACCCCGAACAGGTACTCGGTGCAGCGCTCGCCGTAGTAGTTCCAGCCGAGGATGGTGGTGAAGGCAAAAAACAGCAGCCCTATGCTCACCAGATACTGGCCTATATGGGCGTCCAGCCCCTGGGCAAAGGCCTGGCTGGTCATGGCGGCGCCGCTCAAGTCACCGCTCCACACGCCGGTCACCACCAGGGTCAGGCCCGTCATGGTGCAGATGATGATGGTGTCGATAAAGGTGCCGGTCATGGAGACCAGCCCCTGCTCCACGCAGGAGTCCGTCTTGGCCGCCGCCGCGGCTATGGGGGCAGAGCCCAGACCCGACTCGTTGGAGAAGACCCCCCGTGCCACCCCGGACTGGATCGCCAGCATGATGCCGGCACCGACGAAGCCGCCGGTGGCCGCATGGCCGGTGAAGGCGCTGCTTATCACCAGACCAATCGCCTCGGGCAGGGCCCCGGCGTTGTTCACCAACACACCCAGACAGGCGAGTATGTAGAAAATCGCCATGAAGGGCACCACCTTGCTCGAGACGCTGGAGATGGACTGGATGCCCCCCAGGGTCACCAGGGCCACCAGCAGGGTCAGCACCACTGCGGTCGCTTCACGGGGCACCGAGAAGGAGAGGCTCATGGCATCCGAGATGGCGTTGACCTGGGGGAAGGTACCGATGCCGAAGAAGGCGACGCCTATGCCGAACAGGGCGAACAGCTTGGCCAGCGGCCTGGAGCCGAGCCCCTTCTCCAGATAATACATGGGGCCGCCCGCCATCTGGCCATTGGCATCCTGCTCGCGATATTTGACCGCCAGCAGGCATTCGGCGTACTTGGTGGCCATGCCGAACAGGGCCGCCATCCACATCCAGAACAGGGCGCCGGGGCCACCGAGCTTGATGGCGGTAGCAACCCCGACAATATTGCCTGTGCCTATGGTGGCGGAGAGGGCAGTACAAAGGGCGGCGAAGCTGGAGACATCCCCCTGCTTGCCCTGGCCCTGATCGCGGCCAAAGACCAGCTTGAGGGCGAGCGGCAAGCGCACGACCTGAAGCAGACCCAATCGCCAGGTGAGGTAGATACCTGTCCCGACCAGCAGGGCAAGCAGGGGCGGACCCCAGATAAAACTATCGATGGCGGCGAGTGCCGATTGAATTGATGACATGCATCCTCCTTAAAAAACAACGATTAAGGAGGAGAAGGATGATCTTCCCATAGGTGTCGCGATCGGCCAGAGGCGATCGGATGCGGGCCAAGCCCAGGTACAACCATCCCATCCCCTCTGTCCTTTTGCCTGAGAGTTTCCGGCGCCAGCCAGCCCTTGCGGGTCGTCATGGTGCCTTGCTCCTTCGGCGCCCGATCTAACGGGTCTCTCCAGAGTATCGTCCAGTAGCAGTCCACACCGGTTGCCCGGTACCTGAAAGATTCACTTCTTCGGTGGATGGTCCCCCATCGCTCTCCTGCTACCTTCATCCGAACTAGTTTGGATTAGGAAGCGGGCATGTTAATCCAAAAAATGTGAGCTGTCTCCCACTCGGCCGACCTCGGCGCCGCTTTTTTCTGTCCCGGCCATGAGCGGAGAACATGTTAAATGTTCGTTAACTATCAATAGCTTATGAGGTCTTCTCTGGCGATGGCGCGCACCGGCAGGCGCCGACTGCCCCATATCAAGATGATGTTTCGTCTCGACCAGAAATACTTGCCAACATATCCAATCAAAATGCTTGCACACAAACTCAATAAGCCGATAATCCCGCGCATAACTAAGCACTTTGCAAGGAAGTTATGCATTGTGCCTGGTCGGTCCCTCCGGACCACTCGCCTGAGCCGGCCGTCGCCGGTTCAATCGCATATGGCTTGGGCATATCACGCCCCCTAAGGACTTTCAAAAGAGAATGAACGAGACCCTGATCGCACAAGACTACCGTCAGCTGGTTGAACAATTCGGCTCTCCCCTGCTGCTGCTCGACAAGGCAGCCGTCCGCAAACAGTATCGGGCCCTGGCCGCCGCCCTGCCCGATGTGCGATTGCACTATGCACTCAAGCCCCTGCCCCATGAGGCTGTGGTCTCTGTCTTGAAGGAAGAGGGGGCCTGTTTCGATCTGGCCACCAATGGCGAAGTGGATCTGGTGCGCAGCCAAGGGGTTCGCCCGGGCCGCTGCATTCACACCCATCCCATCAAGCGCGACAGCGACATCCGCTATGCGCTGGAGTTCGGCTGCACCGTGTTCGTCTATGACAACCCGCTGGAGCTGGAGAAGTTCCTGCCCTACAAGGACGAGGTCAAGCTGCTGCTGCGCGTCAGCTTCCCGAACCCCGAGACCAAGGTCGATCTCTCCAAGAAGTTCGGCTGCACTCCGGAGCAGGCGCTGCCGCTGCTGCAACTGGCCCAGGCCAAGGGGATCAAGGTGATGGGGTTGTCGTTCCACGTCGGCTCCCAGGTGCCCCACGCCCGTCGCCACGTGCAGGCCATCGACGCCTGCCGCGAGATCATGGAGCAGGCCTGGGATCTGGGGCTCAAGCCCTGGGTGCTGGATATCGGCGGCGGTTTCCCGGTGGATTATGACGGCGGCGAGTTCGATATCGACGGCTTCTGCGCCCCGATCCGCGAGGCGCTGGCCAAGCTGCCCGCCACCGTACAGAAGATCGCCGAGCCGGGCCGCTTCATCAGCGCGCCGGCCATGACCTCGGTGTCCAGCGTGATGGGCAAGGCCCACCGCGGCGACAAGATCTGGTACTACCTGGATGACGGTCTCTACGGCAGCTACAACGGTCAACTCTATGACCATGTCACCTACCCGGTGAGCACCCCCTATGCCCAGGGCCCGCTGCACAATGCCGTGCTCTCCGGCCCTACCTGCGACAGCGTGGATGTCATTCGCGATGGCATCATGCTGCCGGATCTGGCCATCGGCGAGCTGGTCATAGGCCGGGTGATGGGGGCCTACACCTGGGCCTCGGCTTCCACCTTCAACTTCTTCCCCAAGGCGAGCATCCTCATTCTGGACAGCGCCCAGAAGCAGAAACTGGTGGCGGTGGCCTGAAGATACACGCTGACGCGGGCTGAGCCTGCCCAGAGACAAAAACAAGAGGGGGAAGCCGATGCTTCCCCCTCTTTCGTTGTGTCCCCGTGAACGGGACTAGATGAACTGGCTGGTCAGCAACCAGCCGGTGTAGGCCACGAAGATGGCGAGCAGTATGCCCCCTTCCAGGCGGTTGATCCGCCCCTGCCCCTTGCGGCCCAGGCACATCACCAGCAGCAGCAGGGTCAAGCCCATCATCAGGCTCCAGTCACGGGAGAGCACGGCCGGATCCACATCCAGCGGCGCTATGCCGGCGGCTATGCCCACCACAGCCAGGGTATTGAACAGGTTGGAGCCGAGCACGTTGCCAAGCGCCAGATCGTGCTCCTTCTTCTTGATGGCCATCAGGGAGGAGGCGAGCTCAGGCAGTGAGGTCCCCACCGCCACTATGGTCAGACCAATCACCAGGTCGCTGATGCCAAAGGCCTGGGCTATGGTGACGGCGCCCCACACCAGCAAACGGGAGGCTCCCACCAGCAGCACCAGTCCGACGATAAGCCAGAAGATGGCGTTCTTCAGCGGCATAGCCTCACTGTCGATATCTTCATTGACTTCGGCGTCAAGGGCGTCACCTTTGCCGGTGATACCGGCCCAGATGGACCAGCCCATCAGCACGACAAACACCCCCCCCAGGATCAAGGCATCGGTGCGCCCCAGGTGGCCGTCAATCAGCAGGGCGCCGGAGAGCAGGGTAATGCCGAGCAGGATCGGGATCTCCTTGCGCACCACCTGGGAGGAGACGGCGATGGGGCTGATGAGGGCAGTCAGACCCAGGATCAAGGCGATATTGGTGATGTTGGAGCCATAGGCATTGCCCAGGGCCAGACCCGGATTACCCTGCATGGAGGCCAGGGCCGAGACCACCATCTCGGGGGCCGAGGTACCAAAACCGATGATCACCATGCCGATCAAGAGCGGCGGCATGCCGGCATAACGGGCGGTCGCCGCAGCGCCGTCCACAAACTTGTCTGCACTCCAGACCAGCAGCGCCAGTCCGGCAATCAGGGCAACAACAGCCAGGGTCATAATCTCTCTATCTCATCAGATGAAAAAACAGGAGTCAGGTATTGAACCTGACCCCCTTCCAAGTTGGGCACAGTGTAACGGTCCGACTTGCCTTTTCAAGGGAAAATCAAACGCCGATTGATGATTTCAGAGTGCAGCCAGCAGACTGGGGGCATCGGAAACCTCGAACTTGCCGGGAGCCTCCACGAACAGTTGCTCGACCACGCCGTCATTGGCTATCAGGGCAAAGCGCTGGGCACGCAGGCCGCCGAAGGCACCGGTCTCCTTGGCAAGGCCCAGGGCCCGGGTCCAGCTGCCGTCCCCATCCGCCAACATGGTGATGGCGTCAGCATTCTGGGCCGCCTGCCACGCCCTCATCACGAAGGCATCGTTGACCGACAGGCAATAGAGGGCATCGATGCCCTTGGCCTTGAACTCGTCCGCCAGCACCACATAGCCCGGCAGATGGGCGTTGGAGCAGGTGGGGGTGAAGGCCCCCGGCACCGCGAACAGCACCACCTTCTTGCCCGCAAACAGGGCCTGGCTGTCTTGCACCTGCTTGCCCTCAGCGGTGATGAAGGTAAATTCCCCTGCGGGCAGGGATTGACCGACCGTGATCATGATGTCTCGTCCTTAAGTAGCTGAAAGAGGTTCAGTCTACTCCAACCCGGAATGAGACGACACCGGCTCCCCTGTCGGCGGCAAGAACCTCTGCCTTATGCCGAGCGCCGCGCCTGCCAGGTGGCGATGGCGAGCAGCGAATCCGGGGTGAATTCATCGGCCCGTTCGGCTATCTCGGCCAGGCTCATCCAGTGCACCTCGCTCACCTCCTCCGCCTGGAGTTGCAGCGGCCCCTGATAATGGCAACTGAACAGACCGCCCCAGACCCGATAACCTCCCCCACTCGCCTCCCCCTCGGCGTAGAAGGTGCCGAAGTCGTGCAGGGGCACGTCATGGATCCCCAGCTCCTCGGCCAGCTCGCGCCGGGCGGAGGGCTCCATCGCCTCCCCAGTTGTCACCACGCCACCGGCGCAGGCGTCCAGCATGCCGGGGCAAAAATCCTTGCTCGGGGTGCGCCGCTGCACCAGCACGCGCCCAGCCTCATCGAGCACCAGGATATAGCTGGCGCGATGGCGCAAGTTCTCCTGGCGCACCCGGGCGCGCTCGGCCACCCCGATCACCCTGTCCTGCTCGTCTACTACGTCCACCCACTCCACGTGCGGCACCTTTGTCCAACCTGCGATGGCCGCAGTATATCGGGGCCGGAGCCAGGGGCGGCACAACTTTTTCAACGCCGGGAGCAGGACGCCAGCACACCGCAACAAGGATTCATACAAACCTTTATCAAGTGTCACATCAGTGTCACGGTGAGGCGGCATAGTGTGCCCTGTCCAAACAACAGGGTCTCTTGCCATGAAGGTGTTCAAGCAGTTGTCTCCTCGTCGAATTGCCCGCTATATCAAAAGCTTCCATCACGGCAGCTTCATGGTCGAGGCACTGGGACGATTCGAGTTTAAGGGGGGAGTCATCGATGTGAAGACGCTGAACTGCCGTCAGGCGCTGAGCCTGGCCCGGCAGATCAACCTGGCCGTGCGCGATCTGCGCACCAGCACCCTGTTGCCGGGCTGACATACTCCTTTCCGTTTGTGATCTGCTTCCATGCACGTCTTTGCCCGCCGCTCACCGAGCGTGCGGGCTATTTTCCATAGGACGGGCCGCGCCTTATCCTCATCAGTGCTGCAGGATCTGGGAGAGAAACAGCTTGGTCCGCTCCGACTGGGGGTGGTCGAAGAACTGATCCGGCACGTTCTCCTCGATGATCTGGCCGCGATCCATGAAGATCACCCTGTCCGCGACCTGCTTGGCAAAGCCCATCTCGTGGGTGACGCAGAGCATGGTCATCCCCTCGTGGGCCAGCTCCACCATCACATCCAGCACCTCGCGCACCATCTCGGGATCGAGCGCCGAAGTCGGCTCGTCAAACAGCATCACCTGGGGATTCATGCAGAGGCTGCGGGCGATGGCGACCCGTTGCTGCTGACCGCCGGAGAGCTGGCCCGGGTACTTGAGGGCCTGCTCCGGGATCCTGACCCGGCGCAGGAAGGTCATGGCGATCTCCTCCGCCTCCTTGCGCGGCAACTGCTTGACCCAGATGGGGGCCAGGCAGCAGTTCTCCAGCACCGTCAGGTGGGGAAAGAGATTGAAGTGCTGGAACACCATGCCCACCTCGCGGCGCACCGTCTCTATGTTCTTGAGATCCGAGGTCAGGGCCGTACCCTTGACCAGGATGTCACCGCTCTGATGCTCCTCCAGCCGGTTGATGCAGCGGATCATGGTGGACTTTCCCGAGCCCGAGGGCCCGCAGATGACGATCTTCTCCCCCCTGCCCACCTGCAGATTGATGTTGCGCAGCACATGAAACTCACCGTACCACTTGTTGACGTCCTTGAGTTCTACCACAGCGTCCGTTTTCATCTCGAAACTACTCCTAATGCTTGTGACCGGTGTTGAGTTTGCGCTCCAGATAGATGGAGTAGCGGGACATGCCAAAACAGAACATCCAGAAGATCATGGCGATGAATACATAGGCCTCCGTGGAGAAGCCCAGCCAGGCCGGATCTGCCAGCGCCACCTTGGAGATGGCCAGCAGATCGAACAGCCCTATGATCAGCACCAGGCTGGTGTCCTTGAACAGGGAGATAAAGGTGTTCACCAGGGAGGGAATGGTGATCTTGAGGGCCTGGGGCATGATGACCAATCCCATCACCTTCCAGTAGGAGAGCCCCAGGGCTTCACCCGCCTCGTACTGCCCCTTGGGGATCGCCTGCAACCCCCCTCTGACCACCTCGGCCACATAGGCCGCCTGGAACAGAATGATGCCGATGAGCGCCCGCAGCAGCTTGTCGAGCTCCACCTCGCTGGTCATGAACAGCGGCAGCATGACGGAGGCCATGAAGAGCACTGTGATGAGCGGCACCGCCCGCCAGAACTCGATATAGACGGTGGAGAGGCTGGAGATGACCGGCATGTGGGAGCGGCGCCCCAATGCCAGCAGGATCCCGAATGGCAGGGCGACCACTATGCCCACCACCGCCAGCACCAGGGTCAGCATCAGGCCGCCCCAGCGGTTGGTTTCCACCACCTCCAGACCGGCTCCGCCGTGGATCAGCACGAAGGCGATGACAGGGAACACCAGCAGGGTAAAGAGCGCCAGCCAGCCCTTGCGCGGGGTACGCGGCCAGATCAGCAGCGCCAGCAGCACGGCCAGACCGGCGAAGGCCAGATTGATGCGCCAATACTGGTCGGCCGGGTAAAAGCCGTAGAGGTATTGCCCCAGACGGCTCTCGATAAAGACCCAGCAGGCCCCGCCCTGGGCGCAATCGGCACGACTGCTTCCCTGCCAGTTGGCGGAGAAGATAGCCCAGTCCAGCGCCGACCAGAGCAGTGGCAGCAGCAGATAGGCCAGCACCAGGGTCAGCAGGCCGTTCCACCAGTTGGGAAAGAGGTTCTGCCTGATCCAGGCGACCAGCCCCCGGCGATGATTGGGAGGCGGCAACGCCTCCTGCAACTCGTTCACAAACATGACAGCTCCCTAGCGCTCGACCAGCGTCATCCTGCGGTTGTAGATGTTCATCAGGACTGAGGTGGTGATACTGATGATGAGATAGACCCCCATGGTCATGGCGATCACCTCGATGGCCTGCCCGGTCTGGTTGAGGGTGGTGCCCATGAACACCGAGACCAGATCCGGATAACCGATGGCGGTGGCCAGCGAGGAGTTCTTGGTGAGGTTCAGATACTGGCTGGTCAACGGGGGTATGATGACCCGCATCGCCTGGGGAATGACCACCAGCCGCAGCGTCTTGGTGGGCGAGAGCCCGAGGGCGGAAGCAGCCTCGGTCTGCCCCTTGCTGATGGCCAGTATGCCGGATCGCACTATCTCGGCGATGAAGGCCGCCGTATAGATGGTGAGCGCCAGCAGCAGCGCCGCGAGCTCGGGCAGTACCGTCAAGCCACCCCGGAAGTTGAAGCCCTGCAGGGCCGGCACGCTCCAGGAGAGCGGGCTGCCCGCCAGCAGGAAGGCGATGGCGGGCAGCAGGATCACCAGAGCGGCCACACTGCGCCAGAACGGGAAGATCCTGCCGGTCAGCGCCTGACGGCGCCTTGCCCAGCGGCTCAGCCCCCAGCTCAGGACGACAGCGAGCAGCAAGGCCCAAAGCACATAACCAAATCCCTCTTCAAACAAGGGTTTGGGCAGATAGAAGCCCCGCACGTTCAAGAAGGCGAGCCCTCCCAGTTCCACGCTCTCACGGGGTGACGGCAGGGTGCGCAGCACCGAGAAGTACCAGAAGAAGATCTGCAGCAGCAGCGGAATGTTGCGAAACGTCTCTATGTAGACGGTGGCTATCTTGGCCACCAGCCAGTTGCGGGACAGCCGCGCTATCCCGAGCACGAAACCGAGCAGGGTGGCGAACAGGATGCCGAGCACCGAGACCAGCAGGGTATTGAGCAGGCCGACCACGAAGGTGCGACCGAAGGTATAGGTCTCATCGTAGGGGATCAGGCTCTGCAAGATGCCGAATCCGGCGGTGTTGCCCAGAAAATCGAAACCTGTGGTGATGCCACGGGTCGCCAGATTGGTCAGGGCATTGTTGATGATGTAGAACAGAAACGCGAGAACGGCCGCAATGGCCAGGCACTGGAAGATCTGCGCCCGCACCTTAGCGTCATACCACCAGCGGCCCTGTTCTTTCCTATGGTTTGATGCTTGTATCGCCATGAGGATGACTCCGACAAAGCCAGGGCAAGGGGGAAATGGGGGGCCAGGCCCCCCGACAGCTGTCTAGTTAGCGGATGGGCGGGGCATACATCAGGCCACCCTTGTTCCAGAGCGCGTTGATGCCGCGGTCGATCTTCAGGGGAGAGCCGGCGCCAACATTGCGATCGAAGGACTCGCCGTAGTTGCCGACCTGTTTGACGATGTTGTAGGCCCACTTGTCATCCAGCCCCAGCACAGCGCCCTTGGGCTCTTCCAGCCCCAGCAGGCGACGAATGTCCGGGTTGGTGGATTTGAGCATCTCGTCCACGTTGGCGCTGGTCACACCGGCCTCTTCGGCGTTGAGCATGGCGTAGAGACTCCAGCGCACCACCTTGAACCACTGCTCGTCACCCTGGCGCACCGCCGGGCCCAGCGGCTCCTTGGAGATGACCTCGGGCAGCACCACGGCATCCTCCGGCTTGGTCAACTTGATCTTGAGGGAGTAGAGCTGGGATTGATCCGAAGTCAGCACGTCGCAACGTCCCGCCTCGAAGCCCTTGACGGTCTGATCCGAGGTATCGAACACCACAGGGGTATATTTCATGGCGCCGTTGGCGCGGAAGTAATCCGCCAGGTTGAGCTCTGTGGTGGTGCCGGACTGGATGCAGACGGCGGCCCCGTCCAGCTCCTTGGCGCTCTTGACCCCGAGGGACTTGTTGACCAGGAAGCCCTGACCATCGTAGTAGTTCACCCCGGCGAAGGTCAGACCCAGCGAGCCGTCCCGGGTCAGGGTCCAGGTGGTGTTGCGCGACAGCAAGTCCACTTCGCCGGATTGCAGGGCGGTGAAACGCTCCTTGGCGGTGAGGGAGACATACTTGACCTTGCCGGCATCCCCGAGCACGGCCGCGGCTACCGCACGGCACACGTCCACATCCAGCCCGGTCCAGGTGCCCTTGGCGTCCGGATTGGAGAAACCGGGCAGCCCATCACCGACCCCGCACTGCACAAACCCCTTCTTCTTCACGGCATCCAGGGTCCCCTCTGCCCAGACATTGGCTGCCGCCAGCGACAGCACTATCACCATACCTGCCTTGTGTATCTGCTTCATGTCACTCTTCCCTGTGGTTTGATTCGAATTGGCACCCAAACCGAGCAAGATGCCATCGTTTCCCTGCTTTTTTGCAGCTTATCCAGCGCTTCAAAAACCTGTCAATCGGTGCAACCCGGCACAACAGTGGTGCAACAGCACAAAATGTTCGCACGGGGCTATATGCACTCTCAGAATCAAAAGTAGACCCTTATTCACCAAATAGCCTGCTGTTAAAGGCCACTCCCACTGTGAGGATTATTTTCGCAAAAAAATGGGGCGCACCGGGATGGGGCAGCGAAATCGGACTCCAACTGACTCATCAAGCTCACTTTTCTGCCCGCAAGCCCCAACACGGGGAGTCAGGAGCGAATATTGGGCTGCGTCGATATGGTGT
Source organism: Aeromonas sp. S16(2024) (assembly GCF_041403065.1). Lineage (NCBI taxonomy): Bacteria > Pseudomonadati > Pseudomonadota > Gammaproteobacteria > Aeromonadales > Aeromonadaceae > Aeromonas > Aeromonas sp. S16(2024). Next base: position 63,178 of record NZ_JBGLQX010000018.1, on the reverse strand, counting down.
GATGGCGGGGGGACAACCAGGTTCCAAAGGGACTCTGTGGCGGGAGGCGAGACCAGGACAAGGGCCTCAATCTCGGGGTTCCGACCCGAGGTCGGTTCGCGGCTCAACCGCCGCGGGGGCCGTCTTCAATCTCGGTGATGACGCCGTTTTCGACGGTGACGAACTGCATGAATTCGCTCCTGCCGAAGTTGTAGGTCCAGCGCTCGGCATACTTGACCGTCATCCGCGCCCCGAAGCCGTTTTCCTCAAAACGGGTCAGGTCCTCCTTGAGCATCGGCTGACCACAGCGGATCAGCAGCTCGGCCGTGGTGTCTCCCTCGGTCAGCAGGGCGCTCTTGCAGCGCAGGGTGCCGGCATCCACCGGCAGCGTCGCCACCAGCAGCAACCACAGTATTGGCTTCATTTTGCGCTCCATTTGAATAACGCCGCCCCCAGCATGATACACACCAGGGCAAACACCATGACCTGGGCCAGCATCCCCGCCACCGACTGCCAGCCCGCCCCTTCCAGCATGACGGCGCGGGCCGCCTCGATGATCTGGCTGAGGGGCAGGCGGGCCGCCACGGCCTGCAACCAGGGGGGAGATCCCTCCAGCGAAAACCAGACGCCGGACAAGAACATCATGGGCAAGCTGATGAGATTGAGCAAACCGCTCGCCAGCTCCTCGTTCTGAATGCGGGCGGCGATGAGCAACCCGAGGGAAGCCATGGCGGTCCCGCCGACCAGGGCGATGAAGAGCAGCAGCCAGCCAGAGCCGAGCAGGGGCACATCCAGCAGCCAGTAAGCCACCAGGAAGACCAGCAGGCTCACCACCAGGGTGATCAGCACCCGCGACAACAACTGGGCGCAGAGAAACTCGGCCGCCGACAGCGGGGTGGCGCGCAAGCGCTTGAGCACCCCGTTCTTGCGATAGCGCACGATGACGAAGCCGACCCCGAACAGGCCGGAGAACATCAGGTTCATGCCGATCACCCCGGGCAGCAACCAGTCGCCATAGCGAATGGCCCGACCTCTCAGGGCTTCTCTTTGCAGGGGCTCCTGCACCGCCTGGCGCAGCAGGTATTCGGCCATGGCCCCCTGGGGGGCATCCGGGTTGACCCAGTAGTGGCCGCGCGCCGGTGACAGCAGCAAGTCCAGCTGATGATGGCGCACCTTGAGGACGCCCCTCGCCTCGTCGTCATAGGGGATGAGCTTGAGCAGCGGGATATGGGTCAGGGGCTGATAGGCCATTGTCAGCTCCCCCACCACCCCTATCTGCACCAGCGGCTTGGGGGGGCCCGAGAAGATGAGGGAGAAGCCAATCACCAGCAAGAGCGGAAAGAGCAGGTTCCAGACCAGGGCAGCCCTGTCGCGCACGAACTCCAGGTTGCGTGCGTAGAAGAGCGCACCGATACGCTTCAGCGATCCGTTCATGAGCCAAGCCTCCTGCACTCACCCCTTAGAGCTGACCGAGGGTAAACAAGCAACAGTGCACTGCCACAATTCATCGATCCACTCATGCACCGCTCCTCAGGCTATGGCCGGTCAGGTGCAGGAAGAGATCCTCCAGATTGGGGGAGCGCACCTGCATGCCGGTCAGCGGTACCCCCAGACTCAGCAGCCGTGGCAGCAAGGCCGCCACATCGGGGCAGTTCAGCTCCACCTGATCGCCGTGGGGCCGCAGCGGATAACCCAGGCTAGCGAGGGCCGGGTGATCCGCGAGGCGCACCAGCACGCCGTCGAAGTGGTGAGCCAGCAGGGCGGCAGGGGTATCCAGGCTGAGCAGATGGCCGTGATCCACGATGGCGATGCGATCGCACAGTTGCTGGGCCTCGTCCATGTAGTGGGTGGTGAGCACCACCGTCTTGCCCTGGGCCTTGATCGCCTCGATGCGCTGCCAGAAGTGGTGGCGAGCCTGGGGATCCAGCCCTGTGGTGGGTTCGTCCAGAAACAGCAGCTCGGGATCCCCGAGCAGAGCCAGGGCCAGCAGCAGGCGCTGACGCTGGCCGCCGGAGAGCTTGCGGCTGTCCCTGTCGATGAACTCCCCAAGGGCGCACAGCTCGATGAGCAGCTCCCGTGGCAGGGGGTTGGGATAGAGGCTGGCGAAGAGGCGCAGGGTGTCGCGCACCGTCAGAAAATCCTGCAGCGCGGTGTGCTGGAACTGGATGCCGATGCGGGAGCGATAGTCGGGGCCGCGCGGGGCGCCATGAAACAGGATCTGGCCGCTGTCCGGGGTAAGGATCCCCTCGAGCAGCTCTATGGTGGTGGTCTTGCCCGCCCCGTTCGGGCCGAGCAGGCCGAAACAGCTCCCGGCGGGAATGGCAAAGCTGAGTCCGTCCACCGCCTTCACGCCGGGGAAGTGCTTGATGAGATCGACGACTTCGATGATGGCGGCCATGGCCTGTCTCCCTGGGTGGCCGAGAGTGCGACGTCCTGACTATATCCAAATCTCCCGAGAAGGCCATGGCTCATCCACCGGGGCGTGGCGGCGCGCAAAAACAAACGGCGACCCAGGGGTCGCCGTTTGCATCACGCCAGCCGGATCACAGGATGTCCAGCAGCTCCACTTCGAAGACCAGAGCGGAGTACGGCGGGATGGAGCCGGCGCCACGGGCACCGTAGGCCAGATCCTGCGGAATGTAGAGCTTCCACTTGGAGCCAACCGGCATCATCTGCAGCGCTTCCACCCAGCCGGCGATGACGCCGGTGACCGGGAATTCGGCAGGCTGGCCGCGAGCAACCGAGCTGTCGAACACGCCACCGTGGGTGAAGGTACCGTGGTAGTGCACGCGCACGGACTGACCGGCCACCGGCACGGCGCCGTTGCCTTCTACCATGACTTCGTATTGCAGACCGGAGTCGGTCACTTTCACGTCGGCGCGCTTGGCGTTGTCGGCCAGGAAGGCTTCGCCATCGGCGGCGGCGGCCTTGGCAACGGCTTCCTGCTCTTCCTGCATGCGGGCGGTGATGACCTGGAAGGCATCATTGATATCGTCACGGCTGACCGCGAACTCCAGGCCGTTCAGGGCATCTGCCAGACCTTGTTGCAGGGCAGGGATATCCAGACCGGCGAAGGCTTGCTGCGCCAGCTGATCACCCATGTTGCGGCCGATGCCATAGCTGGCCTTCTGTTCGATAGAGTCGTATTGGGACATTGAGATGTTGCTCCGGGTCCTGAGGGTAAAAGAGACGGGATAATATCAGACTTTTTGGCGAGGTGCTGCCGGCTGCCGTCCTGATTTCCCCGCCAGTGGGAGGCACTTCACATCCCCCTCATCCCCGGCCCTTCTCCCGCGAGGAGAGAAGGGAGAAGAGACGGCCCAGCCACAGACTGACTCAGGCGCGATCCAGCAGGGCCCTCACCGCGGCCACCTTGGCGCCGTCGGTGATATTGACCCGGCCGTCGTCCGAGGTGCCCATGTTCACTCCGTGGGGCACCATGCCGCCGCGCCAGCCCATGCCGGACATGTGCACCTCGCTCACCCCGGTGAACTCGAGTATGGTGCGCACGTTGTCGGCATTGACCCCGGCGCCGGGCATCAGGCTGGCGCGGCCCGCCAGGGTCTGTTGCATCGCCTGCAGGGTCTCCAGACCCGCCAGGGCGGTCGGAGCATGCCCGGAGCTCAGAATACGCTCACAGCCGGCCGCCACTATGGTCTCCAGATCGGCGCGCCAGTTGGAGCTGAGATCGATGGCACGATGGAAGGTGACACCCAGGGGACCGGCCGCCTCGACCAGCTGTTGCAACTGGGCGGCAGGCACCCTGCCCCCCTCGTCCAGCAGACCCACCACCACACCTTGCAAGCCTGCTGCCCGGGCGGCGGCGATGTCCAGCAACATGAGTTCGAACTCGGCGGCACTGAAGCAGAAATCCCCGGCACGGGGGCGGATCATGGCGTAGACGGGAATGGTGGCGTGGCGCGCCACCTGCTGCATGAAACCATAGGAGGGGGTGAGACCACCTAGCCCCAGCGCAGAGCAGAGCTCGATGCGATCCGCCCCGGCTTGCTGGGCGGTGAACAGGGATTCCAGGTTGTCGATGCAGATTTCAAGACGGGTCATGATGACTCCTTATCCGGGGAGATCAGACCCAGTGCCTGATCTCATAAATTCAGCAGGGCGGCGCCACGCACGCCACCGGCGCCGCCGAAGCGGGCCTGGCGGATAGCAGGCAGGGCGACGCCGGGTAGCAGGTGGCCGGGCAGACGCTTGGGCAGCTCTTCATACAGGGCGGGCAGCCCGCTGAGGCCGCCCCCCAGCACCACCACCTCGGGGTCTATCACCGAGATGGCGGTGGCGAGCCCGGCGGCCAGGATCTCCAGCCAGCAGTCGATGGCCGAGAGCGCTGCGGGTTCCCGAGCCTCGACGCGGGCGACTATCTGGTGACCACTGGCGCGCTCGCCGTTAAAGTGGTGATAGAGCCGCTCCAGGCCGGTGCCAGAGGCATAGGTTTCGAAACAGACCAGGCGGCCGCAGCCGCAGCGGGGACGGGGCAGGTCGGGATATTTCATCAATATGGTGGCCGGCAGCGGGTAATGGCCTATCTCCCCCGCCAGCCAGTTGCGGCCCTGGATCAGCTTGCCCGCCAGATAGACGGCGCCACCTATGCCGGTGCCAATGGTCACCCCCAGCGCACTCTCGGCCTCGGCGGCGGCGCCCTGGTGCACTTCGGACCAGAGGAAGCAGTTGGCGTCGTTGTCGACGCTGACGGTGCGTGCCAGTCGTGCGGCCAGATCAGCCCCCAGATGACGACCGTGAATGGCGGGCAGGTTCGCCGCCACTATGCTCCCATCCAGGCGATTGATGATGCCGGGAAAACCGATGCCGACGGCACCTTTAGCACCGAAACGGGCGTCCGCCGCCTCGACCCGCGTCAGGATCAGCTGCAGCAGCCCCTCGTAATCCTTGCCGGGAGTGCTCATGCGCTCTTCGTGACAGAGGTTCAGGCCACCGTCATACACAGCGAACGCAATCTTGGTACCACCAATATCAAATCCGTAATACATGCCACACTCCCTTGCCGGTGAACCGGGTCACCTCAGTCTGTCCAGATGGGGCACATTGTATTAATTCGCAAAAAAAATAAAGTGATCATGGGCGAAAAACGGGAGCCAGCTCAAAGCAAACGGAACATTTGCCGCTGAAGACAGGGCTGTCCCAGGCTCGTCAGGGTGCGCTCCTGGCCGTCAAACACGAAGCCGCGGCGCAGATAGAACCCCTCGCCGATGTGATTGCCATCGAGCAGCCATAGCCTGGCGCACTCGCAACCGGCCCGGCGCATCTGCACCGCCACCGCCTGCCACAGTCGCTTGCCATGGCCCCGACGCCAGTGATCCGGGTGCAGATAGAGCGCCCGGATGCGCGCCGTCATCAGCCCCTCCTCATGGACAGGGTGCCAATAGAGCAGGCCGATGACCACCTCGTCCTGACAGAGCAGCATGGGAATGGGGGCCGGCTCGGCGAGCCGGCGGCGCCAGATCTGCAGATGCTCGGTGACCGCCAGCTGGGCCAGCAGATCCTCACCGAGCACGCCGCCATAGGCCGCCAGCCAGCTGGCCCGCTGCATCACCGTCATGGCGGCGGCATCGGCGGGACGGGCCAGCCGCAGGCTTATGCCTTGCACTGGGGAGTCAACCCAGCGGCACGGGCCTGCCGATACAGGGGCTCTGCCTGAGCCTGTTGGGCCTGCAACTCGGTGATGCGGTTCTCATCGCTCGGGTGAGTGGAGAGCAACTGGGGCGGCGCCTTGCCACCGGCGGCGGCACTCATGTTCTGCCACAGGGGGATCGCCTCGGCCGGATTGAAGCCGGCGCGAGCCATCAGATCCAGCCCCAACCTGTCGGCCTCGCTCTCCTGAGCCCGGCCATAGGGCAGAGCGATCCCCACCTGGACCCCGAGACCGAGCGCCGCCATGGTGGCACCGCCCCCCTGGCTGCTGCCGATGGCGGCATCGGCCACCGCCAGCCCTATGCCGGTCAGCTGATCCCGGGAGAGACGTTCGTTGGAGTGCTGTGCCAGCACGTGGGTCAGCTCGTGGCCGATGACGGTGGCGAGCTGATCCTGATTCTTGGCGACCTTGAGCAGGCCGCTGTAGACGCCGATCTTGCCGCCGGGCAGGGCGAAGGCGTTGACCTCCTTGGAGTCAAACACCACCACCTCCCAGCTGGTGATGCCATAGCTGGCAGGCACCTGGGCGGTGACCGCCTTGGCCACGCAGGAGACATAGGCATTCACCCTGGTATCCTGGCTCACCTTCTCCTGCTTCTTCATCTGCTCGAAGGAGTCGGCCCCCAGCTGGTTCATCTGCTGGGGGGAGAAGAGCAGCATCTGGCTGCGGCCGGTCGGCGACTGGGCACAACTGGCCAGCAGGGCACTGCACAAGGCCGCCAGGCCGAATTTGGACAGGGAAGATGCACGCATAGGGAGGTCCTTTACCATGAAGTTGCCCTATTCTCGGGAATGCTGCCGTCCGGTGCAAGCCAGGCGCCACCCCATGCGACCAAAAAGATCCCGCGGCACCAAAATAAAAACGAGCCCGCTTGGGCTCGTTTGTCTGCAGTGCGAAAGCGGGATTACATGATGCCCAGCTTCTTCAGGTCGGCTTCGGCGATCTTGGCAGGAACCGGTACATAACCATCCTTGGCGACTATGGTCTGGCCCGCCTTGGAGAGCATCATCTTCACGAACTCTTGCTCCATCGGGGAGAGCGGCTTGTTCGGAGCCTTGTTCACGTAAACGTACAGGAAGCGCGACAGCGGGTACTTGCCGGTCAAGGCGTTGTCTGCGGTCGCCTCAACGAAGGTCGTGCCATCCTTGGAGAGCGGTACGGCGCGCACGCCTGAGGTGACATAGCCGATGCCGGAGTAGCCGATGCTGTTCAGGGAAGCGGAGACGGATTGCACCACGGAGGCGGAGCCCGGCTGCTCGTTCACGCCGCTCTTGAAGTCACCGTTGCACAGGGCGTGCTCCTTGAAGTAACCGTAGGTGCCGGAGACGGAGTTGCGGCCGAACAGTTGCAGATCCTTGCTGGACCAGTTGCCATCCAGACCCAGATCGGACCACTTGGTGGCGGCCTTGGCTTCGCCGCACTTGAGGGTGCTGGAGAAGATGGAGTCAACCTGCTGCATGGTCAGCCCCTTGATGGGGTTGTCCTTGTTCACGAACACCGCCAGGGCATCGACCGCGACGCGGATGGCAGTGGGCTTGTAGCCGTAACGCTTCTCGAACGCCTCTTCTTCACCGGCCTTCATGGCACGGCTCATGGGGCCAAACTGGGCGACGCCCTCGGTCAAGGCAGTGGGGGCGGTGGAAGAGCCGGCTGCCTGGATCTGCACGTTGACGTTGGGGTAGACGCGCTTAAATTCTTCGGCCCAGAAGGTCATCATGTTGGCCAGGGTGTCCGAGCCCACAGAGGACAGGTTGCCCGAGATGCCACTGGTCGGGGTGTAATCCGGCAGATCTTTATCCACACCGGCAGCCAGCGCGCTGACAGAAAACAGGGTTGCTGCGGTGAATCCGATTACACCAGCCAGTTTGTTGAGTTTCATCCAATCTCTCCAAAGTTACAGAAGGCGACTGCCTTGAGTTTCCTTCTGTCCCTCTCTTCAAGGTGACAGAAGGCTATTGCCAATACATGGCGCCGATTAACACTGTCTTGCGGTGGTCAACCCGACTGCATCAGTCAGATTGTTGAGTTTTATTCCGTCCCCTCTTTCCCAAGGTGACGCTGGGTCTGTTCTTAAGACGGCGCCAGTATCTGACCTGGCAGTGACAAATTTATGGATTTAATGTGACACTTTAATGACATGGCGAGGCTTTTGACCAAATGAAAAGAGGGCCGCTCTCGCTGCCCCCTTTGTATTGCTAACTATTTGTCAAAAAAGACTATTTAACTACCACCATCCTGGCGGGAATGAGGAAGCTGAAGCGGCTGCCCTGGCCGACCCGGCTCTCTATCTCGAGCTGGGCATCGTGATGACTCAGGGCATGCTTGACGATGGCGAGGCCAAGGCCGGAGCCGCCGGTGTGGCGGGATCTGGCCTTGTCGACCCGATAGAAGCGCTCGGTGAGCCGCGTCAGGTGTTCCGGGGCAATCCCCTCCCCTTGGTCCTGCACCACAAAGAGCGCCATGGCCCCCTGCTTGCGCCACTCCACCGTGATCTTGCGACCGGCCGGGGTGTAGTGAATGGCGTTGTAGACCAGGTTGGAGACGGCGCTGCGCAACTGGTCCCGGTCTCCCTTCACGAACAGATTGGGCTGCACCTGGAACTCAATTTGGTGGGCACTCTCTCCCGACAGGGCCCGCGCCTCCTGCTCCAGCAGCCCCAGCATGGCGGGCATGTCCACCAGATGGGAGAGATCCACGGTCGGGGCCGCCTCGATGCGCGACAGGGTGAGCAGCTGATTGACCAGGTTGTCCATGCGAACGGTCTGCTCCATCATCACCCGGTGCGCCTTGGCCCACATGGCGGGGGGTGGCGGCTCTTCGGTCATTTCCAGATAGCCCTTGAGCACGGTGAGCGGGGTACGCAACTCGTGGGAGACGTTGGAGACGAAATGCTTGCGGGTCTTCTCCAGGCTGCGCAGCCGGGTCACGTCCCGCACCACCAGCATGGCCTGATCCTCGGCATAGGGCATGATGCGAAACTCGAGAAACTTCTCCTCGTTGATGGGGGAGCTCATCTCGAACGGCTCGTCATACTGCCCCTTGCCGAGGTAGGCGACGAAGCCGGGGTGACGGATGAGGTTGCCGATGTGCTGGCCGGCATCCTCGGGCCAGCGAAAACCGAGCAGCTGCTCCGCCAGCCGGTTGCACCAGAGGATGCTGCCGTCGGTGCGAAACACCACGGCGGCATCGGGCAGGGCCTCGGCCCCTTCCCGGAACCGGCGGATGAGACCCGCCAGCTCGCGGCGCCTTGCACGGTGGCGCTGCTGCAACTTGTAGATGCCATTGAAGATGTATTCCCAACTGCCGCTGCCATGGGGCGGCACCAGGCTGCGATCGTGCCACAGCCAGTCCGACAGCCGCTTCTGGAAGCGGTAGTGCCAACCCAGGTGCAGCACAGTCGCCACCAGCAGGCAGAGGGAGAGGTGTTCTATCAACCAACCTACCAAGACGAAGGGGGCGTAGAAGAACGCCATTCGCCACAACTGTCGCCGCCAGGCGTAAGGTTGCAACATGTTATCCCCTAGAGACGGGTTGAGAAGCGGTATCCGGCTCCACGCACCGTCTGGATCAATCTGTCGTGCCCGGTCTCTTCGATGGCCTTGCGCAGACGACGGATGTGCACATCCACCGTCCTGTCTTCCACATACACATTGGTGCCCCAGACGTTGTTGAGCAGTTGTTCGCGGCTGTAGACCCGCTCGGGATGGGTCATGAAGAAGTGCAGCAGCTTGAACTCGGTCGGCCCCATGTCGAGCGCCTTATCCTCGGCGCTGACCCTGTGAGAGACAGGATCCAGTTTGAGCCCCTGCACCTCGATCACCTCGTCCACCGAGGTGGGGGAGACCCGGCGCATCACGGCGTGCAAGCGGGCGGTCAGCTCCTTGGGGGAGAACGGCTTGGTGATGTAGTCGTCGGCGCCCGCCTCGAGGCCGCGCACCTTGTCCTCTTCCTCACCACGGGCGGTCAGCATCACCACGGGGATCTGGCGGGTCACCTCGTCCTGCTTGAGCTGCTTGATGAACTGGATGCCACTGCCACCAGGCATCATCCAGTCCAGTACGATGAGCTCGGGGTAAGGTTCACGCACCTTAGCCAGTCCATCGGCATAATCTTCTGCCTCAATCGTCTCATATCCTTTTTGCTCGAGCACGAAGCAGAGCATCTCGCGGATTGGTGCCTCGTCCTCGACCACCAGAATTCGCTTAGCCATATCCCTTCTCTCTCCTCTGTGAAGATGGGTGCGCCAATTATTAGAACTTTCTGTGACACTTTTATGACTTTATGACAGGCGAGATGATAAACGTTTTCAGATTCAACTGGCAGCAGCGAGTTGCAGCAGGTCCCAACGGTTGCCACTGATGTCCTCGAACACCACCACTGTGCCGTAGGGCTCGCTACGTGGCTGTTCACAAAAATGAACGCCATAGTCCAGCATCCGCTGGTAATCGCCCCAGAAGTCGTCGGTTTCGAGGAACAGGAAGACCCGGCCGCCCCCCTGCCGGCCGATGGCGGCCTGCTGCTCGGGGGTTGCGGCGCGAGCCAGCAACAGGGCCGACCCGGGGGCGCCTTTCGGGGCGACCCGTACCCAGCGCTTGCCCGGTTTGCCCGGCTCATCGAGGGGCGTGTCTTCCAGCAGCGCAAAACCGAGACCCTCGGTAAAAAAACGAATGGCCTCGTCATAATCGGCCACCAGCAAGGCCAAAGCGCCCAGGTGTTGTGCCATGGGAATACTCCTCAACAGATGAATGAAGGGGGCTCGCGCCCCGGCTGGCGCGCATCATAACGGCTGGGGGGCCTGTGCTCCAGCCGCAATGTGCCGCGCGAAGGCAGGGCCCTTCGCCGGTTGGCAGGGCTGCGCCCTAGCCGACCTCGACCCGGTTGCGACCCCGTTTCTTGGCCTGATAGAGCGCCTCGTCCGCCCGCTTGAGGGTCAGCTCCGGGGAGTCCCCGCGCCGCTCCGCCACCCCGAAGGAGGCGGTGATCCTGAGCCCGAGGGGCCACTCCCTGTAGGCTTCCAGCGCCCCTCTCAGCCGCTCGGCCAACGCCTCGGCCCTCGCCTGCTCATAGTGCAGGCAGACCAGCACGAACTCCTCCCCGCCCCAGCGCACCAGCCGGCACAGGCTGTCACAATGGCGCAGCAGCTCGCTCACCATGTGCTTGAGCACCTCGTCTCCCATGGGATGGCCATGGGTGTCGTTGACCCCCTTGAAGTGATCGATGTCGATGTAGATGAAGGAGAGCGGCATCTCCCCCAGTTCGCTCAAGAGCTTCTCGCCACCGAGCCGGTTGAGGGCCCCGGTCAGGGGATCGTAGCGGGCCTCCTCCTCGGTGCGGCGGTACTGCTCGCACAGGCTCTGGCTGAGCGCCTCCGCCGCCAGCCGCGCCTCGCGGGCCGTGCGAAGCCTATCCCCCATCAGCAGGTACTGGGTCAGAAACAGCAGTATTCCGTATATCAGCCAGCCCAGCAGCAACTGGCGGTAGAAGTCCCCCGGCGTGCCCCAGCGGCCATAGAGCTCCAGCTTCTCCAGGATCAGCCGGTAGTCCCCGGGCTGCATCTTGTCATCGGTGGCAAGCTCGATGGCATAGACATGGTGCAGATCCGGCCCCTGCTGCGCCAGCGGGATCCGGTACTGTTGCACCCACCAGGAGCTGGGGGCGAACACCTTGAGGGGAACGTCCTGGATGCGGCCGTAATCGTCGGGACGAAAGAGCACCTCGTTGAACTTGTGGGAGACCTCGTCCCCGGCTATCGAGTAGGCGGGATCATAGTTGCGCAGATAGAGGCGCCAGCTCTGCGGCTCGCCCCCCTCTACCCTCAGCTTGACCCGCACGCCGTTGAAGTGGGAGAGATCCATCCCGCGCTCGGGGGCAGACAGGGTCAGGATCAGCTCACAGAAGGGGGAGCTGTGGCCCGCGCGCAACTTGCAGTCGATGGCAGGCTTGTCGCCCCCGGCGATCAACGTCGTCACCGAGTGGCCCCCATGGGCGCGATCATCCTGGGCCCTGGCGGCTATGCCGGCCTGGCTCAGGATGTCCAGCCGCCGCTCAGGCCCGAACTCGAACGCCAGTATGGCCAGCAGGCTGCCGAGCAGCAGGCTCCAGAACAACAGATTGGTCATGCGGGAATAAGATGGGGTCATGGCGATCACACCTGAAAAAGAGCTTTTACTCTACACCTTGACATTCTGCACCGTGCTGATCCAGATCCAAGGTTGTTACACGCGCCCTCGTGGGCGCAGGGGGATTGGTCGGCTCAGCCCGCCCGCAGGGCATCGCCTGCCATCCGCCGGGCTGAATCCTGTCGGCATTGCACCGCAAGAGGCGGACGCCAGCTCCTGGGGAAGCGAGTTCCCGATGTCATCATTCCTTTCACCACTGAGCACTCCATGCCATGGAAAAATAAAGAAAAATCATCGCAGAGCCCCAGTCTACACAAGCAGGCTGTGCGGCAACACCCCTAGCCCTCTTCCCGCAGCGCCCGGTAGAGGGTGGTGCGGCTGATGCCAAGCCGGCGCGCCGCCTCGCTCACGTTGCCGCCACACTCTGCCAGGGTCTGCTGCACCCGAAGCCGGCTCTGCGCGCGCAAGGTGGTGGCGCCCCGGGGAGCCGGCATGGCGGCCACCTCGGGCAGATGCAGGTGGGCGGGTTCAATCCAGCCCTGCCCTTCCGCCAGCACGCAGGCCACCTCCAGCGCCTGCTTGAGCTGGCGCACGTTGCCGGGCAGGGGATGGGCCAGCAGTTGCTGCTCCGCCTGCGGCGTCAGTTGCAGGGCCGGGTCCATCTCGGCGAGCAGACACTGGATCAAGCCCAGGCGCTCCCCCTGGGGCCAGGCCCGCAGCGGCGCCAGCTGCTGGCGCCAGCCGCAGATGCGGTAGTAGAGGTCTTCGCGAAACGTCCCGGCCGCCACCATGGCCGCCAGATCCCGGTGGCTGGCGCTGACCAGCCAGAAGTCCACCGGCTCGGGTTTGTGGCTGCCCACCGGCGTCACGCTGCGCTCCTGCAGCACCCGCAGCAGCCGGGTCTGGGCCAGCAGCGGCAACTCGCCGATCTCGTCCAGCATCAGGATGCCGCCATGGGCGGCGCGCAGATAACCCTGGCGGCCCTGGCTGCGGGCACCGCTGAAGGCCCCGCCGACGTAGCCAAACAGCTCGGCCTCCACCAGATCGGCCGGCAGGGCGCCGCAGTTGACGCACACCAGGGGCTTGTCCCGTCGGCTCGACGCTCGGTGCAGGGCTCGCACCAGGTGCTCCTTGCCGCTGCCGGTCTCCCCCTCGATGAGCAGCGAGATGCCCCGCTCCAGCATCTTGAGAGGCACCCCGGCCGGAACGGCTGGCAGGGGCTGGGTTTCGGTTTGAATCACCACCGGCTCGGGCTCCAGCCGCAGGCCGCGGCGATCGCGCAGCAGTTGCCGGCCATCGAAGGGGTGCTGGCCGAGCCAGAGCCGTCCGGCCCGGTTGGCCCCGAGCAGCTCGCCCCCCTCCCCCAGCAGCAGACGGGCGGACCAGAGACTCTGGGGATCGAGATCCACCAGCCAGCCCGGTTGGCGCGCCAGCAGGGCATTTTCCAGGGTCATGGCCAAGAGCCGAACCGTGCCCAGCATGTCGCCGCCGTGGTGGGCCGCATCGGTGGAGATGTCGAGCACCCCCAGCAGTTGCCCGTCCGGCCCGAGCAGGGGGCAGGCGCTGCAACTGAGGAAGCTGTGCTGGGCGAAGAAGTGCTGTGCCCCCAGCACCTGCACCTCACTCTGCTCGGCCAGCGCTGTACCGATGGCGTTGGTGCCCTTGCTCGCCTCCCCCCAGCGGGCGCCGCTGCGCAAGAAGATCCGCTCGGCGTGGCGGGCGAAGCCATCGTCACCGCTGGCGGCCAAAATGGCCCCCTCACCGTCACACAGCAGCAGGCGACAAGGCCTGCCCGCCAGCAACTGGGCAAACAGCGGCAACACGAAGCGCTGGAAGCAGGTGATAAGCGTTTTGTGCTGCTCCTGACGGGCCGACAGCTCTCCCTGGGGCAGCAAGTCCAGCTCGGCGCTCTGCTGGCGGAGCAGGCCCTGATGCAGGCAACGCTGCCAGGAGCGCTGGATCGGGCTGGGACTGGATTGAGGTAACTCGCTCATCACGCCTCCTGTTCACAAAGGGCACAGTGTCACGGTCACTGTTCAGAAACGGCACAGTTTTATCGGCACCGCCTTGCTCATTGGTTAACCAAGATACGCCGCCGCACCCCGTTTGATAACGTTTTTGTAACCTTTTGTACGCTGGTCAGACCCTCTGGCACGGCCCTTGCGATAGCAGTTGGTCACCGGCCCCCGGCCGGTCAGGACCACACACATAAGGATGATGAGATGATTTATACCGCTCCCGGTCAGGCAGGCGCCCTGGTCAGCTTCAAGTCCCGTTACGACAACTTCATCGGTGGCGACTGGGTGGCGCCGCGCGCCGGCCGCTATTTCGAGAACGTCTCGCCGGTGGATGGCAAGGTATTCTGCGAGGTGGCCAGATCCGACGCCGCCGACATCGAGCTGGCGCTGGATGCCGCTCACAAGGCCTTTGCCAGCTGGAGCAAGACCAGCGTCACCGAGCGCAGCAACCTGCTGCTGCGCATCGCCGATCGCATCGAGCAGAACATAGAGGTGCTCGCCGTCGCCGAGACCTGGGAGAACGGCAAGGCGGTGCGCGAGACCCTGGCCGCCGACCTGCCGCTGGTGGTGGATCACTTCCGCTACTTCGCCGGCTGCATCCGCGCCCAGGAGGGCTCGGCCGCCGAGCTGGATCAGCACACCGTCAGCTACCACTTCAAGGAGCCCATCGGCGTGGTCGGCCAGATCATCCCCTGGAACTTCCCGCTGCTGATGGCGGCCTGGAAGCTGGCCCCCGTGCTCGCCGCCGGCTGCTGCAGCGTGCTCAAGCCCGCCGAGCAGACCCCGGTCACCATCATGCTGATGATGGATCTTATCAAGGACATACTGCCCCCCGGCGTGGTCAACGTGGTCAACGGCTTCGGCGCCGAGGCGGGTCAGGCGCTGGCCACCAGCGACCGGATCCAGAAACTGGCCTTCACAGGTTCGACCGAAGTGGGCGCCCATATACTGCGCTGCGCCGCCGACAAGCTCATTCCCTCCACCGTGGAGCTCGGCGGCAAGTCCCCCAACATCTATTTTGCCGACGTGATGCAGCATGAGAGCAGCTACATCGACAAGGCGGTGGAAGGGATGCTGATGACCTTCTTCAACCAGGGGGAGGTGTGCACCTGCCCCTCCCGCGCCCTGGTGCAGGCGAGTATCTATGACGACTTTATGGACCGTGTGCTGGCCCGCGCCCGCACAATCGTGCAGGGCAACCCCCTGGACACCACGACCCAGGTCGGGGCCCAGGCGTCCCGCGAGCAGTTCGACAAGATACTGAGTTACATGGAGATAGGCCGCGGCGAGGGGGCCAGGATGCTGATCGGCGGCGGCCCGGCCAAGGTGAGCGGGCTGGAGGGGGGCTTCTACATCCAGCCCACCATCTTCTCGGGCCAGAACAAGATGCGGGTGTTCCAGGAGGAGATCTTCGGGCCGGCGCTCGGGGTCACCACCTTCAAGGACGAGGCGGATGCGCTGGCCATCGCCAACGACACCCAGTACGGCCTGGGGGCGGGTCTGTGGACCCGGGACAGCAACCTGGCCTGGCGCATGGGGCGCGGCATCCAGGCCGGCCGGGTCTGGGTCAACTGCTACCACGCCTACCCGGCCCACGCGGCCTTCGGCGGCTACAAGAAGTCAGGGATAGGCCGCGAGACCCACAAGATGATGCTGGACCACTACCAGAACACCAAGAACCTGCTGGTGAGCCACGACATCAACCCCCTCGGCTTCTTCTAAGCCCATCCTGTCATCAACAAGGGCGCCTGCGGGCGCCCTCTCTTTTTCCACCTCATCAGCCCACTGGCTGGCCCAGCTGCTGGCGATAACGCTGGGGGGCGCACCCCTGTTCGCGCTGGAACATGGCGATAAAGGCCGAGGTGGAGGTGTAACCGAGGCGCCAGGCTATCTCCTGCACCGGCATGTCCCCCCGCAGCCAGTCCAGCGCTTTTACCATGCGCAGCCGGGTGCGCCACTGGCCGAGGCTCATGCCGAGCTCCTTCTGGCAGCGCCGCGCCAGGGTGCGCTCGGTGGTGTGCAGCACCTTGGCCCACTCGGCCAGGGTGCGGTTGTCCTCCGGCGCCGCGTGCAGGGCGGCCAGCAAGGGCGCGAGCAGGCGGTCGCGACTCTGGGGCAGGTAACTCGGCTGGCAGCGGGTGCGGGCCAGCTTCTCGATGAAGAGCTCCCCCTGGCGCGCGTCCCACTCGTCTTCCAGATGGCCGACCCGGCGCTGGGTAAAGTCCTCCAGCAGGGCGCGCAGCAAGGGGGTCAGTTCCAGCAGCTGGGGTTCCCTTGGCAGGCTCGGGGCCAGCGCGTGGCTCACATAGATGGAGGTGTAATCCAGGGTCTGCTCGTTGAAGGCACTGTGGGGCAGGTTGGCCGGCACCCAGATGAGGTAGTCGGCCGGCGCCACCAGTCGCTCCCCCCCGACCTCCACCACCATGACCCCCAGGCTGATGAGGCTGAGCTGCCCCCAGGGGTGGGCGTGCTCGGCGCAGGCGTTGCCCCCCTGGATCTGGCTGTAGCGAAAATAGAGGGGGTTGGGGTCGGCCAGCAGGCGATCCTGCTCGGCCAGGGTGAGGCTGCCCATGCAGATTGTCCCAAAGCGGTTATGACATGTCTTATTTACGCTACTTGCATCGTTCAAGACAAGGCTAGACTCTCGTCATCGTATCAAGGAGTGCCTATGCCCTTTCTCTTCCCCCTGTTCGCCATCCTGATCTGGGCCGCCAATACCGTGGTCTCCAAGGCCGCCGCCGATGTGCTGGATCCCGCCGCCATCTCCTTTTACCGCTGGGTGATCGCCGCCCTGGCGCTGACCCCCTTCTGCCTGCCACAACTGTGGCGCCGCCGTCGCGAAATCCGCCCCTGGCTCGGCAAGCTACTGGTGCTGGCGGCCCTTGGCATGGTGCTCTACCAGTGCCTGGCCTACTACGCCGCCCACAGTACCTCGGCCACCAACATGGGGGTCATCGGCTCCCTCATACCGCTGCTGACCCTGCTGCAGAGCGCCCTCTTCTTCGGCCAGCGCCCGGGCAAGCAGGCGCTGCTCGGCATGAGCCTCTCCCTGTTCGGGGTGCTCTGGCTGCTCGGCAAGGGCCAGCCCCTGGCCCTGTTGCACGACGGCATCAATCCGGGGGATGGCCTCATGCTGCTCGGCTCCGCCAGCTATGCCCTCTATGGCCTGCTGATCCGCCGCTGGCAACTGCCGTTCGGCCCCTGGCTCAACCTCTACATTCAGATCCTGCTGGCGGTGCTGCTGCTGATCCCGGTCGCCCTGAGCGCTGACTCCCTGGCGGTGCCCGCCGAGGGCTGGGGTCTGGTGCTGTTCGCCGGGCTCGCCTCCTCCCTGCTGGCGGCCTACTGCTGGATGCGCGGCCTCGCCGCAATGGGAGCGGAGCGCACCTCGGTATTCATGAACCTGATGCCCCTGTGCACGGCGCTGATCGCCGTCATCTCCCTGGGGGAACCCATCCACGGCTTTCACCTGATAGGCGGCGGTCTGATCCTGACCGGCGTCATGATCTCCCAGTTCAAGCCAAGGCTTCGCCGCCCTCTGCCCGAAGGGGCATAAGCCATCGCCGTGGCAGCATGAAGAAGGGAGCCTCGGCTCCCTTCTTTCATCAGCGGGTTAGAACGGCCTCAGCTGCTGCGGCGCCAGTGGTAGCGGCGCTCGGGGCGACCGCGCTGGCCGTAGTTGAGATCCACGTCCAGCTTGTCTTCGGACTCCAGAAACTCCAGGTAGCGGCGCGCCGTGGTGCGGCTGAGGGACAACCGCAGCGCCACCGTATCGGTGGAGAAGGCGGTGTCCGGCTCCCCCGCCAGCAGCTCCAGCACCTGGCGCAGGGTGATGGCGTCTATGCCCTTGGGGGTGTCGCGCACCTCCCGCGGCTGAATGCGCCCCTTGCCCATCAGGCGGTCGAGATCGCTCTGCTCCAGCAGGCCCCGCTCGCACAGACGGCGATGCAGGGTGAGGATCTCGTCCAGGCTCTGCTGGATGCGAAACAGCCGCAGCGGCTTGATGATGTAGTCCTGCACCCCGAGATTCAGAGCCTGCTGTATGGTCTCCACGTCGCAGGAAGCGGTCACCATGACCACGAAGACCTCCCGATTGTGGCTGCGCAGCCGGTTCACCCACTCCAGACCCGAGCCGTCTGGCAGGGAGATGTCCACCACCAGCAACTGGGGTTCGGTGGCGCGCATCATGAGATCGGCCTGGGCCAGGCTCTCGGCCCGCCCCAGCAGGGAGTAGCCCGGGGTCGAGGAAACCAGCTCGGCCAGGATGGCACCGATCCGCTCGTCGTCCTCGATAACAAGAGTGAAAATTGGCTTCATGACTCACACCAATTGGTTTTTATTCAAATAGATACCGAACAAGGTGGTCTGTTCGGCGGTGCGGCGCCATTCTATCACACCGCCACGGCGGGCCACCGTCTTCTTGACCAGGAAGAGACCGACCCCATGATCCCCGGTCTGGCGGCTGACCCCATAGTCAAACAGGTGATCCGCCAGTGCCTCGTCCACCCCCTCACCGCTGTCCTCCACCTCGATCACCAGCCGACGCCCGAAGTCATCCACCGAGATGAGCACCCGGGGGGCGCACCGCTGGCGGTTCGCCCAGGCGGCCCTGATGCCGTTATCCAGCAGGTTGCCGATGCAGGTGATGAGATCCGCCGACACCTCGGCCGGGTACTCCCCGAGCGCCGAGCCGGGATCCAGCACCAGTTCGACGCCGAGCTCCCGCGCCCGGCTGAACTTGCCGAGGATGAGGCCGGCCACCGGCTTGTTCTCGATGGAGCGCAGCAAGTCCTGCAGCATGGTCTGGCAGGCCTC
This sequence comes from Aeromonas sp. S16(2024), assembly GCF_041403065.1. Taxonomy (NCBI): domain Bacteria; kingdom Pseudomonadati; phylum Pseudomonadota; class Gammaproteobacteria; order Aeromonadales; family Aeromonadaceae; genus Aeromonas; species Aeromonas sp. S16(2024). The sequence goes on along the minus strand of NZ_JBGLQX010000018.1, from coordinate 44,579 downwards.
GTTCTCCTGCTGGATCAGCTCCACCGCCTGATCCACGTGGCCGAGCTGCAACAACCCGGAGAGACTGCTCAGCTTGTTGGCAAACTCATGGGTCTGGATGCGCAGCATCTCGGCATACTGGCGCAGGTGAGTCACCTGCATGCCCAGGCTGCCGGTGCCGTCCGGTCGGCTGAAGATCAGCATGCGGCCCGGCTCGCGGCCGCCGAGCTCCTGCCAGTGACCGACGAAGGCCTCCCCCTGGACGGTGAAGTTGACGCCCCCTTCCTGCTCCAGAGTGGGCAGCAGGCTGGGGGCCAACTCGGCCAGGGAGTGGCCCAACAGGGCGTGGCGGCCGGTACCCGGCAGCCGCAGCTGATAGAAGGCGGCGCTGTTGAGCATCTTGATGCGATGGTTGGCGTCGAGGGCCACTATCCCCTCCGAGATCCCCTCCAGCACCAGATCCTGCTGGGCGAAGCGGTTGACTATGGTCTCGGGCTCCAGATCCAGCAGGGTGCGCCTCAGCCGGTGCTGCACCCAGAACGCCAGCAGCAGGCCGCAGCCCAGCACGGCGCCGATGGCGCTGATGAGCAGGGCGATCCGCTCCAGATAGGTACCCTCCACCGTCTTCATCAGGTAACCCACCGCCACCGCGCCAATGGCGCGCCCGTCCGCCCCTATCACAGGCGAGAAGCAGCGGATGGCCGGGCCGAGCGTGCCTTTGTCCCTGGAGCAGTAGCTGCGCAGCTCGTGGATAGCCGGCCAGATGTCCTCGCCCCTGAAGGTCGCGCCGACCAGCTCTGGGGAAGGGTGGCTCAGGCGGCGGGCATGCTCGTCGGTCACCACCATGTAGGCGGCATCGGTGCGGTTGCAGATCCCCTGCACATAGTCCCGCAGGCCGGGATCCTTGCCCTGCTGCAGGGCCTGCACCACCCGGGTATTCGCCGCCAGCACCCGGGCCAGATCGCTCCCCTTCTCCTCCAGGTTGCTCTCCAGCAGATGGCGGATGAAGAGGGCGAGCAGGGCCCCCAGGATCAGGATCAGCAGCAGTGAGAGCCCGAGGGAGAGGGTGACCAGTTGGTGGCGCAGTTTCATCGATTAACCTTGCATGCTCAGGAGGCGGACCAATAGTGCGGGCGCCACCAGGTCTGGTCAATGAGCGGCGCGGGATCACCGTCAAAATCCGCCAGCCCCTCCTCGCGGGCGGCCAGGGCCACGGCTCTGGCGACCGCGCGGGCCACCTCGCCCACCTGTTCGATAGGGGGCAGCAGCCGACCCGTCACCAGCGGATAGGCACCCACAGCCCGCACTGCGGCCAGCAACATGCCATCGCTGATGCGCCGCGCCTTGACCGCGCAGGCCCCCAGACCAATGCCCGGGAAGACATAGACGTTGTTGCACTGGGAGACCACCCGCACCTCCCCCCCTACCTCGACCGGGGCGAACGGGCTGCCGGTGGCGAGCAGGGCGCGCCCGCCGGTGGCCCGCCACACCTGCTCCGGGGTCGCCTCGGCGCTGCGGGTCGGGTTGGAGAGCGGCAGGATCACCGGGCGCTCGCACGCCTCCCCCATGGCCGTCAGCACCGCCTCGTCGAACAGGCCCCCCTGGCCGCTCACCCCGATCAGCACCCCGGGGCGCAGCCGGGCGATGAGCTCGGGCAGGGCGCCGCAGGCCTCCTCTGCCGGGCGGGCAAAGGGCTGCTGGGAGGGGGTCAGGTTGGCCCTGTCCAGGCAGACCAGGCCATCCTGATCGAACAACTGCACCCGCTGTGGGCTGCCCGCCAGCCGGGCCAGCATGGCGGCGATGCCGCACCCCGCCGAGCCTGCGCCGACGATGAGTACAGGGGTATCGGCAAGCGTGCTGCCCGCCTGCTGCAAGCCCGCCAGCACGCAGGCGGAGGCGACCGCCGCCGTGCCCTGGATGTCGTCGTTGAACATGCAGAGCTCGTCCCGGTAGCGGGCCAGCAGGTTGGCGGCATGCTTGCCGGCAAAGTCCTCGAACTGCAGCACCACCTGGGGCCAGCGCGTGCGAATGGCCGCCACTACTTTGTCCATGAAGTGGTAGTAAGTCTCGCCGTCGATGCGCGGGGCCTGCCAGCCGAGGTAGGAGTCATCCTCCAGCAGCGCCGGGTTGTTGGTGCCCACGTCCACGCACAGGGGCAGGGTGCGGGCCGGGTTGATGCCGCCGGCTGCGCTGTAGAGCGCCAGCTTGCCGATGCAGATCCCCATGCCGCCGATGCCGAGATCGCCGAGCCCCAGCACCCGCTCCCCGTCGGAGATGACGATGACGTCCACCTCCTGCTCCACCGCGGCGAAGATGGCGTCCAGCTCGTCCCTGTCGTGCCAGGAGAGGTAGAGACCGTGGCTACGCAGGTAGAGATCGCTGTGGCGCTGGCAGGCCTCCCCCACCACTGGGGTGTAGATGATGGGCAAGAGCTCCGGCAAGTGGTGGCGCACCAGATCGTAAAACAGCACAGGGTTGTCCTCCTGCAACTGGCGCAGCAGCAGGTGTTGGTCGAAGGGGCTCTGCATGGCCGAGACCAGGCGGTAGATGCGGCGACGCTGCTGGGAGAGGGACTCCTCCTTGTGGGGCATGCGCCCCATCAGTCCCTGACGCTTGCGTTCGGCATAGGGCAGGCTGGTGCCCATCATGATGTCGTTCATGTCGTTTTCCTGTATCCGGTCGTCACGCGAGCAGAGAGATGAGGGCGGTGGCCAGGATCAGCATCACGGCCCCGCCGAGGCGAGAAGAGATCTGGGCAAACGGCATCAGCTTCATGCGCTGGGCTGCCGACAGCACGGCCACGTCACCGGTGCCCCCCATGTTGGCCATGCACAGGCCGCCGGTGATGGCCGCCTCTATGGGATAAAAACCTATCATGCGCCCCACCAGGGCCGCCCCCAGGGCGCCGCCCACCACTGTGGTCAGCACCATGATGAAGTAGTTGACCGAGAAGGCGCCGATGAGCTCGGGGATGCTGGTGTAGGCCACCCCTATGCCCACCAGCAGGGAGGGGGTGAGGTTGCTCACCACGAACTGGTACCAGTCGGCGGCCGCCTGCTCATAACGACGCGGCAATACACCGCTCACCTTGATGAAGGCCACCGCCAGTATCATCAGGGCGAAGGGGTGCATGGGAATGAAGTTGCCGAGCAGGGAACCCAGCACGAACATGCTGGAGCTGATGAAGAGGCCCATACCCAGGCTCTGCAGGGTCGGCGCCTCGGCCTGCTCGTCGGCGACGCTCTGGCCACTCTCTTTCACCATCAACCTGCCGTTGCCGGTCAGGGAGGGGTAGCGGCGACCGAGGCGCGCCAGCAGGGAGCCCACCAGTATGGCCAGGGTGTTGGCGATCACCACGGCGGGCACCATGCGCGACAGCAGGTCGGCACTGGACATCTGCAAGGGGCCGGAGAGGATCTCCACCAGCGGCACGGCGCCGGCGCCCATGCCGCCCCCCATGATGGGCAGGCCGATGAGCAGCACCGCATTCTTGAAGCCGTATCCCATCAGGGAGCCGACCAGGCCGACGCTCAGCAGCGCCAGCGAAACGCCCCCCAGGATCACCGGCAGGTAGCGCATGGCGGCGTTTTTCAGCAGGGCGCTGCTCATGCCGAACACGGACCCGGTCACCAGGCTGGCGATGAAGAAGTTCAAAAAGCCCCCCTCCTTCATGAAGCGGCTGATCACCTCACCCGCCTCGGCCGGCAGTATCCGGTACTCGAACAGCGCGGCGCCGCCGAAGATGGCGAGTATGGTGCCGCCCCCCAGGTATTCCCGTATGGGGGGGATGCGCTCGCCCAGCTCGCTCAGCAGGGTGCCGAGCACGAACATCAGCGCCAGGGCGCCGACCATGCCGAGCGGCAATGAGCCGTTCCAGCCGGCGTAGAGGACGCAGGTGGCGAGCCCGAGGAAGATCATCATGGGCATGCCGGCGATCTGTTGGTCGCTCCAGGCGCCCTTTATCTGTACTTGGGGGGTAGAGAGGTTTTTCATTGTTATGCTCCAGCTTGTGGTGTGGCGCCACTCTACGTATCCCCTCCTGTGCTGTCGGTTAGCGGGCCTGCAAAGCCATATAAAAACATTGAAACCTTAAGCACCATTGCCCTCCCCACGTCCCCGGCCCCGAAACTGAACGTGATCTGAATCACGCTTTACTTAGCCTGCGAAATAAATATAATGCTTAGCAGGCTAAGTATGTGAGGTATCTGCCATGAAAAAGGATCTGGAGATGTTGCGCGAGCTCTCCCTCGCCGAGCAGCTGGGGCGACTGCACCGGTTGTGGCGCACCGTGGCCGATATCGAGCTGGCCCCCCTTGGGCTCACCCATCCGCGCTGGACAGCGCTCTGGAAGCTGAGTCGCCTCGGCGGCCACCTCAGCCAGAAGACCCTGGCCGAGGCGCTGGAGATAGAGCTGCCCTCCCTGATGCGCACCCTGGGCCAGCTGGAGGAGCAAGGTTTGATCGAGCGCCACTGCTGCAGCCAGGACAAGCGTGCCCGCATCGTCACCCTGACCCCGGCCGGCAAGGCGCTGCTCGACAAGATCGAGGATCGCATCATGGAGATACGCCGGGAGCTGCTCGCCGGCATCAGCCAGCAGGAGCTGGCCCAGTTTGAAGAGATAGTGCACCGGATCTCCGCCAACGCCCTCGGCAAGATCGGTGCCCAGCATGAAGAGAGAGAATAAGATGACCCCGGATCAACAATTCAAGCGCTGGATCAAGTGGGCCATGGCCTGCTTCGTCCTGGTGTTCGGCTACTTCCTGCTGGCCGACATCAAGATGCCCCTCACCCCCCAGGCCATGGCCACCCGGGTCGTCACCAAGATGGCGCCCCAGGTCAGCGGCAAGGTGGTCGAGGTCGCCGTGGTGAACAACCAGCACGTCAAACAGGGGGATCTGCTGTTCGTGCTGGATCCGGCCCCCTTCGAGCTCGCGGTCGAGCAGGCCAGACTCGCCCTGGATCAGGCCGAGCAACAGAATCGCCAGCTGGATGCGACCCTGAACGCCGCCGCCGCCGACTTCAGCTCGCTGCAGACCCAGACCGCCCAGAAACAGCGGGAGGCCGAGCGCATCGATACTCTCTATCGTCGCCACATGGTGTCAGAGCAGCAGAAAGATGACGCCGACAGCGCCGCCCGCACCGCCCGTGCCAACCTGCTGGCCAGCCAGGCCCGCATGGAGCAGGCTCGCGTCAACCGTGGCCTGCCCGGTGACGACAACCTGCTGCTGCGCCAGGCGCGCAACCGCCTCGCCCAGGCCGAGCTGAACCTCACCTACAGTCAGGTCCATGCGAGCCAGGATGGCATCATCACCAACCTGCAGCTCAAGCCGGGCAGCGTGGCCACGGCGGGCGCTCCCTTGCTGGCCCTGGTCTCGGAGCAGGTGGACGTGATCGCCGATTTTCGCGAGAAGAGCCTGCGCCACATCACCCCGGAAAGCCGCGCGCTGGTCGCCTTCGACGGCGAGCCCGGCCGCCTCTATCCGGCCCGGGTCGCCAGCCTGGACGCCGGGGTCAGTGCCGGTCAGTTCGATGCCAACGGCCTCTTGGCCAACCCCATCGAGTCCGACCGCTGGGTGCGGGACGCCCAGCGCCTGCGGCTGCACCTGACCCTGGAGCAGTTGCCCGCCCATCTGCCGGCCGGGGCCCGCGCCACCGTCCAGCTGTTGCCGGACAACGCCCTGAGCGCACTCTTTGCCCGCGGCCAGATCCGCCTGCTCAGCCTGCTGCACTACATCTACTGAGATGACAACCATGAACCTGTGGCACAGACCCCTCACCGCCAACGAGCTGCGCCAGTGTCTGCGCATCGCCTTCGGCTGCACCCTGGGGTTTGTACTGTGCAAGATCTTCGGCTGGAGCAACGGGGTCTTCTTCACCGTCACCCCGGTGCTGCTGCTTGGCATGATCCCCGTGATGAACGGCCACGCCGCCCGCCAGCTCATCGCCTCCGCCGCCATGTGCGGGCTGGAGGTCGGCCTGCTGGGCGGTCTGTTCGGCAGTCATCCCGGGCTGATGACCCCCCTCGTCTTCCTGCTGTTCCTCTACCGTTTCGCCGCCATGTCCCGGGGCAGCCTCTTCCTGTTTGGCGCCAATGGCGTGCTCAGCCTCAGCATCATGCTGCACTTTGCCAGCTACCCCGGAACCGATCTGAACGATCTCATCTTCAGCAACCTCTGGGCCAGCGTCCTGTCGGTGCTCATCGCCTACCTGATGACGGCCCTGATCCCGGATGTGGAGGCGCGGCCCGCCCCCGCCCCCTCTCCCAAGGCGCCCCACCGGATGCGCCACGAGGCGCTGCTCGGTGCCAGCATCGCCACCCTGTCGTTCCTGGTATTCCAGCTGTTCGATCTGCGCGACTCCATGTCCGCCCAGGCGACCACCCTGCTGGTGCTCTTCCCCATGCACTGGGACGGAGCACTGAGCTACGCCCGCAAGCGCGCCATGGGCACCCTGCTGGGGGTGAGTTTCGGCATCCTGGGGCAGCTGGTGCTCTACGACTGGTCCGGTCTGCTGCTGCTGGTCACCCCCCTGCTCTGGCTCGGCGCCATGCTGTTCAGCCATGCCCATGTGAAGGAGGCGAGCGGCTCCGGGGTCGGCTTCGGTGCCCTCACCACCCTCGGCATACTGTTTGGCCAGTACCTGACGCCCGGCAACGATCTGGTGTTCAGCGCCCTCTACCGGGTCAGCAGCATCCTCTTTGCCATCGTCGCCACCCTGCTGGCCTGCTACCTGATCCACCGCCTGCTCAACCGTTTCGAGGCGACCCGCTTCGGTTATTGATCCCCTTTCCAATGGCCAAGGATGTGCTGTCTTTCGCCCCGCAATCCTGCGGGGCGTTTTTTTGCCCGCAGGCTCCACAGTGCGACGGACGCATCCCGACGCAAGGGGGGCACACCGAGGTTGCAGTTGATCCTCAGCCTGTTAGGCTCAAGGCCATATGACACCGTTCAAAGGATGCGACATGAAACAGGCCAAGCTCTTTCTACTGGGGATGGGGGGTATGATCCTGCTCGGCGGCTGCGATCTGGGGGCCGGCAAGCTGGGGGTGACAGGGGGCGATCCCGTCACCTATCTGTGCGAGCAGAACCAGAAGGTGCAGGTGCGCTACTTCTCCCTCTCGGACGAGAGCCTGAACTTCGTCAAGCTCGCCCTGCCCGATGGCAAGGATTACACCCTGCCCCAGGCGGTCTCCGCCTCTGGCGCCCGCTACACCGACGATCACGAGGCGGTCTGGTGGAACAAGGGGAAGGAAGGCTTCGTGGAGATGCGCGACAAGGATGGCGAGTGGCAGAGCCTCTATAACGACTGCAAGGAGCAATAAGCCCCACAGGCAACCGCTCCCCCGCAGTGACAAAGACCCCGGCCAAGGCCGGGGTCTTTGTCATCTCACTTCGACGTCATATCGGACCACAACCCGTACCGGGATGGCTTGCGGATTCTGCTCGGACACCCGATAACGCACCTGCGCCAGCCCTGAGATGGCGATGAGGTCCAGCACGCCGGGGGGCTCGGACCCCAAGACCTCGGGACTGAACAGATCGCCATTGGAATCGATGAGGTAGCGAAGGGTCACGCAGCCCTTCACCGGCCTCTCTTTGGGCAGTCCACCGACCGGATTGAAGTCACCGATCTGCTCCACCTGAACCCAGTATCTGGGCAGATCCTCCCAAACGATATCCACCGGAGGCTGATTCAGCTTCGCGGTGGGGCTGGCGCAGCCCCCCAGCATCAGGGCGACCCCCAGCAGCACTAGCTTCAAACCCATTCAACTCTCCTTGTCCTGTGACCGCTCGGCTCCTTGAACGGCCAGCCAGTGTCAGACAGTGAGGCTCATTCGGGAAGTCCCCATCTGGCGAGGCACTCTCGCGGGCAATAAAAAGGCCAACCCTGGGGTTGGCCTTGTTCGCAAGGGGACGACTCAGGCGCGCTTGTCGCTGACCACCAGCCAGAGCGCGTGGACCATGCCGGGCAGACCGCCGAGCAGGGTCAGCACTATGTTGATGAAGAAGTGCAGGCTGAGCCCCACCTGGATAAAGGCACAGATCGGCGGCAGGAAGATGGCCAGCAGGATCTTGAGCAGATTGTTCATCTCATGGTTCCTCATGAAAGATGTCATGTGATTCGGATGGGCTAACCATAAACAGCCTTGCCCACAACTGCAAACCACAGCGGACAGCTTTCGCGCCTTTCTCGTCCGGGATTGAGCCAGGGTTCAGCTGACGAAGGTCGGCGAACCCAGCGCCCCCGGGAAGCGCAATGATCAGGCCAGCAACTGGCAGGGGATCCGGCTCTTATGCTCCCGCTCCCGCCAGGCATCGAGACCGTGGATGATCTGGTTGCCGCTATCGTCACGCCAGCAACTGGCAGGGGATCCGGCTCTTGTACTCCCGCTCACGCCAGGCGTTGAGATCGTGGATGATCTGGTTGCTGCTGCCGCGCCAGAGCAGGCCGGGGTCGGCCAGCCCCTTCTCGAACTTGCCATCCACCAGCACATCCAGTAAGCAAACCAGCTCACGCTGGGCCGGCGAGAGCTCACCGAGCAGGTAGCCGGTCCAGCACCAGATATCCTTGCCGGGGCACTCGGCGCGCACCCGTTTTACCAGCGCCAGCACCTGGGGGACGTTGGCCGGGTGGAGCGGATCGCCGCCGGAGAGCGACAGACCTCGCCGCTTGATGCGCGTGTCGTTGAGATCCCTGATGACGCGGTCGCTCATCGCCTCATCAAACAGCTTGCCCCCATCGAGGCGCCAGGTGCTCTGGTTGTAGCAGCCCGGGCACTGGTGCTCGCAGCCGGAGACAAACAGGGTGGCACGGGTACCAGGGCCGTTGATCACATCGACCGGGTAGTATTGGTGGTAGTGCATCTTGTCTCTCGGTTCACGGTTTGGCAGGCAAGTGATGATGGATTTTCAGCCCCCTCATCCCCAGCCCTTATCCCACTCTTTTCAACGTGAGCGGGAGAAGGGTGCAGAGCGACGTATTGCGGATAGTCCCGAGGAAACCAGCTTGCCAATCAGAACAAGAGATGACTGTCGCTCTTCGGCCCCCACAGCTCAGCTATCGGCACCCTCTCCCCCTGGGAGAGGGTGTGAGGGCTCGGCTTACATATGTTTGACCCGGCGCTTCACCTCTTCCTGCTTGCCCGCATTGAAGGGGCGCGCATCCGGGCTGCCGAGGTAGCCGCAGACGCGGCGGGTCACCGACACCTTGGCGGGGTCGTGGTTGCCGCAGCGCGGGCAGGTAAAGCCCTTGGAGGTGCACTCGAACTCGCCGGTGAAGCCGCAGTCGTAGCACTCGTCGATGGGGGTGTTGGTGCCGTAGTAGGGCACCTTGTCATAGCTGTAGTCCCAGACGTTCTCGAGCGCCTCCAGGTTGTGCTGGATGTTGGGGTACTCGCCGTAGCAGATGAAGCCGCCGCTGGCGATGGGCGGATAGGGCGCCTCGAAGTCCAGCTTGTCGTAAGGGTTCACCTGCTTCTCCACGTCCAGGTGGAAGCTGTTGGTGTAGTAACCCTTGTCGGTCACCCCGGCCACCACGCCAAACTCCTTGGCGTCGATGCGGCAGAAGCGGGTACAGAGGTTCTCGCTCGGGGTGGAGTAGAGGCTGAAGCCGTAGCCTGTCTCCTCCTTCCACTCGTCGGTGGCCGCCTTGAGGCGGGCGATGATGGCGATGGCCTTCTGTTGCAGCTCGGCGCTGTCAAACAGGTGCACCGAGTCGCCAAACAGGGCGTTGATGGTCTCGTGCACCCCGATGTAGCCGAGCGAGATGGAGGCGCGACCATGTTTAAAGATCTCGCTGACGTTGTCGTCTGCCTTCAGACGCACGCCGCAGGCCCCTTCCATATAGAGGATGGGGGCGACCCGCGCCTTGACGCCATCGAGTCGCTTGATGCGGTACATGAGCGCCGTCTTGGCCACTCGCAGGGCGGCATCCAGCTTGTCCCAGAAATCCGCCTCGTCGCGGGATTTGAGGGCGATGCGCGGCAGGTTGAGGCTCACCACCCCCAGATTGTTGCGCCCTTCGTGGATCAGCTCGCCATTCTCCTCGTAGGCGCCGAGGAAGGAGCGGCAGCCCATGGGGGTCTTGAAGGAGCCGGTCACCTTGACTACCTGGTCGTAGTTCAGGATGTCCGGGTACATCCGCTTGGAGGCGCACTCCAGCGCCAGCTGCTTGATGTCGTAGTTGGGATCGCCCGGCTTGTGGTTGAGGCCATCCTTGATGGCGAACACCAGTTTCGGGAACACGGCGGTCTTCTTGTTCTTGCCAAGACCGGCGATGCGGTTGCCGAGGATGGCGCGCTGGATGAGGCGCGACTCCCAGCTGTCCCCCAGGCCGAAGCCGAAGGTGACAAAGGGCGTCTGACCGTTGGCGGTGTGCAGGGTGTTCACCTCGTACTCCAGGGACTGGAAGGCGTCGTGACACTCTTTCTCGGTGCGGGCCATGGCATAGGCATCCACGTCGCTGATGCCCCACTCTTCGGCCACTTCCCGGTGTTTCTCCCAGCTGATGGTCACATAGGGCGCCAGCACCTCGTCGATGCGGTTGATGGTGGTGCCGCCATAGATGTGGCTCGCCACCTGGGCGATGATCTGGGCGGTCACGGCGGTGGCGGTGCTGATGGATTTGGGGGTATCGATCTCCGCATTGCCCATCTTGAAGCCGTGGGTCAGCATCCCCTGCAGATCGATCAGCATGCAGTTGAACATGGGGAAGAAGGGGGAGTAGTCGAGATCGTGGAAGTGCAGATCGCCGCTCTCGTGGGCCTGCACCACCTCGCGGGGCAGCATGTGGCTGATGGCGTAGTGCTTGGCGACGATACCGGCCAGCAGGTCGCGCTGGGTCGGGATCACCTTGGAGTCCTTGTTGGCGTTCTCGTTGAGCAGGGCCGCATTGGTCTGCTCCACTAGGCCACGGATCTCCTGGGCCAGCCGGCCGCGCGCCTCGCGAGCCTGATCCCGGTCGTGACGGTACTCGATGTAGGCACGGGCGATGGCCTTGTCGTCGGAAGCCATCAGATGGTTTTCGACCCGGTTCTGGATCTCGTGGATATCGACTTCACTGCGCCCTTCCAGCTCCTGGCTGACCGCGTTTGAGATGCGCTCGGCCAGCGCCGGATTGGCCTGATTGACCGCTTCCGTCGCCCGGCTCACCGCCTCGGCGATCAGCTGGCCATTGAATGGTGCGCGACATCCATCACGTTTGATCACTACCGGTTTCATCGATTTTCCCCGCATTAAAGGCCTGGCAGCCACCCTGGGCTCACCCTTGTTGAGTCCCCTTCTCCGCACCCTATCCCCGGCGCACATAAAAACAGCCAAGGCGTGAGAGGCCCGGGCTGACACTGAGAGGGAGACGACTTATGCACAGCTTGATAACACTATATATGGGTGTTTTTATTATGCTAACCCCTATATGTGGGGTCTATTAGGCCCCAAAGCGATAGTCCGTTTCTTGATCCAGGACAGGTTTTGGAAGGAGTGGCGCAGTTCACAACCAGCGCCAAAAGAGGCTTTACCTGCGCATCCCAGACGGGGTGCGGGCTGGCGCCCGATGAAGGTTGCCGGGGAGGAATAACACCATCTGACAACAATTGACCAAGGCATCCAGTAGCCGGAACGCACATAATGGGTGCACTCCCCTGTCCATGGAAGATGAACGTGACCAAGGTGTGGCACCTGTTAGCCCTTTTCCCGCTCCAGCTGATGGCCGCCGAGATCCTGGTGATCAGCAGCTACCATCAGGCCAATCTGTGGGATCAGAGCTATAGCGCCGCCCTGAAGAAGCACCTCAAGGGCAATCACCACATCAGCCACCTCTACCTGGATACCAAGCGTCAGCCTCACCAGACGCAGGATCAGCTCGTCAGCCAGGGGATGGCGGCCTATCAGGCGCGCAAACCGGCGCTGGTCGTGCTCGGCGATGACAACGCCATCAACGCCCTCGCCCGCCCCATCGCCGCCCTGGGCACCCCTGTGGTATTTCTCGGCATGAACGAAAACCCGCGCCCCAAGGGACTGGTCGGCCATCCCCAGATCACAGGCGTGCTGGAGCGTCCCCTGCTCAAGCGCAACATCAGCGAGATGAGCCAGCTGATGGGGGGCATCAGGCAGGCGCTGGTGCTGTTTGACGAGAGCGAGGTGGCGCGCACCGCCATCGAGGAGGAGTTCAAGGCCCGCAGCGAGCTGCGGGTTGGCCAGACCCGGGTGAGCAGCCGGCAATTCACCGACTACAGGCGCTGGCAGGAGGCGGTGCTCGCCAGTCGGCAGAACGGCTATGAAGCGATTTTCCTCGGCCTCTATCACACCCTCACCGACGAGCAGGGGCTGCATGTGGGCGAGCAGCAGGTGCTGGCCTGGACCAGCGCCCACAGCCCAGTGCCCCTGTTCGGTTTCTGGGACTTTGCGGTGGGGCCGGGTCGCACCATAGGCGGCCTGGTGCTCGATGGTCGCCCCCAGGGGGAGAAGGCGGCAGAGCTCGCCAATGCCATACTGGCGGGCACGGCGCCGGGGGCCCTCTCCCCCCGCGCCGCCCAGCGCGGTGAATACCTGTTCAGCAAGAGCGAGCTGGCACGCTGGCAACTTGAGGCGCCATCAAGATGGCAGGGGCGGGTGATCTATGTCGACTGAGCCCAAAAACAACAGACCCGGCCATCTGGCCGGGTCTGTTTTATTGTGTCCCTGTCAACTCAGGGCTGGATCGCCGCCTGCAACTCTTCTTCGGTCCAGATGGTGATGCCGAGCTCCTGCGCCTTGGCGAGCTTGGAGCCGGCGGCTTCCCCTGCCACCAGCACATCTGTCTTGGCCGACACCGAGCCCGCCACCTTGGCCCCCAGGGCCTGCAGCGCCGCCTTGGCATCGTTGCGCGACAAGGTGGTGAGGGTACCGGTCAGCACGAAGGTCTTGCCGGCGAAGGGCTGATCGCTTGCCTCCTTCTTCTCGATGGCCGGCCAGTGGATGCCGGCGGCCAGCAGGGCGTCGAGCACCTCTATGTTGTGGGGCTGGCGCAGGAAGTAGTAGACATGCTTGGCCACTATGTCCCCCACGTCGGCCACCTCCAGCAGCTGCTCCACCGAGGCGGCACGCAGGGCATCCAGGGTGAGGAAGTGGTTGGCGAGGTTCAAGGCAGTCGCCTCCCCCACCTCGCGAATGCCCAAGGCAAACAGGAAGCGGGGCAGGGTGGTGCTGCGGGCCTTGTCGATGGCGGCCACCAGATTGAGGGCGGATTTTTGCCCCATCCGCTCGAGACCCGCCAGCTGGATGGCATTGAGGCTGAACAGATCCGCCGGGGTCTTCACCAGCCCCTTGTCCACCAGCTGCTCCACTATCTTGTCACCCAGACCGTCCACGTCCATGGCGCGCCGCGCCGCGAAGTGCTTTATCGCCTCCTTGCGCTGCGCCTCGCAGAACAGGCCGCCTGAGCAGCGGGTCACCGCCTCCCCTTCCAGCCGCTCCACCGCAGAGCCGCACACAGGGCACTGGGTGGGGAAGAGGATCTCCCGAGCATCCGCGGGGCGCTGGGCCTCTACCACTGCCACTATCTGCGGGATCACGTCCCCCGCCCGACGCACTATCACGGTGTCGCCGATCATGACGCCAAGGCGTTCAATCTCGTCGGCATTGTGCAGGGTGGCATTGGATACGGTGACGCCACCGACGAACACGGGTTTGAGCTTGGCCACCGGGGTCACGGCGCCGGTGCGGCCCACCTGGAACTCGACATTCTCCAGCAGGGTCATCTCCTCTTCTGCCGGGAACTTGTGGGCGGTGGCCCAGCGCGGGGCCCGGGCCACGAAGCCGAGCTCCTGTTGCAGTGCTATGTCGTCGACCTTGTAGACCACGCCGTCGATCTCGTAGGGCAGCTCGCTGCGGCGGGCCAGGATGTCGTCGTGGAAGGCCTGGCAACCGGCCGCCCCCTCCTTGAGCTTCACCTCGGGGCTGAGCGGCAGCCCCCAGGCCTTGAGCTGATTGAGGCGAGCGAAGTGGGAGTTCCCCAGCTCGTCGCCGCCCACGCCCACGCCATAGGCGTAGAAGCTCAGGGGACGGCTGGCGGTGATGCGGGAATCGAGCTGGCGCAGGCTGCCGGCGGCGGCGTTGCGCGGGTTGACGAACACCTTCTCCCCTGCCGCCAGCGCCTTGGCATTCATCGCCTCGAAACCGGCCTTGGGCATGAAGACTTCGCCGCGCACCTCCAGCCGCGCAGGCCAGCCCGTGCCACGCAGCGCGAGCGGAATGGCCTTGATGGTGCGCACGTTCTCGGTGATCTCCTCCCCCGTGGCGCCATCGCCCCGGGTGGCCGCCTGCACCAGTTGGCCGTCCACATAGAGCAGGCTGACCGCCAGACCGTCGAGCTTGGGCTCGCAGCAGAAGGTGAAGTTCAGCTCGCGCTTGAGGCGATCGCGCATGCGCTGCTCGAAGGCCTGCAGCTCTTCGTCACTGAAGACGTTGTCCAGGCTCAGCATGGGGATCTCGTGGCGCACCTGGCTGAAGGCCGAGAGCGGCTGGCCGCCGACCCGCACGCTGGGGGAGGCCGGGGTTTTCAGCTCGGGGTGCTCGGCCTCGAGCGCAATCAGCTCGCGCATCAGGCGATCGTATTCGGCGTCCGGCACAGTCGGCTCATCCAGCACATAGTACTGATGGCCGTATTCGGTCAGCAGCTCACACAGTTGACGGTGGCGGAAGAGGATGTCGCTCATGAAGAAGTCTCGAAGTGTGATGGAACAATCAGTCTGGGGCAGAAATGAAAATGCGGCACCGGGGTACCGCACTTTTCATGGCTGAGGCCACATGGCACATCAGTCGCGGCTGGCCTCGTAGGCAGCCAGCTCGTGGCGATAACGGGCAATGTCGTCGTCGCTCAGCGGGCTGCGCGAGGCATCGGTCAGCATGGCATCGAGATCGCTTGCCAGTTGATCCGCCGCCTGCAGCATGTGCTCGAACGCAAAGGCCGCGTTGCTGCGCAGGGGCAGCTGCATGAAGAGGGACACACCCGGGGTGCTGAACTGCTCCATGCGATAGGGATTAAAGGTACCCGGCTTGACCATGTTGATCATGGAGAAGAGCACTTCACCCTTGCCGCCCAGATCCTCGTGACGGTGGAAGATATCCATCTCGCCAAACTTGAAGCCCAGCGCCAGCAGGGAGGAGAGCAGGGTCGCCCCTTGCAGATCGTGACCAGGACGGGCCATCAGGTTGATGACATAGACGTCCTGCCAGATCTTCTCGACCGGCGGCTGCTCCTGGACGGGCTCGGCCACCTGGACCGGCTCTTCGTAGGCGGGCTCGTCATCATAATCGGGCTCTTCATACGCAGGCGCGGGCTGGGCATAGCGGGCTTGTGGCTGCGGCGCGGGCTCGCGGGCACCGAAGGTCGGCGCCTGGGCGTAGGCCGGCTCCACCAGCGGCTCGTCGTCCAGTGGCTGCATCATGGGTTCGCGTTGGGGGCGGGAGCGGTGCACCGGGGTGCGGCGGATCACCTGGGCAGGCTTGCGTACCGGCGCGGCAGGCACCTCTTCGACAGGCTCGGCGCTCGGCTCCTCATACTCGTCTTCTTCTTCATAGACGGGTGGCGGCGTCACCGGACGGGGGGCTGGCTTGCGCACCACGGGCGGCGGCAGATCGTCATCCTCGTCCTCATCGAAGGCGGGTACTGTGGCGGCACGGCGGGGTTCCGGCTGATGGGCCTCGTCGCTGCGCAGCTTGGGCTCGGCACGACGGCCGCCGCTGACCACACGCACCTGACCAATGCCATCGCTGTCAAACGCATCGCCGTCACGAGCCCGTGACTTGGATTCCATACGACCCAGGGGTTTTTCCTTGATCGGTGCCTGACGGTTCTTTCTGTTGCTCCACAACCCGTGAATGAGCAATGCCGCAATGGCAATACCGCCCAGGGCAACCAAGATGTAACGCAATTCCTGCATTAGCTGCTTCTCTTTCTAGTTTTGCTCAGCCAAAGCGACGGCTTCACCGATGTCAACCGACACGATGCGAGAAACCCCGGGCTCTTGCATCGTGACGCCTATCAGCTGCTCGGCCATCTCCATGGAGACCTTATTATGACTGATGTAAACGAACTGTACTGTGCTCGACATCTCTTTGACAAGAGAACAGAAGCGACCCACGTTCACTTCATCGAGCGGTGCATCCACCTCATCCAGCAGACAGAAGGGTGCTGGATTGAGTCTGAAGATGGCAAAAACCAGCGCAAGGGCGGTTAGCGCCTTCTCCCCCCCGGAAAGCAGGGCAATGGTAGCATTCTTCTTGCCCGGAGGTCTTGCCATGATGCTCACTCCGGCTTCCAAAAGATCGTCCGAGGTCAGCTCAAGCCAGGCACTGCCCCCCCCGAACACTTTCGGGAACAGGGATTTTAAATCTTCGTTGACCTTATCGAAAGTGTCGCGGAACCGTATTTGTGTTTCTTTATCAATTCTTTTAATGGCTTGGCTCAGAGTTTCCAGCGCCTGCTCCAGATCCTGGCACTGGTTTTCCAGGTAGCTTGCGCGGGTTTTCGCCTCTTCATACTCCTCCAGCGCCGCCAGGTTGATGGCGCCAAGTGCCTCCACCTGAGCCTCCAGCGTCGAGATCTCCTGGCGCAGCTTGCCGCGATCGGCGGCGATCAGCACGGCCTGGTCGAGATCCACCAGACGCACGCCCAGCTCGTCGAACTGCTCGTGCAGCCCCTGTCTCCGGGTCAGGTTGCGCTCCCGCTCCAGCCTGAGCTGGGCCAGCTTCTCCTGCAGGGCCACCAGCTGCTTGTGGTCGGCGCTTCTGGCCTGCTCCAACTCGGCCAGTTGGCGCTCCAGCTCGGCGAGCCGCTGATGGCAGGCGAGCTGCTGCGCCTCCAGGTTGCGTTGCTCCGCCAGCAGGGGCGAGATGTCCTGCACCGCCTGGGCGTCCGGTCCCTTGAGCTCGGCCAGTTCCAGACCGAGCCGGGCCAGCTCCTGCTCGCGCAGGGCGATGAGCTGCGCCAGATTTTGCTGCGCCAGTTGCCAGCGCTGGCAGCTTGCCTGCTGCTGCTCCCGGCGCGCACGCGCCTCCTCCAGCGCCCGCTCGGCACCTGTGACCCCTTCCTGGGCCAGCAAGAGTGCCTCCGCAAGCGGCTCTCCCTGCTCCTGCAGCTCGGCAAGGTGCACCTCTTCCAGCTCGAGCTGCTGCTGGGCCGCAGCCAGTCGCTCGGCCTCCTCGGCCTGCTCCTTGTCCAGCCGGGCAAGCTCTTCCCCAAGCAGGCCGAGGCGCAGCAACCGCTCCTGCCGCTGACCCTGCTGCAGGCTCCAGGCTTCCCGCAGTTGCTGCCATCGCAGCTCCTGCTCGCGCAGGGTGCGCTGGCTCGCCTCAAAGGCGCTGTGCAAATGGGCGCGGTCGGCATCTGCGGCCTTCAACTGGGCATCCAGCTGAACCAGCGCCTGCTCCCCTGCGGTCAGTTCGGTGTGTAACCGCTCACGTTCACCGAGCAGCGCCAGGGTGCCGAGGGCGCCGCCCTGACCGAGATCGGCCCAGTTCGGGCCAAACCACTCCCCCGCCGGGGTCAGCACAGACTCACCGGCCAGGAGAGATGACTGGCGGGCCAGGGCCGCCTCCCTGTCATCGGCCAGCCAGATGACGTTGAGGAAGGCGGGGATGTGATCCCCCTCGAGCCGGGCCGCCAGAGTGCCAGGCACCGCAGGGTGAGCCGGGCCTATCCAGAGCCCGCCCTGCTCGAGGTTGCATTCATCCCCCGGCTGGGCGGTGAGCCAGCGCCCAAGCACCTTGTCCAGCGCCTGGGCCCACTCGGGGGCGACCTGCAGCCGATCCGCCAGGGTGGTGCCCAGCATCTGCTCCCCCAGCATCTGATTAAGAGTGGTGAGGCGGGCGCCGAGCTCGCGCAGCAGGCCGCCCTGCCGATCCCGCCGTTCTTTGAGGGCCTCGTGGCCGGCCACGCTGGCCTGCCATTGCGCCTCCAGCTCCCCCTGGCGGGCCCGGGATTGTATCAGCTCATCCGACAGGGCATCCAGCGCGGGTTGCAGGCTCTCACCTTCCCCGCCGAGGGGGCCTGCGCGTTCATCCGCCAGCTTGAGTCGCGCCAGCCGGGTCTTGGCCTGCAGCTCCTGCAGGCCATTCACCTGGGTGCGGGTCTGGTTGAGCCTGCCCTGTGCCTGGCCGAGCTGCTGCTGCCACTGCTGCTGGCGTTGGCGAGCCAGCTCCAGCCGCTCGCCGGCCGCGAGGCGAAGAGCCTGCTGATCGGCAAGTAACTGCTCACACTGTTCGAGGCGCGCCGACTCCACCTCCCCCTGAAGGACGCCCTCGGCCTGCTGCTCCTGCTGGCTGGCCAGCTGGGCCTTGATGCCGTCGATACGCTCGCCGAGGGCCTGACGCCGCACCTGCCAGTCGCGACCGAGCTCGGTCTGGTGAAGCTGCTGTTGCTCTAGGCGGGCGATGGCCTGGCCGCCGAGGAAGATCTGCTGCTGGCGACTCGCCTGCTCGGCCTGGGCCTCCTGGCGGGCCACCGACAGGGTGACGTGGCGCCCCTCATCGGCGGTGCGCTTGGCATCTAGCGCCGCCAGCGCCTGCTCGGCCTGCGCCAGCTCGCTCTTGGCCTCGCCGAGGCGGGTCTCCAGCGCCCACAGCTCGGAACCGATGAGCTCGGCCCTTGCGGCGCGCGAGCGGCCCTTGAGCTGCTTGTAACGCTCGGCGGTTTCGGCCTGGGATTTGAGGTGCTCGAGGCGGGAGCCCAGCTCGCCACGAATGTCGCCAAGGCGCTCCAGGTTCTCCTGGGTGTGGCGGATGCGCTGCTCCGTCTCCCGGCGCCGCTCCTTGTAGCGGGAGACCCCCGCTGCCTCCTCCATGAAGAGCTTGAGGTCCGCCGGGCGCGACTCCACCAGCCGGCTGACGGTGCCCTGCTCTATGATGGCGTAGCTGCGCGGACCCAGACCGGTGCCGAGGAAGAGATCGGTCACGTCCTTGCGGCGGCACTTCTGGCCGTTGATCTGGTAGTGGTTGGAGCCGTCGCGCAGCACCTCCCGGCGCACCGAGATCTCGGTATAACGGCCAAATTCACCGGGCACCCGGTTGTGGGGGTTGTCGAACACCAGCTCCACCGAGGCGCGGCCGTGGGGGCTGCGGTTGATGGAGCCGTTGAAGATGACGTCCGTCATGTTCTCGCCGCGCAGGTGGCGGGCCGAGCTCTCCCCCAGCACCCAGCGCACGGCGTCGATGACGTTGGACTTGCCGCAACCGTTGGGACCCACCACGGCGGTCATGTCGGCCGACAGTTCGATGCGGGTCGGCTCGACGAACGACTTGAAGCCGGCGAGTTTGATCAGTTTCAGACGCATGGCGGCCTATGTGGGTAGCGAAATAAAGAGGAGGCGGGCAGGCGACTTTACCAAATCCAGACCCGGCTTTGTTTGTAATATGCAGGCATCATCCCCATTCAATGCCCGATTTTCAGTCGCCACGGCACGAAATAAGGAATAGTCGGCGACTTTACCAAATCCAGACCCGGCTTTGTTTGTAATATGCAGACATCATCCCCATTCAATGCCCGATTTTCAGTCTCCACGGCACGAAATAAGGAATAGTCGGCGACTTTACCAAATCAAAGGCTTGTTTGTAATATGCTGGCACCCTACCCCTTCATTGATGGATCTCAGATGAACCAATCCCCTCACATGGTCAAAGATTCGGTCAGCGGTGCAGACTACTTCCTGCGCGGCTTCTCCCTCATCCGCCAGCCGGGCATCCGCACCTTCGTGCTGATCCCCCTGCTGGTCAACTTCGTGCTGTTCGCCGGCGCCTTCTATGCCCTGCTGCTGCAACTTGATGGCCTGTTCGCCTGGCTGCACCAGCAGATCCCGAGCTGGCTCTCCTGGCTCGACTACCTGCTGTGGCCCATCGCTCTGGTCACCATACTGGTGGTGTTCTCCTTCATCTTCAGCTCGGTGATCAACTGGATAGCGGCCCCCTTCAACGGCCTGCTGGCAGAGAAGGTGGAGCAGATCCTCACCGGCGAGGCGGTGAGCGACACCGGCATGCTGGATGTGGTCAAGGACGTGCCGCGCACCTTCAGCCGGGAGTGGACCAAGCTGAAGTACTACCTGCCCAAGGCCATCGGCTGCCTGATCCTGTTCCTCATCCCGGTGGTGGGACAGACCCTGGCACCTGTGCTCTGGTTCCTGTTCAGCGCCTGGATGATGGCGATCCAGTATGTGGACTACCCGTTCGACAACCACAAGATCGACTTCATCACCATGCGTGATGCCCTCAAGCAGCGCCGCGGCAAGTGCCTGAGCTTCGGTGCCCTGGTCACCCTCTTCTCCGCCATTCCCGTGGTCAATCTGTTCGTGATGCCGGTCGCCATCTGTGGCGCCACCGCCATGTGGGTGGATCAGTATCGCAACGAGCAGCTCCGCCGCTGAGCGGCTCAGTCATAACCAAAAACGGGGGCATGGGCCCCCTTTTCATTACTTAATCTAATGCAAAGATGAGAGTGCTTGTCGTGCCAGACCAGGCTTGTTAGGATGCGGACCTTTCTCGCACCCTGGGATAACTCATGTTACATGCACTCTTCTTGCTCGGCCTGGTGGCCGAAGGGATGACTGGCGCGCTGGCAGCGGGCCGGCGGCGGATGGATCTGTTTGGTGTCGTCATCATCGCCTCGGCGACGGCCATAGGGGGAGGCACCATCCGGGATGTGCTGCTGGGCCACTATCCCCTGCTCTGGGTGGAGCACCCCGAATACGTGGTACTGGTGGCGGGGGCGGCCATGGCGGGGGTCATCTCGGCTCCGCTGATGCGCTATCTCGGCAAGCTGTTCCTGGCCCTCGATGCCCTGGGGCTGGTGGTCTTCTCCATCTTTGGCGCCGCCCGGGCGCTCGAGATGGGGCACGGGGCCGGCATCGCCTGCATCATGGCGGTGGTGACCGGCGTCTTTGGCGGCGTGCTGCGGGATCTCCTGTGCCAGCGCATCCCGCTGGTGTTCAAGCGCGAGCTCTACGCCGCCGTCTCTCTGGTGACGGCCGCCCTCTACTGCTTCGCGCTGGATCAGGGCCTGCCCAGTGACTGGGCCGCCTTCGGCGCCATCGGTATCGGCTTCGTGCTGCGGCTGCTGGCGGTGCGCTTCAAGTGGGGGCTCCCCACCTTCAATTACCAGTACGCCACCCACTGAACGCGCCAGTTTCTGGCCAGATCGGCTGGATTGCACGCAACAAAAAAGCGCCGGATGGCGCTTTTTTGTTGCTGATGACAGCGTAAAACTGACTCAGTTGATCCCTTCCGAACTGAAGAAGGTGGCCTTGTCGGCGATGAAACGGATCTTGATGTTCTTGCCTTCCCCGCCCCAGACGCAGCTGGTGGTACCGAGCGCATCGTCGCAGCGCTCCGCCTTGCCAAGGATGGCGCTCGCCTCGGCATAGCTGATCCCCATCTTCAGCTTGTCGTAGTTTTCCCGGTTCAGCTTGCTGCACCCGGTCAGCAACAGGGCGATCAGCCCGCCAAGCAAAATATGCTTCATCTGTCTCTCCTCTGGATAGTGTCCAGAGCCTAGCAGCTCGGGGCCACCCTGT
Source organism: Aeromonas sp. S16(2024) (assembly GCF_041403065.1). NCBI lineage: Bacteria > Pseudomonadati > Pseudomonadota > Gammaproteobacteria > Aeromonadales > Aeromonadaceae > Aeromonas > Aeromonas sp. S16(2024). Next base: position 23,062 of record NZ_JBGLQX010000018.1, on the reverse strand, counting down.
GCCAACCCCTTACCAGCTCCGTACCGGGCCTGTATCGAGGTGGACGAAGTTGTCGGAGGGGTAGTAACCCACGCCGCCGACCTTGAGGTTCAGGGCCGCCTTGCGCAGGTGCGCCAGCTGCACGCCGGGAATGCGCACATCCACCGCCTGCCCCAGGGTGTGGTAGCTGTGTTTGGCGACCCCACGGCTGCGCTGGCGCTTCTGGCGATTGGTGGCCGGGGAGCGATAGCCCGAGATAAGCTGAATTTCCCCCTTGCGGCCCAGCTTGTGCTGCAGCAGAAACAGCTGATCGAACAGCCTCCTGTCGATGTTGAACACCTCGTTGCGGCGATAGTCGCGGAAGATATGGTTGAGTTCCGCCAGGCCATCGTTCAGATAGCGGCCATTCTCCCAATAGCTGGCGTTGACCCGCTCGCCGGTATTGAGGTTGAAGAAGCTGAGTTCACGCCCTGTCGTGCTGCGGCTCGCCGCCGCCGGGAACGACAGCAGGCTGGCCCCCATCAGGCAACCGGCCCCCAGCAGCAGACGGCGTCGGCTTATCTCTTGTTCCAGCATCCGTTGTCCGTCCATTCCAGAGTGAAGTAACAGTGGTGAATGAAAATGATACAGAGGCCGAAACTACCCGCCCATAAAAGTCATGTCAAACCGCAAAGGCCCATGAAAAAGCCCGGCATGAGCCGGGCGCTTCACTCTGTGGCGGGGATCACAGCAAGCGGCTCTGGAAGCTCACTCGATCGAATCCGTAAATGTCATTGCGCAGTTGCTGGCGCCCCTCTTCGTCGATCCAGCTGCTCCAGTAGACGGTGAAGACAGGGATAGGAGTGGTTAACGGCAGCCACTTGGTCTGAGTCTCTTTCAGTATGCTGGCCACCTTGTCCGGCTGATAGCGGGAGTCGGCGAGCAGCAGCTCGGCCAGATCGTCCGCGTGCTCGACCCGGATACAGCCGGAGCTGAAGGCGCGCGCCCCCTGCTCGAACAGGGCCTTGCGCGGCGTCGAATGCAGGTAGATGGCGTCGTTGTTCGGCAGGTAGAACTTGTAGCGCCCCAGGGCATTGTGATCCCCCGGCTTTTGCCGCAACCGGTAAGGGAAGCCCGACGCCAGTGCATGGTGCCAGCCATCCTCGCTGAACTGCACCGGATTACCCTCGCCGTCGATCACCTCGAACTGCTCGCGGTCCAGATAGGCGGGATCCCGACCCAGCTTGGGCAGAATGTCCTTGCTCAGGATGGAGCGCGGCACGTGCCAGGCGGGGTTGAGCACGATGGAGCGGATCTCGCTCGCGAGTATGGGGGTGGCCCGCTGCTCCTTGCCGACGATGACCCGGCTGGTAAAGACCTCGCTGCCGGACTCCACCACGCTCAGGCGGTAATCCGGGATGTTGACCAGCACGTAGCGACCGGCGAGGTGATCCACCAGATCCCGGCGCCACAGGTTGCGCAGCAGCAGGCTGGCGCGCACTTGCGGCCCGGTATTGAGCCAGGAGCGGGTCTGGCGGCCTATGATGCCGTCTGCGGTCAGGCCGTGGCGACGCTGGAACTGCTTGATGGCCTGCTCGGTGTCCGCGTCGTAGAGGCTGTCCTGATGGGTGGGGGCACCGTCCCCCAATTCGTTGAGGATGGAGCGGATCTGCCCAAGCTCGGTGGCACTCTCCCCGGCTCGCAGGGTCGGCATGTCTAGGGTCGGCCAGTGTTTGGCCATGGGCATGGCCAGCAGCTTGCGCACTTCGTCGCGCACGGCCTCGTATTCGGCGACCTGGGGCCTGAGCTGCCTGACCTGATCCAGCAGGTTGTCCCCCAGGGGCTCGTGGGCCAGGGGCTTGGTCAGGTCGAGCTTGAGGGTCTGCATCTGCTCGCGGGCGACCAGGTCCATGGCGCGCCAGGCTTGCTGGAAGCGCGCCAGCTTGCCGAAGGCTTCGTCATAGAGGGCGCCGCGCCTGTCCGCCGGGGTCTTCTGCAACTGCTGCCAGAGCCGATAGAAATCCGGGTGCAACTGGGCAAGCGCCGCCTCCTGCAGTTGCAGCTCCAGCTCATGGCGCGCCTGCTCTGCGGTGCTGTTCTGATACCAGTCATGCTGGATGCTGGGACTGGCCACCACCATCTGTTCCGTGCTGGCGTGGACCATGCCCGCCGGCCAGCAGCCCAACCAGATAAGGTTTGCCAATGCCAACCAATACTTCTTACCCATGCTTCTTACCACGCTTACCTCATATCGGTTCACTTCGGCCTGTCAGGCGCCACGGTCAGGAGCCCATGATGCTGGAATGGCGGCGACTTTGCTAGCGGGCGGGCAGGTAGCGGCGCCAGATGAGTTCATGCTCCTCGCTCTTGCCAACGGCCTCGAGCGCCTGATTGAAACGCTGCACGAACTCCTCCGACAGGGTCTTCTTGCTCAGCATGAAGAAGGTCGGCGTCTCATAGACTCCCATGATATGAGGAACGACCTCCTCTGCCAGTCCCTCTCTCTTCAGACCCCAGGGAGTGGCCAGAATATCCCCAAGAAATCCGTCTATCCGTCCCAGTACCAGCTTGCGATAGTTTTGCACATCATTGACCTCGCTCACCTGGGCGCGGTAGCGCTGCAGCAGACTGGTTATTTCGGGGCCATAGTAGTAGTCCTTGGTCACCCCCAGTCTGTTTCCCCTGGCCAGCCAGTTCGCCAGATCCTGCTCTCCATTGGTACCAGACTTGCGCACCCAGAGCGCCGTGCGCCCCGGGTTGTAAACCGTTGAAAACCAGGCATAGCGTTCTCTGTCATCAACGAAATAGGCCTCCATGACGATGTCCAGCCGGCCGTGTTCCAGATCGTGCAGACCCCGCTTCCAGGGACGCTCCACATAGACGAGGCGGCAGCCCAGCCGGGCGGAGACGGCATTGAGATACTCGACCGCGAAGCCGCGCAGCTCCCGGTGACCGTTCTCCTGCTGGTAATAGTGATAAGGGGGCCAGTCGTCGAAACCGACGCGCAGGGGAGAAGAACAGAGTGGTTGGGCCAACAGCGAGTGAAGGGGCAGGCAGCAAAGCAGGCACAGAGATAGCAGTCTCATGGGTCATCCTTGACGGCGGGACGGCCCATCTTAATTCTGCCGAAGGGAAATGGCGACAGATCCTGCCACAGCAATGCGCAATATCAGCCATTTGCCTGATGAGGCCATGGACAGAACTGGGCCTCAGGCCACGCTGAAAGCCCACTGCAAAGGCAGGATGCGCACGGCACCAAAGCCCCTTGGTATACAGGGAGATAGGGGGTTAATATGTGAGCAAATTTATTTTTGTGATCCACTATGCTTTTTTTGCAATTGGATTAGCATATGCGCGAATCCAGCCTACCTATCCGTCGGGCATCGAGTGAGTAATATGACCTACAAAAAGTTCGGTTTTCTGGCTGCCATACTGGCATTGAGCGGTTTTTACCTTTACACCCTCTACCTGGCCGCTCACCCCAACGTGAGCCTGGCTTACAAGCTCTATTACCTGGAAGGCAAGACCCGCTTCTGGGAGCACAACTCCAGCATGACTTACCAGCCGGGCAACGAGCTCAACCTGACCAAACCGAGCCGTTTCCTCTCGAGCGAAGGCTGGGCCAAGAAGCCCAGTGCCGAAGGCACCCAGCTCAGTGGCAAGGGAGGCCTCTATTTCGTGTTGCCCAAGCAGCAGGCGCAACCTGAGCAGCTCACCATCCAGGCCAGGATCAACAGCCCGCAAGCAGGCACCCTGCTCAAGGTGGCCCTGGGTCATGATTTCACCACCACGGTCAAGCTGGCCAAGGCGGGCATCAACGAGATCCGGCTCAACCTGCCGGGCGACTCCCTGACGGCCGATCCCAAGCATCCCAACTTCCTGGCGCTCTCCGCTCCGACACCGCTCAACGTCCAGTCGGTACGTCTGACCGTCGCTCAGTGAAGCTGAAGATCCCAGCAGTCTTATAAAATAATTCTTTCAATAAGGAAGTTCCCATGTCGCATGCCGATTTTCGACTCTCTCTGATCGTGCCCGTTTACAACGAGGAAGAGAGCATAGACGCCTTCATCAGCGCGATAGATACCGAACTGGCTCCCCTCAAAGACCGGCTTGAAATCGTGTTCGTCAACGACGGCAGCCGCGACCGCACCCGCGAAGTGGTCGAGCAGGCCATCGCCCGCGACCCGCGCGTGACCCTGGTCAACCTGGCCCGCAACTTCGGCAAGGAAGCGGCCATGACCGCGGGCCTGCATCAGGCCAAGGGCGATGCCATGGTCCCCATGGACGTGGATCTGCAAGATCCCCCCTCCCTCATCCTGGAGTTCGTCAAGCTGTGGCAGACCGGTGACTACGACACCGTCTACGGCATCCGGGTCGATCGCAGCGCCGACACCCCGATGAAGCGCCTCACCGCCGGCGGCTTCTACCGCTTCTTCAATGCGCTCTCCACCAGCACCAAGCTGCCGGAGAACGCCGGTGACTTCCGACTCATCGATCGCAAGGTGGTCGAGGCACTCAAGCAACTGCCCGAGCGCAACCGTTTCATGAAGGGGCTCTTCGCCTGGGCCGGTTTCCGTGCCGTCGGCGTCCCCTACGAGCGTCCGGCACGCCACGCCGGTGAAACCAAGTTCAACTACTGGAAGCTGTGGAACTTCGCCCTCGACGGCCTGATGAGCTTCTCCAGCTGGCCGCTGCGGGTCTGGAGCTACGTGGGGGTCGGCGTCTCATTCATCGCCTTCCTCTATATCCTCAAGATCATCACCCAGGTGCTCTTCTTCGGCATCGATGTGCCGGGCTACGCCTCCCTGATGTCGGTAATGCTGTTCCTCGGCGGCATTCAGCTGCTGTCTCTCGGCATCATAGGCGAGTACATAGGCCGCATGTTCGTGGAAGTGAAGCAGCGCCCGGTCTACCTCATCGAGGGGATCTACGGCCAGTATGCCCGGCAGGACGCGGGCAAGCAGCCGGATGCGGCGGCAACCCAGAGTGAGAAGGCGCAGGATGCGGACAAGCAGGAGCCGGCGTCCCAATGATCTCCCGCGAGGAATTCTGGCGGCTGGTTCGCTTCGGTTTTGTCGGCGGGGGGGCCACCCTCGTCGATCTGGGCACCTCCATCGCCCTGTTCCACACCTGGCCCGCCATCTCCGAGCATCTGGTCACGACCCTGGCCTTTGCCATTGCGTTCTGGTTCTCGTTTTTCGGCCACCGCTACATCACCTTCCAGAAGCAAGGTGCCGCCAGCAAGTTTCTGCTGGTCGCCCTCTTCTCCCTGGCGGTGCGTAACCTCATCCTGAGCGGCCTGCTGTTTGCGGGTCTCTCCGGACTGCTGCCGGTGGTGATTGCCACCCTGACCGTTACCGTACTCACCTACATACTCTCTCGCGTCTGGGTTTTTGCCTGATGAATGACATGACCAATACTCCTCCCCTCGCCGGGGATGCACTCCCCTATCGCCCGTCACTGCGCATCAGCAGCCGCGACTGGCTGATGATCATCGCCGCCTTCGTGCTGAGCCGGGTGGCCCTGTACGGCATGGGCTATTTCGGTGTCCAGCTCTACGGCGCCCCCGACATAGGCCCGCTGCAAGCCTATTGCCAGTTCGACTGCGTCTGGTTCCAGCGCATCATAGAGAACGGCTACGACCTCTACCCGCGCTGGCTGAGCAAGGGCAACGCGGCGAACTGGGCCTTCATGCCGCTCTACCCCATGCTCGCCGGCGGGCTCTCCAGCCTGCTCAACATGGAGAGCCTGATCGGCCTGATGCTGGTGGCCAACATCGCCTTCTTCATCAGCCTGCCGCTGATGCTGCTGGTGCTGCGCCAGCTCAAGCTGGGGGATGAGACCGCCCGCTTCGGGGTCTGGCTGCTGGCCTTCTCCCCCTTCTCCGCCTACTTCGTCTCCGGCTACACCGAGCCCATGTTCATGGCGCTGATGCTGGGCATGTTCCTGTTCGCCTACCGCGAGCAGTGGCTGATGGTTGCCTTCCTCGGCATCTTCATCTCCGGGACCCGCAACCTGGGGGTCATGATGGTGTTCCCCGTGCTGATCCTGGCGCTGCAGGCCTATGGCTGGCGCGAGTTCTTCCGCTTCACCGAGCGGGCCTTCAAGGTGGTGTTCACCCTCTGGCTCATCCCCCTCGGCCTCTTCTCCTACATGGTCTACCTCTATCACCTGACCGGGGATGCGCTCGCCTTCAAGCACATCCAGGTCGCCTGGGGTCGCTACATGGACAGCCCCGTGGACTGGTGGCTGAGCGGCTTCGAGCTGGGCGGTCGCAAGGCCTACCTCTCCATCATGGTGATCTTCGGCTGGTGCCTGAACGGCTACCTGTTCAGCCAGAAGCGCTGGGCCGAGGCGACCCTGATGTTCATCTGCTGCACCATACCGCTGATGACAGGGCTCAACGCCATGCCGCGCTACATGTTCGGCCTCTACCCGACCCTGCTGGCCATCATCTTGCTGGCCCATCGCTGGCCCGCCATCCGCCCTGCGGTGCTCTGCATCAGCGGCATGGTCGCCTCCTTCATCGCGGTGGCCTTCGTCAACTTCAAGTTCTTTACCGTCTGACGAGCGCTCGCCCGCAGGCGAACAGCCCCACCTGAACATGCCGGTCCATCGACCGGCATTTTTTATGGCGTCGCGCTCCGGGCAGCAGGGCGGCCATCACACTTTGCCGGGCTTGAAAACGTAACCATTTGAACTGACCTCACAAATCGGCATTTTGCCGGTCCAAGCCCACCCGCAGGGCCCCTAGAATGAGTGCCTCAACGGAACCCGATCTCCTCACTCAGCTCAAGGAATGGCCTATGCGTCCCTCGCCTCGTTTCGATCTCCGCCCATCCTCCCTGTGGCTCGCCCTGCTGACCACGCCGCTGTTCGTCGGTCAGGCGCTGGCCGCCCCCGAGGTGCATCTCCATGTGGATGGCAAACCGGTGGCCGAGGCGCTGACGCTGGACAAGGGCACAGTCACCCTGACCCACAGGCTGGACAAGGGGAGCCACCAGATCCGCATCAGCGATGCGGGCAACAGCTGCGGCACCAGCTTCGGACCACCTGAGGCCAGGCCGCTCCCCTTCGGCACCGCCCAGCCCATGGACAAGTGCAGCAAGGAGGCAAGTTTCACCCTGAGGGTGATGCTGGCGGGGGACTACGAGTTCACCTTCAACCCGGATACCCCCAGCCTCAAGGTGCTGCGGGCGACCAGGAAGAGCGAGTTCAAACGCCAGCCCCCGACAGAGCCCTGTATCGCCTGGGATGGTGGACCGGTGACGGTATCGCTGAAAGGAGTCTGGCCCGACGGCACCCGGCTGCGGGATGCCTACTCCAGGCAGGAGGCCGTGGTCACACAGGGCAAGCTGACCCTGACCCCGAGCAAGGAGAGCGGCGGCCTGCTGCTGCTCGAACCGGTCGAGGCGGCCAAGGCGGCTCCCTTCAGCTGGGATCAGGCGAGCGTCTATTTCCTCCTGACCGACCGCTTCCACAACGGCGATCCCGCCAACGATCACAGCTTCGGCCGCCAGAAGGATGGTCAGGACGAGGTCGCCACCTGGCATGGGGGCGACTTCAAGGGGCTGACCGAGAAGCTCGACTACATCAAGAGCCTCGGCATGAACGCCATCTGGATCACCCCCATGGTGGAGCAGGTGCACGGCTTCATCGGCGGCGGCGAGCAGGGCAGCTTCCCCTTCTACGCCTACCACGGCTACTGGGCGCTGGACTTCACCAGGATTGACCCCAACTACGGCGACGAGGAGAGCCTGAAGACCCTGGTGGACGAGGCCCACAAGCGCGGCATGCGGATCATCCTGGACGTGGTGATGAACCACGCAGGCTACGCCACCCTGGCCGACCTGCAGGATCTGGGGCTCACCGATCTCACCCAGAACACCGGCAAACTGCCGAGCCGCTGGAACGAGTGGCGCCCGAGCGGCGGCCTCAACTGGCATGGCTACAACCAGTTCATCGACTATCAATCGAGCGATTGGAGTAGCAAATGGTGGGGCCCTGACTGGGTGCGCGCCGGTCTGCCCGGCTACCCCCAACCCGGCACCGACGACGTCACCGGCTCGGTGGCGGGGCTGCCGGACTTCCTGACCGAGTCCAGCAAGCCGGTGGGCCTGCCGCCGCTGCTGGCGGCGAAACAAGACACCCGCGCCAAGACCCTGCCCGACGCCACCGTGAGCGACTACCTCATCGCCTGGCACACCGACTGGGTGCGCCGCTTCGGTATCGACGGCTTCCGGGCCGACACCGTCAAGCACCTGGAGCCAGCGGTCTGGGCCAAACTCAAGCAGGCGGGCACGGCGGCGCTCAAGGAGTGGAAGGCCGCCAACCCGGACAAGGCCCTCGACAACCTCCCCTTCTACATGGTGGGCGAGGTGTGGGATCACGGGGTCGCCAAGGATTTCTGGTACCAGAACGGCTTCGATTCCCTGATCAACTTCGACTATCAGCGGGAGTTCGCCCTGCCCCAGGCCCAGTGCATGGCGGGAGCCGAGCCCACCTATGCCAGCTACGCCAGCCGCATCAACCAGGATCCCGAGTTCAACGTGCTGAGCTACATCAGCTCCCACGACACCAAGCTGTTCTTTGGCGACTATCAGGACGTGCCGCTGCAACGCAGAGTCGCCAACAGCTTCATGCTGCTGCCGGGGGGCATCCAGCTCTACTACGGGGACGAGTCTGGCCGGGGGCTGGCCAAGGATGGCGGCGTGTTCGATCAGAGCGTGCGATCCGACATGAACTGGCAGGAGCTGGGGAATGGCGAGAAGGCCGAGCTGGTCAAGCACTGGCAAAGGCTAGGCCAGTTCCGCGCCGCCCACCCGGCGGTGGCGGCAGGCAGCCACAAGAAGCTCTCCGATGCCCCCTACAGCTTCGTGCGGGAGAAGGGGGCCGACAAGGTGGTGGTGGTGTTCGCCGGCCGGCAGCCATAACCCGGCCCGTACCAGACAAACGAGAGGGGAGCCAGTGGCTCCCCTCTCTCATTGCGCAGGCCCCTTCACCTCATGCCGGCTGCCGGGCGATGGCCGGCCACTGCAGCCGCGCCTTGACCAGGGTCTGCTGCCACAGGGGCCAGGCCAGCAAGGCTTGCTGATAGGCCCCCGCCTGACCGGGCAGCGAAATGCCGTAGCTCGCCAGCCGATAGGCCATCACGGCATAGAAGGCATCGAGGATCCCCGCCTCCTCAAAGTAGAAGGACCCCCGAGCCTGTGACCAGAGCGTCTGCAGCCGGGCCAGCTCCCCCAGGGTCTCCACCGGGGGCTCGCTCTGGGTCGGCGCGCCGAGGAAGAAGGGCAAGCGACTGCGGATCTGGCCAAAGCCCGAGTGCAGCTCGGCGCAGAGGCTGCGGGCCAATGCCCGCTCGGCCCTATCCACCGGATAGAGGTGGCGCGCCGGGCACAGCTCGTGGAGATACTCGGCGATGGCGAGGGAGTCGTGGATCCGCAGCTCACCGTCATCCAGCCAGGGCACCAGCCCGGCTGGCGCCGTGCGCTTGAGCCGCTGCAACGCCTTGGCATCCTCCAGATCGAACACCTGCTCCTGCCACTCCAGTCCGCTCATGGCGAGCACCAGCGACGCCCGCATTGCCCAGGTGGAACCTGTGCCTACCGTCAATACCAAGGATCCCATTGATTGCCTCCTGCGTTGGGGTTGTTCGTGACCCGGCATCGGCCCCGCGGGCACGACATCTCATGGTCGCCTCACATTTGCACACCTGCGAGTTTGACCCCCTTGGGGAGCAGTGCTAGTTTGATTTTTCAAAACAATCAGTTAGCAAAAATGTGAGCAATGGACAGCCAATTTACCATCGTCATCGCAGATGACCACCCCCTGTTTCGGGGCGCCCTCTATCAAGCGGTGCACATGGCCATCGACGAGGCCAGGCTGCTGGAGGCCGACTCCATCGACAGCCTGACCCACCTGCTCGCGGAGCACCCCGAAGTCGATCTGCTGCTGCTCGATCTCAAGATGCCGGGGGCCAACGGCTTCGAGGGGCTGGCCTATCTGCGCGGCCAGTACCCGGATCTGCCCATCGTAGTTGTCTCCGCCTCGGAAGATGCCGCCATCATCCAGCAGGTGCTGCGCCTCGGGGCCCTGGGCTTCATTCCCAAGTCGGTACCCATGAAGGAGCTGGTCAGCGCCCTCAATACGGTGATCGGGGGGGATAACTGGGTGCCGGAAGGGATCTCCCTTCACCCCGAGTCCGAGGATGGTCCCGACTTCGCCAGCAAGCTGGCCAGCCTCACCCCCCAGCAATACAAGGTGCTGATCATGCTGCGGGACGGCAGCCTCAACAAGCAGATCGCCTGGGAACTCAACGTCTCCGAAGCCACCATCAAGGCACACATCACCGCCATCTTCCGCAAGCTCGGGGTCAAGAACCGCACCCAGGCGGTCATCGCCCTGCAGCAGATGGATATCAAGGAGAGCTGAGCCCCTTGCCACCCTCAGGGCCCATATCACGCCTATACTCCGCAAGCTCGGGGTCAAGAACCGCACCCAGGCGGTCATCGCTCTGCAGCAGATGGATATCAAGGAGAGCTGAGCCCCTTGTCTCCACCACTATGGCGGTTTATGGCTCGACAATTAGCACGATCGTACTTTATGCTGCAGAACCCAGAGAGGAGAGTGCGATGAGCAAGGGCCGCCTGACCCGCGACACCATTTTGCAGACAGCCTTCGAGCAGGCGAGCCAGCAAGGGCTGGAGAGCCTGACCATAGGCTCCCTGGCCAGTGCGTGCGAGATGTCCAAGAGCGGCTTGTTTGCCCATTTCCAGTCTCGCGACAACCTGCAGATCGCCGTGCTCACCCATTCCGCCGAGGTGTTCCGGGAGCGGGTGATCCAGCCGGTGCGCCAGCAGCAGCACGGCACCCAGCAGGAGAAACTGCTGGCCCTGCTGCAGGCCTGGCTGGCCTGGAACCAGAGCTTTGCCGGACGCTGCATGTTCCTCGACGCCTGGACCTCGGCCCAGGAGGGGGAGGTGCAACAGGCGGCCCGCCAGCTGGTGCGCTTCTGGCTCGACTACCTGGCTCGCCAGGTGGTACAGGGCCAGGAGAAGGGAGAGTGGCGCAGGGATCTGGATCCCTGGCGCGCCGTCTACCGGCTCTATGGCCTCTATCTGGGAGATCAGGTGTTCAATGCCCTGGACTTGTGTCAGGATCCGGCCCGCCACTTCTGGCCCGAGGTGGAAGATCTGCTGACCAGCTGGCGCTGAGGTTCTGGCCCGTCTTTTTAAAAACAGACAAAAAAGCACGACCGTTCGCACATAAAAACCACAGGATGACCATGAGCAGCAAGATCTATTTCAACACCCGCCGCGTCAGCCCGAGCAAGTTGCTGCTGGGGCTTGGCACCCGTCTGCACCACGCGCTGGCTCCGGCCCACGCCAAACGCACCGCCAGTAAGTTGCTGCTCACCCCCCAGCGCCCCACCCGGGAGGTCGTCGCCCCTGCCGGGCTGGTGCAGCAGGCCATCCACACCGGCGAGGGCACCCTGATGAGCTACCGGCTCGGCCAGGGGCCGGTCTGGCTGCTGATGCACGGCTGGTCCGGCAGTGCCAGCCAGTTCTACCCGCTGATGAGCCATATCGCGGCCCAGGGCTTCACGGCGCTGGCCTATGATCACCCCGCCCACGGCCAGAGCGAGGGCAGCACGGGGCACCTGCCCCGCTTCGTGCGCGCCTTCGACGAGATCCTCGCGCGCGTCGGCCCAGTCCAGGGAGTCATCACCCACAGCATGGGGGGCGCCGTCACCCTCAGCAGCCACCACCCCGCCCTCGACGGGCTGCCGCTGCTGCTCATCTCGCCCGTGCTCGACTACGTGCCCCAGCTCTATGGCATGGTGGCCCGCTCCGGCTACTCCATCCGGCTGTTCGATGCTGTGGTCAAGGAGATAGAGCACGAATACCAGCATCCCCTGAGCACTGTCGATCCCCTGGGTCGCCTCGCCCGGCGCCAGGGGCCGGCCCTTATCGTTCACGACGAGGAGGACAGGTTCGCCCCCCATAAGGACTCGTTGCGGGCGGTAGAGGATGGCCGTACCCGGCTGGTCAGCACCCGTGGGCTAGGCCATGGTCGCATCCTGGCGAGCCCGCCCGTCTTCGCCGCCTTCGATCAGCTGACCCAGCCCGGAGGCACGGCCTGATCCTGGCGCACCGGTCGCCTCAAAAAATGATGAGGCGGCCCATTTTTATCCGGGATACAACGTCTTATAGTTAAATTGCGCGGTGGCAACCCGCCCTTGCAATCACAATAAGGCGCAGCATCATGGCCGACCTCCTTTTATCAGCCGTGGCGCTATCACAATAAGGTAAAGCATCATGGCCAGACCCAATACAGCTCTCCTGTTGACCGGTGGTGGTGCTCGCGCCGCCTATCAGGTCGGCGTCCTCAAGGCGGTGGCCGAGCTCTACCCCCGCAACCTCGGCATCCCCTTCCCCATTTTGTGCGGCACCTCGGCGGGGGCCCTCAACATCACGGCACTGGCCTGCTACGCCTCCTGTTTTCACCTGGGGGTGCGCAAGCTGGAGTGGGTCTGGCGCCGCTTCGAGACCCATCACATCTTCGACTTTCATCCCTGCCAGCTGCTGTGGCGCACCCTCTATCAGGGCTCGGCCGGTCTCATCAGCCCCCAGAGCAACCGCGCCTTCCACCTGTTCGACAACGCCCCCCTGCGCCGCCTGCTGGATCAGCTCATCGACTATCACCGCATCGATGACAACATCCTCTACGGCAGTCTGGAGGCCATCGCCATCACCGCCTCCGACTATGACGACGGCCTCTCCACCACCTTCTTCCAGGGGCGGGCCGAGCATCAGCCCTGGGAGCGGGCCAGGCGGCGCGGCCTGCGCACCCTGCTCACCTCGGATCATCTGCTGGCCTCATCGGCCCTGCCCTTCGTTTTTCCGGCCACCCCCATCGGCGAGCGCTTCTACGGTGACGGCTCCATCCACCAGCTGAGCCCGCTGAGCCCCGCCATTCACCTGGGGGCGGAGCGGATCCTGCTGGTGACCCTGGACTCCCCCCATCAGGGGAGCGCGGCCCCCCGTCAGAGCCACCTGACCAGCTCCAACATCGCCAGCCACCTGCTCAACACCGTCTTCTCCGACACCCTCAATTCGGATCTGGAGCGGCTGGGGCGCATAAACCAGACCCTGTCGCTGATCCCGGCGCGGGAGCGCAGCCGCCTGAAGCTGCGCCAGGTGGAGACCTGCGTCATCAGGCCGAGCCAGGATCTGGATCTTATCGCCCTCGACTACCTGCCCAAGCTGCCGACCCAGTTACGCCGCCTGCTGCGGGTGCTGGGGGTGAACGGCCAGGAGAGCAGCAGCCTGGCCAGCTTCCTGATGTTTCACCCGGGTTACTGTCAGCAGCTGATAAGGCTGGGGTATCAGGATGCGCTGGATCAGCGCCAGCGCATCGAGTCCTTCCTCGACATCGAAGAGCGGATCCGCGAGGAGGCCTGAACAGGCTTGCTGTCACCAGGGGCGCCGCCCGGGCAAGGGCCCCTGAGCATGTTGAGGGCACAGCCTAGTGCCCCTCCAGCAGGCGCTGCTCCGCCTGCTCCATGGCCACGGCCGTACCAAAGAGTACCAGCCGATCACCCGCCACCAGCCTCAGATCGGCCTTAGGCTCCAGGCTGCGCTCCCCGCGATGCACCGCCTTGATGCGCACCTCCCCCAGGGGCAGTTCCCGCACCCGGCGCCCCACAGCCCAGGCCTGATCGTGCAGCAGCACGGGGTGCAGCCGCTCCAGTAACTGATCCGTCTCCAGGTTGCCCGCACTCTGATCTCCCCAGTAGAAGCCGTGCAGGAAGCGGTACTGACTGCTGCGCTCGTGCTCCATGCGCCGGATCACCCGGCCTATGGGGATGTCGCAGTTGACCAGCAGGTGGGAGACCAGCATCAGGGCCCCCTCCTGGGATTCGGGGATCACCTCGAAGGCCCCGGCCTGCTTGTAGTGCTCGAGGAAGCTGTCGTCCCGGGTTCGCACCAGCACCTTGAGATCCCCCGCCAGCGCCCGGATCTGCATCAGCATGGCATCGACCCGCTTGCGATCGTCGAAGGTGATGATCACCAGGCGGGCCCGCATCAGACCGGCCGCCAGCAGGATGTCGCGCCGGCTGGCATCGCCGAACGCCACCTGCTCCCCCGCCAGCTTGGCCTCGCTCACCCGCTCGGGATCGAGATCCAGCGCGAGAAAGGGGATCTCCTCTAGCTTGAGAAAGCGGGCGCAGGTCTGCCCGGTGCGCCCGAAGCCGGCGATGATGACATGCTGGTGCTTGCTGAGCCCCGACTGGGCGACTCCGGCGCGTGAAAGCAGGGTAGCGTCGGTGAGGGAGTGGGCCAGCCCCAGGGCCCGCTGCACCAGCCAGGGGGTGAGAGAAATGGTGATGACGCCGACACCGATGAGCAGGGAGACCATCTCGTGGCCGAGCAGGCCATGGTGGCTCGCCAGCGCCAGCAGCACGAAGCCGAACTCGCCGACCTGGCTCAGCATGATGCCGGCGGCCATGGCATCACGCTTGCGTTCCCCCATCAGCCGGCCCGCCAGCAGCACCAGCAGCGACTTGCACAGGATGAGCCCGAGCACGCAGAGCAGCACCTGCCACCAGGCGTTCGCCACCAGCGCCCACTCCATGGTCATGCCTATGGTGATGAAGAAAAGCCCCAGCAGCACGTCCCGAAACGGCTTGATGTCCACCTCCAGCTGATGGCGGTAGTGGGACTCCCCCAGCATCATGCCGGCCAGGAAGGCCCCGAGTGCCATGGAGAGCCCCATCCACTGGGTCAGCGACGCCGCCAGCAGGGCCACCAGCAGGGTGCTGAGCACGAACAGCTCGTCGGAGCGCGCCCGGGCCACCTCGTGAAACACCATGGGCAGCAGCCACTTTCCCACCGCGAGCAGGACGATCAGGGCGAACAGCCCCTTGAGAGAGGCCCAGGCCACCTCCGCCAGCAGGGCGCTGCCCTGCACCTCGGGGCTGGCCAGTATGGGGATCATCACCAGCAGCGGCACCACCGCCAGATCCTGAAACAGCAAGACGCTCACCCCGAGCTGGGCACGCCGGGTATGGAGTTGCTGCAACTCCCCGAGCTGCTTGATCACCACGGCGGTGGAGGAGAGGGCCAGGGTGCCGGATACCACCAGCGCCTGGGAGAGGCTCAGGCCCCACCACCAGCCGAGCCAGAAGAACAGCAATGAGGTGAGCAGCACCTGCAGGCCGCCGACCCCCAGCACCAGCTTGCGCATGGCGAGCAGGCGCGGCAGCGAGAACTCGAGGCCGAGGGAGAACATCAGGAAGACGATGCCAAGCTCCCCTATGGTCTGCATCATGGCCTGTCCGGTGACGATGGCCGCGCCATGGGGGCCGAGCAGCATGCCAACGAACAGGTAGGCGAGGATCACCGGCTGGCCCAGGCGTCGGAAGATGGCCACCAGCAGGACGGCGGAGAGCAACAGGATCAACACATCGGCGTACACATATCCCTCCCTCTTATCTGTCCCCATGGCCCAAAGAAGCGGCGCCTCTGGCCCCTGGCCCCTGGCCCCTGCGACCATCATTGCTGCCGGGCAGGATCCCGCCCTTGCCACAGACGCGCGACCAGCGGCGCACAGGGGTATTTGCCCTCCCGTTTCATGTTGCTAAGCCTAGCCAGCCCCTTTGTTTTCCATCGAACATATTTTGGGCACGGGGATTGCAGGAACCCGCCCAATAAGTGGAGAGGTGTAAGGGCTGCAACGTGGAAAACACATCGTCATTGAACGGCTTCGGACATGGCATAGAGCAGTGGGTACAGCAGATGGAGCGGCTCACGCCGCTGACCGGGCAGGATACTTATCAGCAGCTTCAGGAGCTGCTGAGGCAACGGGATCTTGACGCCCTGCTGGCAATCTTTGCCGAGCGGGTGGCAAAGATTGTCCGGATCCACACGCTTCACCTCGACTGCGGTCAGCCCCACAGCCTCATCGCCCACGCCCCTCAGGCCCGGCAGGTGCTGCATAGCTATCGCTTCGAGCTGCGCGGCCAGCACGAGCAGTTGCTCGGACAGTTGCAATACGAGCTGGAGCAGCCCCTGAGCGACGGCCAGCGGCGGCAGCTGGGGCAATATCACCAGCTGTTTTGCCTGCCCTTGCCGCTCTATCTGCGGCTGAGCCAGCTGGAGCAGCAGGTGCGGCTCGATCACCTGACCGGGCTTGGCAACCGCTCCTATTTCGATGAGGCCATAGGCCGGGCGGTAGAGCAACACTGCCGGGAGCCCCACGGTCTGGTGCTGGTGCTGCTGGATCTCGATCGCTTCAAACAGGTCAACGACACCTGGGGTCATCCGGTGGGGGATCTGGTGCTGAGCCGCTTCGCCCAGCTGCTGCAGGGCTGCATCCGTGGCACGGATCAGGCGTTTCGCCTCGGCGGCGACGAGTTCGCCCTGCTGCTGCAACCCGCCGATCCCGAGGCCTGGCGCCCGGTCTGGCTGCGGCTGCAACATGTGCTGCACAGCCACAAGGAGCTCAGCGCCTTCTCGGTGGGCTGCAGCCTGGGAGCCGCCAGCTGGCACTCGGGCATGGACGTGCAGCGCCTCTATGCCACGGCGGATGCCCACCTCTACGCCCGCAAGAAGGCCGGGGTAAACGGCCCGTCCGAATAGGGCGGCTTCCCGCCACCTCAGCGGCGTTCAGTCAAGGCCCGGGGGACCGGGCCGTCCGAATAGGGCGGCCTCACGCCATCGCAGCAGCCATCAATCAAGCTCCAGGGCGACGGCTCGCCGCCACTCCCCCTTGATGCCCCCCTCGGGCGCCAGAAATCCGTCGCAGACAAAGAGTCCGGCCACCAGTGCCACCTGCTCCCCGTAATAGAGGATGGGAATACGCCCCCGTTGCCAGGAGGGCACCCCGTACTCTTGCAGCAACTTCTTCAGGCGCCGGCTGCCAACCCGCCCCACCGGCTTGAGCATGGCGCCGGACGCCACCTGGAAGCGCACCGACAGGGGCTCGTCCGCCCGTGGCGGGCGCAGCCCTTCTGCCCCATCCGATGACAGCAGCCTGAAGGTCCCCAGCCCGTCCGGCAGGCAGAGCGTCTCCCCCACCCGGATGGGCAACACCTCCTCACGGGGGACAAGGCCGGGCGGCACCAGGTGGAGTCGTCCCTGAAAGCGGCGGCACTCCAGCCCCTGCAGGCTCAGCCTGGGGTTGGCGTCTTCGCGCGCCAGCGCCACCTCCTGCCAAAGCAGCCCCAGCAACTCCCGGGACGGCATCTCCCCCCCCAGGCGGCGGATCCAGTGGCGCAGCAGGTTGTTGCGCCGCACCGGGGAGAGCGGCTGCAGCGCCTCGATGCGCAGCGCCTCCCCCTCCCCGGCCCGTTGCCAGTCCGCCTCCGCCAGCTCGTTGATCAGGGCCTCCTGCTCGGCGCACAGGGCCATGCTGCGCGCCGCCGTCTGGGCCATGGCGGGCCAGCGCGCCTTGAGCTGGGGAATGAGCTGCTGGCGCAGGAAGTTGCGATCGTAGCTCACATCCTGGTTGCTCTCATCCTCCACCCAGCCATAGGGCAGGGTCTCGGCCAGCGCCGCCAGCTCGGCCCGGCTGACCTCGAGCAGCGGGCGCAGCAAGCGGCCGCCGGCGAAGGGCTGGTCCGGCACCATGCCCGCCAGCCCCCGCAGCCCGGCGCCGCGCTTGAGCGCCAGCAGCAGGGTCTCCAGCTGATCGTCCTGATGATGGGCGGTGAGCAGCCACTCCCCCTCCCCCAGGGAGGCGGCGAGACGCTGGTAGCGGGCCTCCCGCGCCTGTGCCTCCAGGCTGTCGCCGTTGCCCCGTTGCAGTTGCACCCGCTCGACCATGAGCGGCACCGCCAGTTGCTGGCACACCCCTTCACAATGGGCCACCCAGGCATCGGCGTGAGGGCTCAGGCCGTGGTGGACGTGCAGGGCACGCAGGGCAAGGCCCTGCTCCCGGGCAAAACGCGCCGCCAGCACCAGCAGCACAGTGGAGTCGAGCCCGCCACTGAAGGCCACCAGCAGGCCCCGGGAACCTTCCGGCGCGGGCAGAGTCTGACAAAAACGAGAATAAACACGAGAAATCATAGGCTTCCCCAATACGACCAGGCCGATCTTAGCAGACTCGGGCTTATCAAGCGCTAACCCGACTGCTAGAGTGAGTCTCCTCCCGACCTGGGCCGGGACGCTGAGTAACCCGAATTGGAATAAGACAATGAACAATAAGAAAAGCATACTGGCCGGCCTCATCGGGCTGGCCTTGCTGGCCGGTTGCAGTCAGGGACCGGACCAGGCAGACAAGCACTCCGGCCTCGCGCTGGCCAACATGGACACCAGGGTCAAACCCGGTGACGACTTCTTCCGCTACGTGAACGGCCACTGGCTGGCCACCGCCAAGATCCCGGACGACAGGCCCGCCGACGGCGCCTTCTACCTGCTGCGGGACAAGTCCCTGGCGGACGTGCGGGTGCTGGTGGAGGGGCTGGACGGTAAGGCCGCCACCGGCACCCCGGCCCAGCAGATCCACGACCTCTACCACAGCTATCTGGATCAGCAGACCCGCAACGCCAGGGGCACCACGCCCCTGCTGCCCCTGCTCGGCGACATCGATCAGATCCATGACCAGCAGGGACTGGCCCAGGCCTTCGCCCGCGCCGGCAAGCTGGGGGGCAGCGCTCCGTTCGGCTTCTGGATCGGTGCCGACGCCAAGGCGCCGGACAGCTATGCGGTCTACCTCTATCAATCCGGGCTCGGCCTGCCGGATCGGGACTACTACCTCAAGCAGGATGCCGCCAGCCAGGCGCTGCGCCAGAAATACGAGCAGCACATCGCCGGCATGCTGAGCCGCTTCGGCGAGGCGGATGCTAAGCCTAAGGCCAGACGCATCCTGGCCCTCGAGACCCGGCTCGCCCAGATCCAGTGGGACAACGTCGCCCTGCGGGATCGGCAGAAGAACTACAACAAGGCCCCCATCGGCGAGCTCAGGCGCCTCGCCCCCAGCATCGACTGGAACAGCTACCTGGCTCAGGCCGGCCTGAGCGGCCAGCAGAGCCTCATCATAGGCCAGCCGAGCTACCTCGCGGCCCTGGACGAGGTGATGAAGCAGACCCCCATGGGCGACTGGCAGGCCTACCTCAAGTGGCAGCTCATCACCGACTTCGCCCCCTACCTCGACAGCCAGACCGATGCCCAGAACTTCGCCTTCTTCGGCACCACTCTCAGCGGTACGCCCAAGCAGCGCGCCCCATGGGAGCGTGCCCTCGGCGTACTGGACAACAACCTGGGGGAAGCGGTGGGCAAGCTCTATGTGGAGCGCTACTTCCCGCCAGAGGCCAAGGCCCGCATGGAGCAGCTGGTGGAGAACCTGCGCACCGCCTACGGCCAGAGCATCCAGGAGCTGGACTGGATGTCGCCGGCCACCAAGACCCAGGCGCTGGCCAAGCTCGCCAAGTTCAGGCCCAAGATAGGCTATCCGGACAAGTGGAAGGACTACAGCGCCATCGAGATCCGCGCCGATGATCTGGTGGGCAACCTGCAGCGCGCCCGCGCCTTCGAATATGCCGACAGCCTGGCCCGCCTCGGCAAGCCGGTGGACAGGGACGAGTGGCACATGTCGCCCCAGACGATAAACGCCTACTACAACGCGAGCAACAACGAGATCGTCTTCCCGGCCGCCATACTGCAACCCCCCTTCTTCGACATGAGCGCGGACGACGCTGTGAACTACGGCGCCATCGGCGGGGTGATAGGCCACGAGATGGGCCACGGTTTCGACGATCAGGGGGCCAGATCCGACGGTGATGGCGTGATGCGCGACTGGTGGACGCCCCAGGATCTCAAGGAGTTCCGCTTCCGTACCAGCCGGCTGGTGGCCCAGTACAACCGCTTCGAGCCCATCGAGGGGCAGTACGTCAACGGCCAGTTCACCCTGGGGGAGAACATAGGCGATCTCGGCGGCCTCACCATAGCCCACAAGGCCTACCTGCTGTCGCTGGATGGCAAGGAGGCCCCTGTGCTGGACGGCTTCACCGGCGAGCAGCGCTTCTTCCTCGGCTGGGCCCAGGTATGGAAGGGCATGTATCGCCCCGAGCTGATGCAGATGCTGCTCGCCTCGGATCCCCACTCGCCGCCCGAGTACAGGGTCAACGGCGTGGTGCCGAACATCCCCGCCTTCTACGAGGCGTTCAACATCCAGCCGGGTGACAAGCTCTATCTGGACCCGGCCAAACGGGTCAAGATATGGTAAACACGAGGTCGACAGGGGCTGGCCCCGAGTCGGCCACAGACAGGGCGGGGGCCAGGCCCCTGCCCACTGACACCGCAACACAAGCAGCAACAAGGGTCACATCCATGAAAGCCTTATTCCTTACTCTCGGCCTGCTCAGCCTGCCCCTGACCACCCAGGCGGCGGAGGGATTCTTCCAGCAGCTGACGCTGCCAACGGGCCAGGTGCTCACCGTCGGCGAGGGGCACGGTGAGCCCGCCTCCACCGGCAGCTACGATGTGCGCCTCTACTCAGGAGCCAACCCCGAGTTTCCCCTGGATCAGTTCATCGACGGCAAGGTGATGCCTCGCGATGGCAGCATCAAGGCGCTCAAACTGCTGGATCTCAACGGTGACAAGCAGCCCGAGCTCATCGTCCTGGTGGAGAGCGCCGGCAGCGGCAGCTACCAGAGCGCCGACGCCTTCACCATCAACGCGCAGGAGGGGCTGGAGAGCTTCAACCACGTGGAGGGGCTGGCCCCCAATGACGATGTGATCCAGGCGCTCAAGACCCCCCGCGACTGATCCCTCTCATCTGATGCACCCGCATACCTGATTCAAGAGCCCCGCCCTGCGGGGCTCTTGTTTTGCCAGAGGCTGCGATGAAGGTCCCTTTTCACTGCCAGATGCCCCCATAACAGCCCGATATCCCCCCTATTCCCCGATAGACGGCTATTTTTTCTACGCCTATAATCGCCGCACCTGACCATAACGAAACACAAGGAGGTAAAAAATGGTTATCCAAGCGTGTCCGATGTTCTCGGCCCGCCTGTTCGGCACATTCGAGTGCTCTTGCCTGCACACCATCGCGCTGCGATAGCGGGTTCGAGCAAAGCCGACTCCTTCCACACCGAGACCTTTCTCGACCGTTGTCGCCAGCGCTCCTGATGACAGGGATTTCCTATCCCGCCATTTTAGAGAGCAAGAGCATGACGACACTGATGAGTACCCACTCCCTGCAGATGACTGCGGGACATCTCCCCTTGTTTGACCACATCAATCTCGGCATCCAGAGCGGTGATCGCCTGGGCCTGATTGGCGCCAATGGCTGCGGCAAGAGCACACTGCTCGCCCTGCTGGCCGGTGAACTGCAACCCCATGACGGACGGGTGCAGCAGGCCGCCCCCTGCCGCTGCGAGTTCGTGGCCCAGCACCTGCCCCCAAGGCTGCAAGGGCTCAGCACCAGCGCCGTGCTGCAGGATGCCCTGGGGGGTGACCCCGCCGCCGACTGGCAGGTGGACAAGATGCTGACCGAGCTGCAGCTCGAAGAGCAGGCCGAGCTCCCCGTCAGCGCCCTGAGCGGCGGCCAGCACACCCGGTTGCAGATAGGCCGCGCCCTGCTGCGCCAGCCCAACCTGCTGCTGCTGGATGAACCCAGCAACCACCTGGACCTGCCCGCCCTGCTCTGGCTGGAGCAGTTCCTCCTGGGCTGGCGGGGCGCCTTCGTGCTGGTCTCCCACGATGGTCGTCTGCTGGACCGGGTCACCGAGCAGACCCTGATCCTGCGAGATGGCCAGCTGCACCGCTTCGCCCTGCCCTGCAGCCAGGCGCGGCTGGCGCTGGCCGAAGAGGACGAGCAGGCACGCCTGCGCCGGGCCGACGAGCAGAAGGAGATTGACCGCCTGAGCGCCAGCAGCAAGCGCCTCGCCATCTGGGGGCGCGAATATGACAACGAGAAGCTGGTGCGCCAGGCCAAGTCCATGGAAAAACGCATCACCCGTCTGCAGGAGGAGCAGAGCACAGTCGCGGCGCCAGCCCCCTGGCGCCTCGAGCTGCGCGGGCAGGCGCTGCCCGCCGATGCCCTGCTGCGACTGGAAGCCCTGGAGGTGCGCCCCGCCCCCGGCTTGCCGCCCCTGCTGCGGGCCGAGGATCTCTGGTTGCGGGCCGGCGACAGGGTCGCCCTGCTCGGCGCCAACGGCACCGGCAAGTCCTCCCTGCTGCGCCAGTGCTGGCGCGAGGTCTGCGATCAAGGGCCGGGTGAGGGCTGGTATCGCCACCCCGGCGCCAGCATCGCCTACTACGATCAGTCCCTGCAGCAGCTGGACGGCGACGCCACCCTGAGCGACGCCCTCTATCCCCTGGCACCCTTGCCGGAGGTGACACTGCGCCAGGCCCTGATCCGCGCGGGCTTCCCCTACTCCCGCCATGGCCAGCGGGTGCACGCCTTGAGCGGGGGGGAACGGGCCAGGCTGCTGTTTCTCGCCCTCTCCCTGGCGAGCCACCATCTGCTCTGGCTCGATGAACCCACCAACCACCTGGATCTGGCGGGCAAGGAGGAGCTGGCCGAGGCCTTGAACGCCTTCCCCGGGGGCGTCTTGCTGGTCTCCCACGACCGGGATCTGATCGAGCGCAGCTGCAACCGCTTCTGGCTGATCAGAGACGGACGCATCCAGGAGGCCCACAGTGCCGAGCGGGCCTATGCCGAGCTGATCGACCACCAGCAGAGGCCGGTAGCTGGCGGGTCATCCGGGCACGATGCCCGCCAGGCCACTGCCAGCACTGAGGATGACGAAGAGGCGTTGCTGGCCCGCTGGTATGAGCTCGATGCCCTGCTGACCGCCGATCTCGCCCGCAAGCCCAGGCACCAGACCCCGAGGCTGCAGCAGGAGTGGCGCCATGAGCTGCAGGCCCTGGGCACCCGCCTCGGCCTCGGCTGAGCTGGGTCATCGGGGGAGGCAAGCCTCTCCCGGCGCAGCTCAGCCCCCTGCATCAACGACAAGCCCCGCACTGCGGGGCTTTCTTTTGGCGCTGTCCAAATTACGTGTTGGAAGACTACTCTTGAAGTAGGTCATCACCCTGAGGGCCTCCATCATGGATACCCAAGCCTTTCAACATCTACTCTCTCTCTTCCCACA
>NZ_JBGLQX010000017.1:0-115377 GCF_041403065.1 Aeromonas sp. S16(2024) | reverse complement strand
TCAAGTTGCTGGGGTGTGGGTTCTCTGAGCATGGTGCAGTCCATTTATTGACCATGCAGCAATTAGATCAAACCCCGAGATCGGCGTCCAGGGGTTTGTCATCAGTCTGAAACGGCCCTTTCGGGCCGTTTTTTTATGTCCGGCGCCATGAAAAGCGACCTGAACGCCCATGAAAAAAGCCGCTCCGGGGAGCGGCTCTCGTCACTGTGATGGGACCCTCAGGCGGTGGTCTGCCGGGTACCGAAATAGTCGGCGAGGAAGTCATCGAAGGAGAGGCTGTCACCGCGCTCCCGCTCCCGCTGCTTGGCCAGGGAGTCCCGCGCCTCGCCGGCGAAGTAGGCCTCATCCCAGTACTGCAGCTCACCGCTCAGCATCTCTTCCCGGTAGCGGCTCGCCAGGGCGTCGCCGAAGCAGCCGTTGTCCTGGCCGCTTTCCAGCAACTGCTTGAGCAGGCGGGCGGAGTAGGTCAGCTCGGGGTTGAGCAGCTTCTCGCGGTGCATGGCCAGCGTCTCCCGGTAGCGGTTGCGACCACAGCAGCGATCCAGCAGCTCGGCTACCTGGGCCAGCTCGTCAAACAGCTTGAGCCCGTACTCCTTGAGACCGATGGCATTGCCCTGCTCGTCTTCCAGCTCGAGACCGGGGCGGCGCCCTTCCAGCACCACCTTGTTCTGGTTGCGACGGTTGCGGGCAATCTCCTCGTCACCCAGCACGGGAGACGGGCGCAGCAGGCACCAGACCAGGAACAGATCGAAGAAGCGGATCTGATCCACCTCTATGCCAAAGGGTGTGAAGGGATTGACGTCCACGGTGCGCAGCTCTATGTACTCGATGCCGCGCTGCTCCAACGCATCCGAGGGCTTCTCGCCGCTGCGGGGGGTGCGCTTGGGCCGGATCGGGGCGTACAGCTCGTTCTCCAGCTGCAGCACGTTGTCGTTGAGCTGACGGTACTCGCCGTTCACCTTGACCCCTATCTTGGCAAACTCGGGATCATGGGTGTTGATGGCGCGGCGCAGGCTGCTCACGTAAGCGGGCAGGTTGTCGTGGCTGATCTTGAGCCCCGCCTGGGCGCTGTTGGTGTAACCGAGATCGGACAGACGCAGGGCGGTGGCATAGGGCAGATAGAGGGTCCCCTTGCCAATCTTCTGGAACGGCAGGCTGCTCTTGCGCCCCTTGAGGAAGGAGTCGCAGATGGCAGGGGAGGCGCCAAACAGATAGGGCACCAGCCAGCCGAAGCGGTAGACGTTGCGGATCAGCCCCATGTACTTGTCGGAGATGAAGCGCTGGCTGCAGCACCCCTCGCCCACCAGATCCTGCCACTCGCACCAGAAGCTGTCCGGCATGGAGAAGTTGAAGTGCACCCCGGCGATCACCTGCATCAGGCTGCCGTAACGGTTCTTCAAGCCCTGGCGATAGAGGGTCTTCATCCGGCCTATGTTGGAGCTGCCGTACTGGGCCAGGCGGATGCTCTCCTCGTCACCGACGAAGCAGGGCATGGAGAGGGGCCAGATCCGCTCATCCCCCAGGTGGTGAATGGCGTGGCGATGGATGTCGCCAAGCTGCTCGATCAGGCTCTCGATGGAGTCGGTCGCCGGGGTGATGAACTCCAGCAGGCTCTCGGAGTAGTCGGTGGTGATGTTGGCATGGGTCAGGGCCGACCCCAGGCCTCTGGGGTGATCGGTCTGGGCCA
Organism: Aeromonas sp. S16(2024); assembly: GCF_041403065.1. Classification (NCBI taxonomy): domain Bacteria; kingdom Pseudomonadati; phylum Pseudomonadota; class Gammaproteobacteria; order Aeromonadales; family Aeromonadaceae; genus Aeromonas; species Aeromonas sp. S16(2024). Next base: position 113,690 of record NZ_JBGLQX010000017.1, on the reverse strand, counting down.
GGGTCCCTTCTGGGGTGATGCGCAGACATTCACGTTCGATCCCGCGCCGGATCCCCTTGAGGGCGGCCACCCGATCAGGGGTGCCCAGCGCGGTCAGCAACTCGGTGAGCGACAAGCTAGTAGTAGTCATATTCACGGCTCATGTATGGCCGCCCCACCTGGGGCGGCGCTCATTTTTTTGCAACGCCCCTCAGGGCAGTTGCAGCGGATAGATGGGAAGATGAAGCTCGCTCAAGGGTTTTTCAAGCTTTTGCTTGTCCCCCACCACCACAATCACCATCTCGGCCGGATCGAGCCAGCGTGCCGCACTGGCTTTTAGCGTCTCAGGCGACACCGTTTTGATCAGCTGGTTCTGGGCCTGCACATAGTCCGGCTTCAGCCCATACATGATCATCTGCAGCAGGAAGCCCGCCTTCTGACCGAGGGTCTCGTAGGAGAGGGCATCCTGCTGGGAGACGGCGCTGCGCATGTAGGCCAGCTCCACCGGGGTGGGCCCGCTCGCGCGGTAGCCATCCATCTCCTTGAGGAACTGGCGGATGGCATCCGCGGTCGCATCGGTGCGCACGTTGGCGCCGGTGGCGAAGATGCCGGCCTCGCGGTTCGCCTGGAAACCCGAGCTGGCACCATAGGTGTAGCCCTTGTCTTCCCGCAGGTTGAGGTTGATGCGGCTGTTGAAGTTGCCCCCCAGGTTGAAGTTCATCAAGTTGGCGACGAAGTAATCCCCGGTGGTGTCAAACGGCATGGCACGGCGGCCGATGCGGATCACCGACTGGGGCGCCCCCGGCTTGTCCACCAGGTAGATGCCCGGCTTGGCCTGCTCGCCCTTGAGCTTGAGATCCCCCAGAGTCGGGACAGGCCCCTGCCACTGGGTGAGGAAGCCAAGCTGCTGCTCGACCTGTTGCTGGGTCACATCCCCGGTCACCACCACCTTGGCATTGGTCGGGTTGTAGTAGGCGTGATAGAAGCGCTTCACGTCCGCCAGGGTCAGCTTCTCGACGTCGCTCGGTACCCCGTCGGTCGGCTGGCCGAGGCGGTTCTGCTTGCCATAGACCAGCTCACGGAACGCCTGCCCCGCCAGCCACTCGGGCTGCTGCTCGCTCTGCTTCATGCCTTGCAGCATCTGCGCCTTGAGCCGCTCGAAGTCCGCCTCCCGCAGGCCGGGTTGCAGCAGCACCTCGCGCACCAGTGCCAGCGTCTGGGGCAGCTTGTCGGTCAGGCTGCTGATGGTGATGAGGTTGTTGTACTGGGCGGTCGAGACGCTGATGCTGGCGCCGAGCTTTTGCAGCTCGTCGCTGAGCTCGGCCTCGGAGAGGCGCGCCGTCCCCTGCCCCAGCATGGCGGCGGTGAGGCTGGCCAGCCCCAGCTCGCCCTTGCCCTCGGCCCGGATGCCGCCTGGCAGGGCAATCATGATGGAGACGGCCGGGATCTCGTCACTCCGGGTGCCGATGATCTCGATGCCCTTGTCCAGCTTGCCGTGCCAGATGGCCGGCACCTTGACGCTGACCGCCTCCGCCGTCCTGGGCTGCACGCTGCGATCGAAGCTGTCCTTGACCGTTTGCTGGGCCAGCGGCTCCCCATGCTGGCTGTAATCCGGCAACTCGCGCTTGGCCGGGGTGAAGTTGGGCGTAGCCGCCTGCCACTGGGTCTTGCCCTTGGGCACCACGCTCAGCACCACGGCCGGCTTGTTCGCGATGAACTTGTCGTAGGCCGCCTTGACCTGCTGGGCGTTCACCTGACCTATGGCATCCAGGTTCTTGAACACATAGTTGGGATCCTGGGCCAGCACCTGCCCCATGGCGAGCTGGCTCACCTTGCCGGACACGCTGTCCAGCCCCCAGATGGCCGAGGCGCGATAGCTGCTGATGGCCTTCTCCAGATCCTCGGGCTTGATGCCGCGACCGGCAAACTCGCCGATCACCTTGTCCACTTCCCCCTTGAGGGTCTTGAGGCTGCCATCCACCGCCGGATTCGGATAGGCATAGACCGCCAGGGTACAGGCCAGCTCCTCGCAGGAGTGGGACGCCCCCACCTCGATGGCCTTGCCGGTCTTGACCAGGGACTGATAGAGCATGGAGCTGGCGGAGCCGCCGAGCACGTCGGCAAAGATGTCCAGCGCCGGCTCCTGCGGATCCCCAAGGGACACGGTCGGGTAGCTGATATAGAGCAGCGGCAGGTGCACCTTGTCTTCCAGCGTCACATAGCGGGTCTCGGGCAGGGTCGCAGGCTGGGGCGTCGGCTCGGCCACCTCGGGGCCACGGGGGATGGGGCCGAAGTACTGCTCAATCCAGGCCAGCGCCTGCTTGGTGTCGAAGTCGCCCCCCAGGGTGAGGGTGGCGTTGTTCGGGCCATACCAGCGCAGGAAGAACTGCTTGAGGTCGTTCACATCGACCCTGTCCAGATCCTCCACATAGCCGATGGGCTGCCAGGAGTAGGGATGGGTGCGCGGATAGAGCGCCTCCCCCACCTTCTCGCTCAGCAGGCCGTAGGGCTGGTTGTCGATGCGCTGGGCCCGCTCGTTCTTGACGGTGGCACGCTGGATCTCGAACTTCTTCTGGCTCACCGCATCGAGCAGGAAGCCCATGCGATCCGCCTCCAGCCAGAGCACCTTCTCCAGCTGGTTGGCCGGTACCGTCTCGAAATAGTTGGTCCTGTCCTTGTTGGTGGTGCCGTTCATCTCGCCACCGGCCTCGTTGATGATCCGCATGTGCTCCTGATCGCCAACGTGCTTGGAGCCCTGGAACATCATGTGCTCGAAGAAGTGGGCGAACCCCGACTTGCCGACCGTCTCGCGCGACGACCCTACGTGATAGGTGACATCCAGGTGCACCAGGGGGTCAGACTTGTCCGGCGCCAGGATCACGGTCAGGCCGTTGTCCAACTTGTACATCTGATAGGGAATGCCGAGCTTGCCCTCCTGCTTGACCTGCTCGGACACCAGGGTGGGCGCTGCCAGTGCGGGCAGGGAAAACCCCAGGAGAATGCTTAATGGAATGAGTTTGTTCACGGTTACCTCGTGAGTGACGAAAATGGGCTAGAAGATCTGGCTGGCCAGCAGAAACACCAGGGCATAACGAAACAATTTGCCGAGCCCGATCAGGATGAGAGAGCGCCAGAAGGAGAAGCGAAGCCAACCGGCCAGCAGGCAGAGGCCATCGCCGATCACCGGTGTCCAGGCGAGCAGCAGGCACCAGTGACCATGTTGTTTGAGCCAGGCGAGCGCCTTTTGTTCCCCACGGCCTTGAAAATCTTCCGGTTTTTTCTTCGATGTGGCGAGTCGGCCGAGCCACCAGGTGGTCATGGAGCCCAGGGTATTGCCCAGCGTCGCCCAGAGCAGCAGGCTGGCCATGCTCCACTCTCCACGGGTGGCCATGGCCCCCAGCAGCACTTCCGAGCTGCCGGGCAGCAGGGTGGCCGAGGTGAAGGCGCTCAGAAACAGCCAGCCCAGCCCCATCTCGGCAATGTCGTTCATCCGGGCTGGCCGTCGGCGCCAGGCATGCGCAGCAGCAGCTTGCCCCGCACATGGCCGCCCTCGATGGCGCCATGGGCCAGCGCCCCTTCCCCCAATGGGTACTCGCCGGAGATGGTGATATGCACATCCCCCTGACGCAGCAGCATCAGCACCTGGGTCAGCTGTTTTTGATCGGGGTGGACCAGCATGCCGAGCACCTCTATACCCGCCGCTGCACCAGCATCCTTGATCAGCTGGGCCGTGATGGTGGGCACAGTCACCAGGCGACCGCCCGCCTTGACGCAGGCCAGCGCCGCCTTGCCGCTCTCGCCCCCCACCAGATCCAGCACCAGATCCACCGGGCCGCCGGCCGCCACCACCCGTGCTGGCCAGTCGGCGTCGTGGTAATCCACCATCTGGCTGGCCCCGAGCCCGTGCAGGAAGCTGTGGTTGTCAGGCCCGGCCGTGACCACCACCTGGGCCCCGTAGGCGGCGGCAAACTGCACCGCCAGATGGCCCACGCCACCGGCACCGGCCAGGATCAACACCCGCTGACCGCTCTGGAGGGCACCGTGCTCGAACAGCCCCTGCCAGGCGGTGAGGCCCGCCAGGGGCAGCGCAGCCCCCTGCTTGAGGCTGACCCCGTCGAGCCTGACCAGCTCGTCCTCGCGCGCCACCACAGACTCCGCATAGCCACCGGCCGACAGGGGAAAGCCCACCATGCCGCACACCGCATCCCCTTCCACCAGGGTGGTAACATTGGGGCCGACCTTCTCCACCACGCCGGAGACGTCATAGCCCGGGGTCCAGGGCAGCTTTTCCTTGTTCTGGGCCGCCGCCCAGCCAAGGCCGGCCCGGGTCTTGGCATCTATGGGGTTGACCCCCGCAAAGCAGATGCGTACCCGCACTTCTCCTTCCGCAGGCACCTTGTCGAGGGAGGGGTTGAGCCGAAGTACCGAGGGGTCGCCGAATGCGGTAATCTGTAGCTGCGTCATTGCACAATCCATCCTGTTGATTGATCAAGGGTCAACAGAATAACAGCGAGGACACCATGGCTCGAATGTTTCTTATTCCTCTGTTGCTGGCCCTGGGGTGGTGGGCGTTTCTGCTCTACTTCCGCATCCCGCTCAAGCAGGGGGCCAAGGGGTTTTACTGGATCATCGGCCTAGGTGGGGGGCTTGCCGCCTTCTTCAGCCTGATGATGGTGCTCACCCACTGACGCCGCCTGCGGCAACAAAAAGGCCACCCTGTGGTGGCCCGGATCTCAACCCGCCTGCGCACTGAGGTGGTAGTGGCGGTTGCTGCCCTGCCCCAGCACCCCCTCGGCCATCAGATGGTGGAATACTCTGTCTACCTCTTCCAGCGAGAGGGAGAGGGCCTCTGCCACCTTGCGCTTGCTGCACTTGAGCTCGCCGCTCTCCAGCGCGCTGCGCACCTGGGCCACCACGGCCGGTGCGGGCTCGGGTCTGCTCACCACCATGGGCACGGTGGCGGCTGATTCGATCTGGCGCGCCTCGGCCTGCTCTCGCGCCCGCAGCCACTGCCATTGACGGCGGAAGCGGTTCTCCTCGCCGATCAGGCTGACGAAAAAGGCACCGAACGCATCCAGCAATACGGACAGGAAGCAGACCAGCAGGAACTGCACCTGGCTGATGCTCATGCCCACCCCGTCCGCCAGGCTGCTCATCAGCCCCAGCATGGAGGATTGCTCGCTGACCGGCTTGGCGTCGCGCTCCTGGCGCAGCTCATCCTGCTTCAACCTGAGCCGGGTGTTGGCCTGCTGCAATCCGCTGACCCCGCTGGAGATCCGCGCCATCTCTATGTACTTGCGCGCCGCCTCCTCGTTGAGCTGGATCTGCCGCTCTATGCTGGCGATCTGTTCGTCGAAACGGGCTATCTCCCGCTCGTGGCGGGCCTGCTGGCTCAGGATGGTATTGGTGGCGCTGTTGATGCCGCCTATGCTGCCACCGATGGAGATGGCGGCCAGCACGCTGTAAAACAGCAGCGACCAGAAGGCACCGCCGAGATCGCGGCGCGCCTTGCACTCGCCGTATTCGTACCAGACATAGAACTTGCCCAGCTCGAAGATGATGGCCAGGCCGCCAAACAGCCACTTCATCAGCGGGTTGTCGTCGATGGAGAGAAACAGCAGCAGGGAGAAGACGATGGAGGCCAGAATGGCCAACCCGGTAAAACTGTACACCGTGGTCAGTGCGAACCAGCCCTTGGGATAGCGCAATGCGGCGGGAGCCTGTGTGGTCATGATGGAGAGGGAGTGCCGTGCAGGAAAAGTTGGCTGCCGATTATAGTCACCGGGCGGTCGGAGAGAAGGGCAAATACCTGAATTCCTTCATATGGATAACCAGCTGTCCATAGTGCGACCAAAACGGACAAATCGGCAGCAGAAAACCGCTACAATCGACCTCAGACTTGAAGAGGGCGTTTCGTTGTGCCCGGGTTCAGCCCGGCGCGCTACACTGACTCCCTATTGCCATTATCCGAGGCCATCATGAACAGAACGACTACGCTGCTGCTCTCCCTTCTTCTGGTTGCCGGCACCTCAACCTCATCGGTCCAGGCCCAGGAGCAGGGGAATCAAACTTTCTCCGTTGACGAGCTCACCTTCAAACTGGACTGGAATGACACCCAATTTGACTGGTCACAGACCGGCTGTCTCGATCTGGGGGTCGGTGAGGAGAGCTCGCCCGATTGCAAGGGCACTAAGCTCAACCTGGATGATGAGACGCCTCGCAACCAGCCCCCCAGCAGCAACCAGGTCCCGACCAGCCAGGAAGAGTGACCCGTCACCCAGGAGCCTCTCTGATATGACCCACTTCAAGCGCAGTGCCATCATGCACAGGTGCGCCCTGTTGTGCGCCCTGCTGATGGCTCAGGGCGTCGCCTTTGCGGCCCCTCCCTCCAAGAGCAACGACGACGTCAGGATCTCCACCGATCGGGGCCAGGTCAGCCTGGATTGGGACGACAAGGAGTATGGCTGGTGGCAGGACAACTGCCTGGATGTCAGCACCCGCAGCAGCCGCATCAAGCTCAACTGCGACGACATGGATGGCAAGTATCGCGACCACTACAACCGCAGCATCCACAGCGGCAACAACCCGGGCAAGGGCCACGACAAGAGCGGCTGGGACAGTCACGGCAACGGGAAACACAAGGATAAGGGAAGCGGGAAAGGTAACAACAAGTGATGGTTCGGGGGTCCCGGCCCCTCAATGGGGTCCTGGTGCAGGCAGTGACCGCCATATTCTACGCTCGGCTCACGAGCACCGGAAACAGGCGACTGCCATCCTGCCAGCCAAGGCTCAATGGAACACCTTGATACCCTTGGCAAAAAAGCATGAACCAGGCCATTTCACAAACGTTCGCCGCTCATTTCTCACCAGATCCACGCAATGATGCCAAGGTGCCGTTCCGCCCCGGTTAAGGCTGGCGACGATAGACTGCCTCTCCTCCAGCCGTCATCGAGGCCATCATGCGCAACACCGTCTCCCATCTGCTCGCCCGGCTATTGAACAGCGGCGCAGCTTTTGAAGCCCCTCTTGCCCGACGCGGCGCCGCCCAGGATCCCGGTGCCCACCAGGAAGCACAGGGCGTCAGACGGTCGCCACCGGGCGACAGCGCCTGCGCCGAGGGCTCTGGCAAGCACGAAGGTGATCGCTGACCATCCCCTGCTGGCGTCTACCAGTAGTTTTCCATGCTGATGTTGCCGGGGGCCCGGCGCAGGTTCTTGGCAAGACCGAGATCCAGCAGGGTTTGCTGCGTCTCCTTCACCATGGCGGGATTGCCGCAGATCATGACCTGGCTGTGCTCGGCCGAGAAGGGGAGCCCGACCCTGGCCTGCAGCTCGCCGCTGGCGATGGCCGCCGGGATCCGGCCTGCCAGCGCACCGGGCCAGGGCTCGCGGCTGACGAAGGGCACGTAGTGAAAACGGGGCCCATACTGCTCGACCAGGCTGGTGATCAGGCCCTGATAGGTGAGCTCCTCCCCCTTGCGCACCCCGTGCACCAGCACCAGATTCTCGAAACGCTCGAAGGCCTCCCCCTCCGCCAGCATGGCGAGGAAGGGGCCTATGGCCGTGCCGGTGGAGAGCAGCCAGAGATCCCGTCCTGGCGGGAGTTCGTCCAGGGTCAGGAACCCCGTGGCTTGGGACTGAACCAGCAAGGTATCCCCCGGTTGCAAGGCACCGAGAGAGGGAGTCAGTTCGCCATCCGGGATCTCCACCAGATAGAATTCGTGATAGGGGGCAGAGGGGGGATTGACGAAGGAATAGGCGCGCTGGATCCGCTGCTCGCCCCGTTGCAGGGCCAGCTTGGTAAATTGCCCCGCCTTGTAGGGGGCGAGCTCCGCCGCTATGCGCAGGGAAAACAGGGTGGGCGTCCACTCGATGCGCTCGAGTACCCGACCTTCGACCCAGGCTGCCATACAGGTTCTCCTACAGAGGAACAGAACCTCACTTTACCCCTGGATCCCCTTTGATTCAAAAAGAAAAAAACCCGCGCATGTGCGCGGGTTTTTTCTGCAAAGCGAATCGCTATTACAGAGCAACAACCTGGATCTGTACGGTTGCCTTGACGTCAGCGTGCAGCTGAACAACAACTTCGTACTCGCCGGTGTTACGCAGAACGTTGCCCATACGGACTTCGCTCTTGGCAACGGCGACGCCGGCAGCAGTGATGGCTTCAGCCACGTCACGGGTACCGATGGAACCGAACAGCTTGCCTTCGTCGCCAGACTTGGAGGCGATGACAACGGCAGCCAGTTCACCCAGCTTGGCAGCGCGCTCTTCAGCGGCAGCTTTACCGGCAGCCAGCTTGGCTTCCAGTTCAGCACGGCGAGCATCGAAGGTCTCGATGTTGGCCTTGGTAGCCATAACGGCTTTGCCTTGCGGGATCAGATAGTTACGGGCGTAGCCAGCTTTAACAGCGACTTGATCACCCAGACCGCCCAGTTTGGCGATTTTGTCGAGCAGGATAACTTGCATTACCTTTCCTCTATAAAAGTTGAGTTAGGCTTAAGTGCCGGACCGATTCTTACTTGTTGTGCAGATCGGTGTACGGCAGCAGAGCCAGGTAACGAGCACGCTTGATGGCGCGTGCCAGCTGACGCTGATACTTGGCGCGGGTACCGGTGATACGGCTCGGTACGATCTTGCCAGATTCAGTGACGTAGTTTTTCAGAGTAACGATATCTTTGTAGTCGATCTCGGTAACGTTCTCGGCGGTGAAGCGGCAGAACTTACGACGACGGAAATAACGTGCCATGGCCTTTATCCTCTAATGCGGTGATCTAAGAATTACTCTTCGGAAGACGCTTCAACAGCATCTTCGCGGCGCTCGTCGTCACGACGGGTGAAGCGCTCTTCCTTGGCCTTGGCCATCGGAGAAACTTCAGTCACGGCGTGCTTGGTGCGCATGATCATGTTGCGGATAACGGCATCGTTGAAGCGGAAGTTGGTTTCCAGTTCGTCGATAACGGCCTGCTCAGCTTCTACGTTCATCAGAACATAGTGAGCCTTGTGCAGCTTGTCGATCGGGTAAGCCAGTTGACGACGGCCCCAATCTTCCAGGCGATGAATGGTGCCACCAGCGGTGGTGATAGCGCCGGTGTAACGCTCGATCATGCCAGGTACTTGCTCGCTCTGGTCCGGATGAACCATGAAGACGATTTCGTAATGACGCATTTTAGCTCCTTACGGATTAATTCAGCCTCCGCCCAGGTGCAGCCAGACCTCGGAGGCAAGGAACATAGTGGTGTTTAGACGCTGCTTTCTAGGGCGGCGTATTGTACGAAATCGCCTCTCCCACTGCAACTGGCGTCGGCAGATGTTTTTGTCGATGAGCCTGATGCAAAACTTCAATTGATAATAATTATCATTTAGATCTATTCTATCTCCATGCTCTTATGGAGGGTGACACCATGCAACCCGCATTGACCACGGCCATCCCGGCCCGCAAATTCAAGCTGAGCCTGCTTGGCCCCGCCTTCATCGCCGCCATCGGCTACATAGATCCGGGCAACTTCGCCACCAACATCCAGGCCGGCTCCACCTTTGGTTATCAACTGCTGTGGGTGGTGGTCTGGGCCAACCTGATGGCCATGGTGGTGCAGACCCTCTCCGCCAAGCTCGGCATAGTCACCGGCAAGAATCTGGCGGAGCACATTCGCGATCGCCTGCCGAAACCGGCAGTCTGGGCCTACTGGGTGCAGGCGGAGATCATCGCCATGGCTACGGATCTCGCCGAGTTCATCGGTGCGGCCGTGGGCTTCAAGCTGCTGTTCGGGGTGACCCTGCTGGAAGGGGCCTGCATCACGGCCGTGGTCACCTGGGGCATTCTCATGCTGCAATCCCGCGGCCAGAAGCCGCTGGAGTTCGTGGTGGGCGGTCTGCTGCTGTTCGTGGCCGCCGCCTACATAGTCGAGCTGGTATTCTCCCGTCCCCATCTGCCCAGCCTGCTGGAAGGCGCCCTCTTTCCCGGCCTGCCCAACGGCGATGCCGTCTATCTCGCCGCCGGCGTGCTGGGGGCGACAGTCATGCCCCACGTCATCTACCTCCACTCGGCGCTGACCCAGCACACCCAGGATCAGGGAACCCTTTCCCAGCGGCTGCACAGCACCCGGGTCGATGTGGCCATCGCCATGACCATAGCCGGCTTCGTCAACCTGGCCATGATGGCCATGGCCGCCGCAGCCTTCCACGACTCGGGCCACCTGCAGGTGGCGGAGCTGGAAACGGCCTACCAGACGCTCACTCCCTTGCTGGGTCAGGCTGCCGCCACCCTGTTCGGCCTCTCCCTAGTCGCATCCGGCATCTCCTCCACAGTGGTCGGGACCCTGGCAGGCCAGGTGGTGATGCAGGGCTTCGTGCGCTTCACCATACCGCTCTGGCTGCGCCGGGCCATCACCATGGCCCCCGCCTTCGTGGTGATCGCCATGGGGCTCAACACCACCGAGATCCTGGTGCTGAGCCAGGTCATTCTGAGCTTTGGCATAGCGCTGGCACTGATTCCGCTGCTGATCCTGACCGGCGATCGCACCCTGATGGGGGAGCATCGCAACCATCCTCTGACCCAGGCAGTCGGTCGTCTCATAGTCGCCCTGGTGATCGGCCTCAACGCCTATCTGCTGGTCACCATGATCTAGTGCTCACTCCGCCATCTTGGGGCCGGCTCGTTAACAGAGGTTAATGAGCCGGTCCCCGCTTTGGCGTATGCTGCCGCTTTCTCTTCTCTTTTTCTCGTTGCGGGAGCCTTGCCATGGAACATACCCGAGTCAGCTTCGTGCTGGGCCATCATCAGGAACAAGCTAGCGTCGTCTATTGCGAGCAGGGGCAACCCAGCCTGCTGGTCACCGACCTCACCCCCTTCCATCCCCAGAGCCACCTCTGGCCCGATCAACCGGGGGATGTGGGCACTGTGCGCTGGGATGGTGGCGAGGCGGCCGTGGGCCCCTGCCGGATGGGGGCCATCAGCCCGGAAGGAAGGCTGTTCGTGGATCAGGATATTCCGGTCAAGCGGGGCGCCGAGGGCTGGGCCTTCGTGGTGGTGCATCCCCTCGCCGGCTCCCATCAGCTTGCCATCGGCACTCAGCTGGAACTGAGGGTGGACGCCGAGGCCCGCCACGCCCTGAGTCTGGGCCACAGCGGCTGCCATCTGGTGGCGCTGGCCCTTAACCGGGCGCTCGTTCCTTACTGGCGCAAGGAGGTGAGCGAGCGCGACGCGCTGGATCAGCCCGACTTCGACCGCCTCGCCATCCAGAGCTCGCGCGTCGAGCCCATGGGCTCCCGGGAGCAATACCGCATCGGCAAGAGCCTGCGCAAGAAGGGGGTCAACGGCGAGGCCCTGCTGGCGGATTTGGCGCTGATAGAAGAAAAGGTCAACCGGCAACTCGCCGACTGGCTGGCTGCGGGGGGCGAGATCCGCCGCTCGCGGGCTGGCGAGGCCATCATCGACTCTCGTTACTGGCACTGCACCCTGGAAGGGCAAGAGCTGACCATCCCTTGCGGCGGTACCCATGCCGGCACTCTGGCGGAGCTGGGTCAGGTCAGGGTGCGGCTCGTCCCCGCAGAGGAGGGGTTCAGCCTGCTCTCCGACGTCACCCCCTGAGTCGACGACGATCCGGCTTCACCCCATCAGCCAAGCCGGATCAACAATATGCCGCAGAGGATCACCAAGGCCGCCATCAACCTGACTCGCCCCAGCCGCTCCCCCAGCCAGAGCCAGGAGAGCAGCACGGCAAACAGCACGCTACTCTCGCGCAGCGCCGCCACCAGCCCGATGGGGGCCCGGGTCATGGCCCAGATGACGATCCCATAGGCAAGCAGCGAGAGGGCGCCGCCCAGGGCGCCCGAATACCACTCGGCCCGGGTCAGGCTGCGCAAGGCGGTGCGGCTCTGCCATCTCATCAGCAGCGGCATCAGCAGGGCCGTCAGGGTAAAGAGCCAGAGGGTATAGCGTATCGGCTCCCCCGCCGAGCGGGCCCCGACCCCGTCAGACAGGGTATAGGCGGCGGTAAACAGCGCCGTGATCAGCACGGCGCACAGGGCCGCAGGCGCCAGCCGGATACCGCCGCGCCAGGCCATCAGCAAGACTCCGCCCACCAGCACCATGGCCCCCGCCACAGCCACGACACCGGGCACCTCCCCCAGCAGCAGGGCGCCGAGCAACAGGGTCACCAGGGGCGCGCTGCCACGGGCCAACGGATAGATCTGGCCAAACTCCCCCAAACGGTAGGCCCGGCCGAGAAAGAGGCAATATCCGCAGTGCAACAGGATGGAGAGTGCCAACCAGGGATACTCGACCGAGGCAGGCCACCCCACCAGCGGCAGGAAAGGCAGGGAGAAGAGGCCGGAGCAGAGGGAGACCAGCAACACGCTGACACGCCCCTCGGCCTGGCGCTTGGCCAGCGCATTCCACAGGGCGTGCAGCAAGGCGGCCAGCAAGATGGCCGCGAAGATGGGGAGAGTCACGACGGGGTTCCAATCAACAAGGGGACGAGATCATACCCGTTTGCGTCGCAGCAATGTGGGAGCCAGCTCATGAAGGCTCCCTGGACTTGCCATCGACTCAGGGGGCTTTGCGCATCCCCATGTGGGGGATGTCGTCTTCGATATAGCCCTCCCCTTCCGGCGCGAAGCCGTGCTGGCCGTAGAAGCCCTGCAGGTGAGCCTGGGCACCGAGCCAGATGCTGTGCGCCGGCCAGCGGGCCGTGCAGGCGGTCACCGCCTCATCGAGCAAGCTGTGGCCCAGACCGCCCCCTCTCGACTGGGGGGAGGTGACCACCCGGCCTATGGCGGCGCCACTGTCGTCGCCGATGCCGGGGGCCATGATGCGGGCATAGGCGGCCAGATGATCGCCTTCATAACCGAGCAGGTGCAGCACACCGTCCCGGCGATCCACCCCGTCCAGATCCTGGAAGGGGCAGCTCTGCTCCACCACGAACACCTCGGCCCGCAATGCCAGCAACTCATACAACTCGTCCCTGGTCAGTGCAGACCAGGGTTTCAGGATCCAGTTCATCGGCGACTCCTTATCAATTCGGTCTGCCAGCATAGGCGAGCGCAGCCAGGGCGGCATTAACCTTTGTTAAGACTGTTAAGCCGTTTGCGAATGCGGCTCAGGCTGATGGGGCTGATGCCGAGATAGGCGGCGATCTGGTGATCCGGCACCCTGGCATCCAGCTCGGGAAAACATTGCAGGAAGTGTTGATAACGGGCCTGGGGGCTCTCGGTCAACAGCAGCAACTCTTTCTCTTCCTTGATACGCAACTGCACCGCCAGCAAATGGTGATACCAGGCGGACCAGCAAGGGAGCTGACGCAAATCCCTCAGGTTGAAGAGTTGCAGTCGGCATGACTCCAGCGCCTCCACACTGTAGCGGGCGGGCTCACCACTGAGCAGATGGTGGAAGTCGATAAACTCGTCCCCCTCCCAATAGAACTCCTTGATGTACTCGCGGCCATCCGCCAGCACCACCTTGGCGCGCAGCAGCCCCTGCTCCACCTTGACCAGCAGGTCGGGCTTGTCACCGGCATGCCAGAGGCAGGTACGAGGGCTCAGGGTCAAAGGCCGGGCAAAAGAGAGGAGGCGCGCGGCCTCCTGCTCATTTGTGACCTGATCCCGACTGAACGGGGGTCTGTCCATCCCGTTCCCTTAAGCGCGACGCTGACGCACGGCTTCGAACAGACAGACACCGGTCGCCACCGAGACGTTGAGACTGGATACAGCCCCCGCCATCGGAATGCTGACCAGTTCGTCGCAGTGTTCGCGAGTCAGGCGGCGCATCCCCTTGCCTTCGGCACCCATGACCAGCGCCATGGGACCGGTCAGCTTGGCCTGATAGACATCGTGATCGGCTTCACCGGCAGTACCGACGATCCAGACACCGCGATCCTTCAACTCCCGCAGACTGCGGGCCAGATTGGTGACCTGGATAAGCGGCACCACTTCGGCGGCGCCACAGGCAACCTTGCGCACCACCGAAGTCAGGCCGCTGGCCTTGTCACGCGGCACTATCACCGCATGGACCCCTGCCGCATCGGCACTACGCAGGCAGGCGCCGAGGTTGTGCGGATCTGTCACCCCGTCCAGCACCAGCAGGAAGGGGGCTGTCTCTTGCACCACCAGGCCGTCCAGCAGACTGGCCAGGTCGTGCTCGGCCAGCTTGGGCGCTTCGATCACCTTGGCCATGATGCCCTGGTGATTGTTGCCCTCCGCTTTGTCATCGAGCGTCTTGCGGTTCACGCTCTGCACCTTGATGCCGAGGGATTCCAGCTCGGTCAGCAAGGGTTGCAGCCGGTCGTCATCGCGGCCCTTGAGGGCCCATACCTCGATGAAACGCTCCGGGGTGCGCTCAAGCAGCGCGGATACAGCGTGAATGCCGTAGATCAGTTCTGTACTCATTTAGTGCTCTTGGCCTTGTCGCGAGCGTTTTTGCTCGGTCGTCTGTTGCTGGGCTTGGCACGGCCACCCTTGTCGGACTTGCCGCTCTCCTTGCCTTCTTTGCGTTTTTCGTGGCGCTGGGCGCTCTTGGCCTTCTCTTTCTTGATCTCGGCCTGCTTGCGCGCCATCTCCTTGGCGTTCTTGCCGGTGGCCTGGAGCGGCTCTTCCACCATCACGAAGTCGATCTTGCGATCGTCCAGGTTCACCCCCATCACCTTGACGCGCACCTTGTCACCCAGACGGTAGCGACGGCGGAAGTTCTCGCCGATCAGCTGCATGTGCAGGGGATCAAACTGGTAGTAGTCGTTGGTGAGGGTGCTGACGTGTACCAGACCGTCGATGTGGATATCCGCCAGGCGAACGAAGAAGCCAAAGCCGGTAACGCTGGCGATGACGCCGTCGAAGTCGTCACCCACGTGATCCAGCATGTACTCGCACTTGAGCCAGTCGGCCACGTCGCGGGTCGCATCGTCGGCACGGCGCTCGGTCATGGAGCAGTGCTCGCCCATGGGATCCACTTCTTCCAGCTGGTAGTGGTAACCACCGCTCGGCGTCCACTTGTGGCGCAGGTTGCCCTGCTGCTCCTTGGCAGTCTGGTACTTGATGGCGCGGTGCAGGATGAGGTCGGGGTAACGACGGATCGGCGAGGTGAAGTGGGCGTAGGACTTCAGCGCCAGACCGAAGTGACCTATGTTGTCGGCCTGGTAGACCGCCTGACGCATGGAGCGCAGCAGCATGGTGGAGAGCAGCTCCGCATCCGGGCGCCCTTCAAACTTGGCGGCCAGCTCGGCGAAATCCTTCGGCTCGGGTTCGAGACCCCCCTTGAGCTCCAGGCCCAGTTCGGCCAGGAAGTCACGGAAACCGGTCAGACGCTCTTCGCCCGGGCGGTCGTGCACCCGGAACAGGGCAGAGGCTTCGTTCTTCTCGATGTAACGGGCCGCGGCCACGTTCGCCTGGATCATGCACTCTTCGATGATCTTGTGGGCATCGTTGCGCACCAGCGGCACTATCTGGTCGATCTTGCGCTGGGCGTTGAAGATGAAGCGGGTCTCTTCGCTCTCGAACTCCACCGCGCCACGCTGGTGACGGGCGTGCTTGAGCGCCTTGTAGAGGTTGTTGAGCTCCTCGATGTGACCCACCAGCGGCTCGTACTGCTGACGCAGCTTGGGCTCGCCATCCAGGATCCCCGCCACCTTGCTGTAGGTCATGCGGGCGTGGGAATTCATCACCGCTTCGTAGAACTTGTAACCGGACATGCGGCCGGCGGCGGAGATGGTCATCTCGCACACCATGCAGAGGCGGTCAACCTGCGGGTTCAGGGAGCACAAACCGTTGGAGAGCACCTCCGGCAGCATGGGCACCACGAACTCGGGGAAATAGACCGAGTTGCCGCGCTGATAGGCTTCGGCATCCAGCGCAGTACCGGGCTTCACATAGGCGGAGACGTCCGCGATGGCTACCCACAGGCGCCAGCCGCCACCGCGTTTGGCTTCGCAGAAGACGGCGTCATCGAAGTCGCGGGCATCTTCCCCGTCTATGGTGACCAGTGGCAGGGCGCGCAGATCGATGCGACCCTCTTTGGCCTTCTCCGGCACCTGTTCACCGAGACCTGCGACCTCCTTGGTCACCTCTTCCGGCCAGGTGTGCGGGATGCCGTGGGTGCGCAGGGCAATTTCAATTTCCATGCCCGGTGCCATGTTCTCGCCCAGCACGTCCAGCACTGTGCCGACCGCATTGATGCGGGAGGTCGCGCGCTGGGTGATGCGAACGACCACCACCTGGCTCTGGCGGGCACCCTTGTTCTCCCCTTCCGGGATGATGATGTCCTGGCCGATGCGGCTGTCATCCGGCACCACGAAGCCAACGCCGTTCTCGACGAAGTAACGGCCGACGATGTCAGCCTCGCGGGCCTTGAGCAGGCGCACCAGACGCGCTTCCTGACGCCCCTTGCGGTCGATCTCGGTGGGCTGCACCAGCACGTAGTCGCCATGCATCAGCCGCTGCATCTCGCGGTTGTTCAGGAAGAGATCCGATCCACCACCCTCGGGGCGCAGAAAACCGAATCCATCTTTGTGGCCGAGCACATAGCCTTTCACCAGATTCAGGCGATCCGGCAGGGCATAACATTGGTTGCGAGTGAACACGAGCTGCCCATCACGCTCCATGGCGCGCAGACGACGGCGCAAGGCTTCCAACGGCTCTTCGTCGGTCAGCTTGAGGACCTTGGCCAACTCTTCCCGGGACATGGGTTTTTCATGGCCCTTGATGAGTTCCAGCAGCATCTCGCGGCTGGCGATGGGGTTATCGTATTTTTCGGCCTCGCGTTGGAGGAAAGGATCTTTTTGAGACATAAGCAGGCCTTAGGGTAGGTAGTAACGCAGACATTATATCGAAGGGGGGAGCTAATGGCATCCATCGGCTGCCTTTTGCCCAATCTCTCTGTCATACTGGGCACAGTTTGCAGGTATGTGAGACTCGGAACTCATGAGCAAGGACTCGTTCGCCCAATCGGCCGCCTATTTGAAACAGGCTGTCCCCCTGATGATCAAGTATCAAATCCCCACCACCCCGAACAATTACCACCTTTGGTACAACTACGTCTCCGGCGCCATGCCCGAGCTGAACAATGCCGTCGATCACGCCATAAAACTGCAGGGTACCTTCTCCCTCACCACCTGTGAGCGTCTCTATCACCAGCATCTGGCCAGCCAGGACGAACAGCAGATGGAGACGATGAAGCTCAATCTGGTCGCCATGGCCAACGAGCTCGGCCACTCCATGCAGGATGCGCTGGTCGACACCGGCCAGTTCCAGGCGATGCTCGACAAGAGCTTCGACAAGTTGAGCCTCATCGATGACGAGGGGCTGAGCCTGGACGACACCATGGCCATCTTGCGGGAGCTGGTGCGCGAGTCGCGGGATGTGCGCATGTCCACCCTGCACTTTCGCAACCAGCTCAGCAGCGCCGAGAAGGAGATAAAAGAGCTCAAGGCTGCACTGAACGAGACGCGCAAGATGGCCATCGAGGACGCGCTCACTTCCCTGCTCAACCGCCGCGCCTTCGATCAGGAGATGGACAGCCTGATCCGCAGCAAGCAGCCCTTCTCGTTGATCATGACCGACATCGATCGTTTCAAGAATTTCAACGACGAGTATGGCCACCTGCTGGGGGATCAGGTGCTGCGCATCGTCGGCAAGCGGCTGCGGGAAGTCAGCAAGGAAGGGATCACCGCCTATCGGCTCGGGGGGGAGGAGTTTGCCCTGCTGGTGCCGGGCCGGGCTCTGGCGCTGACCCGCCAGATGGCGGAGAGCCTGCGCCGGGTCATAGAGCGGATGTCGCTGCTGGATCGCAAATCGGGCCGACGCATCGATCACATCACCGCCTCCTTCGGTGTGGGGGAATACAATGGCCAGGAGACGGCGGACGCCCTGATAGAGCGCACCGACAAGCTGCTCTACAAGGCCAAGGAGCTGGGTCGCAACCGGGTCATGCCCTTGCCGTCCTGAATCCCCCAGACAACAAAAAGGCCGGTCACTGACCGGCCTTCTTCATTTTTCCGCTGTTGGCTCAGAGGCTTTTCAGCTTCTCTTCCGGCAGCGCCAGCTCATCGTTGTGGTTGACGCCGATGCCGCGCTCCAGCACGTGGCGGGCGATAGCATGGGCCTCTTCCAGGGAGTGCATGCTGTAGGTACCGCACTGGTATTCGTTCAGCTCGGGGATCTTGCCCTGCTCCTGCACGGTCAGCACATCGCTCATGGCCGCCTGCCAGGCTGCGCCCACGCGGGCCTCGTCCGGGGCGCCGATCAGGCTCATGTAGAAGCCGGTACGGCAACCCATGGGGGAGATGTCGATGATTTCGACCCCATTGCCGTTCAGGTGATCACGCATGAAACCGGCAAAGAGGTGCTCCAGCGTGTGGATGCCGCGCTCGGAGAGGATCTCCTGGTTCGGCACGCAGAAGCGCAGATCGAACACGGTAATGGTGTCCTTGTTCGGGGTCTGCATGGTCTTCGCCACCCGGACTGCCGGGGCGGCCATGCGGGTATGGTCGACGGTAAAACTGTCCAATAACGGCATTTCTGACTCCTGATTGGTTACGAGAACCAGCCCCCGCTGGGGAGCCGATCCTTGCATTGTCGATACTGGGCGCCGTAGCGTTGGGCACGGGCCTCCACCTTGCGGGAGACCTTCATCAGCCACCCCTTGCTGCGGTAGCTGCCACGCCGGTAGCCACCCCAGCCTTCGTGATAGTTGAGATACTGGCCATAGGCATCCCACTTGGAGGTGCCATTGAGCCGCTGCGCCTTGTTAGTGTACCAGCCCATGAAATCGATGGCGTCGGCGAAGTCGTCGCGATCGCTCCAGCCGTTGCCTGTCTCACGCTGGTAATCGTCCCAAGTCTCATCCTTGACCTGGGCGTAGCCATAGGCAGAGCTGGCGCGCCCGGTCGGGATGAAGAGGAAGTATTGCATCGGCGGCTGGGCGTCATGCACGAAGGAGGACTCCTGATACATCATGGCCATCACCACATGCACCGGGGTCCCCCACTTCTCGTTCATCTTGAGTGCCGCCTTGTGCCACTCCGGCTTTTCCCGAAAGATCTGGCACAGGTTTTCCGGCTGGGCCGGTGGCCGGGAGCTGCAAGCAGTCAGCGCCATCAGCAGGCCTGCCGCCACCACGAGACGCATCCCCGACATCAAGGGGCTTGCATCTTCGTGCTCTTGGTCGTTTCGAGGCACATCCATCACATCAAATCGCGTCTTCGTTCTCTTCGCCGGTACGGATACGGATCACGCGCTCCACCTCGCAGACGAAGATCTTGCCGTCACCTATCTTGCCGGTGCGGGCGGTGTTCTGGATCGCTTCCAGACAGGCGTCTAGCTCTTCGTCCTGTACCACCAGCTCTACTTTCACCTTGGGCAGGAAGTCGACCATGTACTCGGCACCACGGTAGAGCTCGGTATGGCCCTTCTGGCGTCCGAAGCCTTTGACTTCGGATACCGTCATGCCGTTGATGCCGATCTCGGCCAGGGCTTCGCGCACATCGTCCAGCTTGAACGGTTTGATGATGGCTTCAATCTTCTTCATGGTGACTCCTTACCAGTTCTGTTTACCGAACCCGGACGTAATGGGGTAGCGGCGATCCTTACCAAAGTTGCGAGCCGTGATGCGGGGCCCGACGGCGGCCTGACGGCGCTTGTACTCGTTGAGATCCACCAGACGGATCACCTTGCGCACCACGGCTTCTTCGAAGCCCTCCGCCACCATGTCGGCGACCGAGGCGTCTTCTTCCACATAGCGCTTGAGGATGGCGTCCAGAATGTCGTAGGGAGGCAGGCTGTCCTGATCCACCTGATCCGGTGCCAGCTCTGCCGAAGGGGGACGATCGATGACCCGCTGCGGGATCACGTAGTCGACCGAGTTGCGATATTCGCACAGCTTGAAGACCAGCGTCTTGGGCACGTCCTTGAGCACGTCAAAGCCGCCCGCCATGTCACCATACAGGGTGGCATAGCCGACTGCCATCTCGCTCTTGTTGCCGGTGGTCAGTACGATACGGCGACGCTTGTTGGAGAGAGCCATCAAGAGCACGCCGCGGCAGCGGGCCTGCAGGTTCTCTTCGGTGGTATCGCGGGCCGTCCCTTCAAACAGCGGCGCCAGCTGGGTCATGAAACCTTCGAACATGGGCTCGATGGAGATGATGTTGAACTCGACCCCCATCCGCTCGGCCTGTTCCTTGGCATCTTCCACGCTCATCTGTGCTGTGTAGCGGAACGGCATCATCACCGCCTGCACCTTGTCCGCACCTATGGCATCGGCCGCGATGGCGAGCGTCAGGGCGGAGTCGATGCCGCCGGAGAGGCCCAGCACTGCACCCTGGAAGCCGTTCTTGGTGATGTAGTCATGCACCGCCAGCACCAGCGCCTGATAGGTCTCGGCAAGGGGCGCCAGTGGCGCTGCGGGTTCCCGCTCTTTCAACGGCTGACCGTCGACAAAGCGCACCAGAGCAAGCTCTTCGGCAAAGGGAGCCAGCTTGTGAGTCAGCTCGCTCTGACCGTTGAACACCTTGGAGCAACCATCGAAGATCAGTTCATCCTGACCACAGACCTGATTGAGGTAAACCAGCGGCAAACCGGTCTGCTCGCAACGCTCGGCCATCAGCTCGCGGCGGATCCAGGGCTTCTCCTGATCGTAAGGGGAGGCATTGATGGTGAGCAGCAGCTCGGCACCGGCCGCCTTTGCCGCGAGTGCCGGGCCCGGCTGCCAGAGATCTTCACAGATGAGCAGCCCCAACTGGTGGCCACGGAACGACACCACGCGGGTATCGGTGCCTGCGGTGAAGTAACGCTTCTCGTCAAACACCCCGTAGTTGGGCAGATCCTGCTTGAAGTAACGGGCAATGAGCTTGCCCTGCTCATAGAGAGAGGCTGCATTGTAGAGCGCTTCTCCTTCACGCCAGGGGTGACCCACCAGAATGGCGCAACGACCCTGCCAGGCCGCGACACGAGCCAAAGCAGCCTCCACCCGTATCATCAGATCGCTGCGCAGCAGCAGATCCTCAGGCGGGTAGCCGGTCAGCGCCAGCTCGGAGCAGACCAGCAGGTCGGCTCCTTGCTGGTCGGCCTCTGCGGCGGCAGCCAGCACCTTGTCACAGTTATCTTCGATGGCGCCTACCGTCAGATTTAACTGGGCAAGCATCAGAGAGAGGGCTTTTGCCATGGCGATGCATCTTGAATTCGAAAATGATGGGGAATGATAAAGAAAAGGGGCTGGCTGTGCCAGCTCAACACTTGGGCTTTGCGCTGGTGTTCTGGCTGTCTGTAGATAAGATGTAACTAATCGAAGGAGATATTTGCCATGATCAAGGATGTGAAAGGATTCACTCTGCTGGAACTGATGATAGCGGTCAGTCTTGGGATCATCTTGCTCGGGATTGGGGCTCCGGCCATGTCGAGCCTGCTCAGTGAGAACAGCTTGCGATTTGAATCACGCACTCTTCTGAAATACCTGCGTTTTGCCCGCAGCCAAGCCATCGACAACCAGCAATCAGTCACCGCCTGCCTGGCCAATGCCAGCGACAACTGCGTCACTGCCAACCCGACCCAATTCCTGGTGTTCATCGACGACAACGACAATAACATTTTGAACAACGGTGAATTGCTCCTGGCAAGAAGTCATACCTTTCCTTCAAACTTCACTGCAGCCAACCAAAGCTCAGACCCTAGTAGGCTTTCCACTGTGTTCAGCCCAGATGGCACTAGCCTAATGACCAACACGACTCTGAATCTCTGCAGTCCAGGCAATGCCCAAGTCAATCTGGTCATTGCCCCTTCGGGACGATCCAGTCAGTCCACTCAGGCCGACGACGTCTGCCCCTGAGAATGTCGGCTCACTAGCGTAACTGGCTGGCATCCTGCTGCTGTCCCTCTTTAGACTGAAACTTCTCCCCCAGCGGGCGGCACTCCAACAGTGTCTTCACCGGCTGTACTGCCCCGTCGACCTCATACCCTCTCTTCTTGAATTTCTCGTGTACAGCCTGAGGGGAAGTATCCGTCACAGGACCATGCAACACGACTCGCTGTCCATTCGCCAGCTCGGCGTAGCACTTCATGTCCTCCGCCAGCGCCGCTCCCGATAACAACAGACTCAGGCCCAACACCGTGCTCAGTGGTTTCATTGCGCCTCTCCTTCATACAGGTAAATTTTCTTGGGCGACATGTCCATTTCCGCCTCTTCCGCGCCCTGGTTGCACTCCCCGACACCAGTACAACGCTCCGGCTCACCGTTACCCTCGTCCTTGAGAATCACCTCCTCCCCAACACCTCCTCCGATGATACGGACTTTGGCATC
Organism: Aeromonas sp. S16(2024); assembly: GCF_041403065.1. Lineage (NCBI taxonomy): Bacteria > Pseudomonadati > Pseudomonadota > Gammaproteobacteria > Aeromonadales > Aeromonadaceae > Aeromonas > Aeromonas sp. S16(2024). Next base: position 91,436 of record NZ_JBGLQX010000017.1, on the reverse strand, counting down.
ATCCCCTGCATGTACCACCAGATCGTCCGCCACCTTGTTTTGCACTTCCACGTAGCGTTCCGGCGTTTCATTGCCATCGAGATCGACCACATAACGGAAGGAGCTGCCATAGTGCATGTCCACCATGTACTGACGCGCCGCACCTATAGACTGAATGGTGCATTGCTGGAAGGACTGCACCTGCGGCAGGAACGAGGTGAAGTAGAGTTTGCCCTGCAACACCACACCCGCCCCCATGGACTTCTCGCCGGGTTCGTTCAACCAGTTGACCCAACCTTTGGCGGTGGTGATCCCCGCCTTGGTCGCCAGAACATCATCACTGGTCGTCTGTGCCGACAGGGGGTCTGAGGTCACGTCGTAGAGATCGGTAATCAGGATGGGATTTCTGGCCTGCGCAGTAGTTGCACGGGGCATGACGTCATAGTCACGCAACATGAAATAACCATTGCGGACAGTCGCTTCCGAGGAGGGCCGATTGCGATCACCACTGCCGATCAGCACCGCATCAAAGGGGCGATCCTGATAGGAATAGACCGTATTTCCCCCCACCACTGTACGTGTCACTTCCTTGTTGATGGTTCGCACCACTATGGGTTGCGTAAAGAAACGGCGATCGGCGGCCTCAGTACTGTCCGATCCCAAGCTGGCAAGTTTAAACACCCGCCAATCTGACTTGGTGGCACTCGGGAGGTCCATGCGCCAGATATTGCCTCCGGTATCCCCCGCATAGATGCGGTCGGTCTTGCCATCACCATCGCTATCCAGGGTCGCCACCGACCCCGGCATGCTGTCGGTCATCCCTGTGACCTGGAGATTCGTGGTTGAGGTGGCTGCCGGGGTCGCACTGAACACCAAGGCCCCCGTCTCGGCATTCACGATGTAGATCCCCCTACCCATGCTGTCATTCGCCCCCAACCCCTGGGCACTCTTGTTCACATCATAACCGCCAGCAAAAATCAGGACCGGCGTGGTGATCCCTGGCACAAAGGCGACTTCAGGCACCGACCAGGTCAGCCCCAGCTCGCCGAAGCCCGTCGTTTGGGAGTTCAGGTGCCATTTCAGCGTCGGCGTATTGGGGCTGGAAATATCGAAGGCGTAATAGGCTTTGCCACCGCTCCTCAATCCGGTGAACACCCAAACGAAGTCATTCTCGGACGATTTCAACACCCCATTGCGATTGGCATCTTTGACAAGGGCGACAGGAGAGGAGTCAACACCATAAATATGGTCCGCAGATTCAGCGTTGATACGCAATGCCCTCTGATTGGGCAAGAACTCATAGGGAATGGCGGCCCAACTCTCGTCTATGGTGCTGCCCATATCCTTGAACATATGAAGGAAGCCCGCGTTGGTCCCAAACAAGATCCGCAAATCAGGTGCATCGGCCGGGTTGCCGGATTGAGGGCCATAGTTCAACACCAGCGGCCGAGAATGCAGAGGGTCTCCCATGATGTGGCTGCGGATCAGGGTCGACGTATCAAAATCCTCGTCGTCGACATCCAGCCCCTGGGTCCAGTTGATCAGTGCATCCAGATCTGTCGTGCTGCTGGCCTGCATCCAGGTCGTGAGTGCCGCCTCACTGCCCGCCTGCGTCACCAGATTTACCTTGGTGAGCGCATCGAGCCGATTCTGGGCATTATTGATGACATAGAGGTTTCGATTGCTTTTTGCCGCCAGCATCTCCTGGGCACCGCCTTCAGCCACCTTGTTGCCATCACGGCCGGATGACCAGAAGGTCTGGGCACTGTCGATGATGGTGCCATCAAACTTGATGGCGGGCAGACCTCGGCTGTCAGCAACATAGCCGTCCGGGGAAAATACCAGTTTCTTCAGATTGCCCCGCCATCTGGGCCCGTCGTCCGGCTCAAACATGGCGTAATAGATGTTATTGAGGCTACGAGTTCGGTCAAAGTTGTTGCTGGCAATCGCAGGGGACACCAGTGAGGTATTGATGCGCAGGATCGCCAGCAAAGAGGCCTTTAGCGCGTCGGTCAAGGCTGAGGCATCGGTCGCCGGGTAATACTCACCACCTCCCCGCCTGGCCGTCTCCGCCAACAGATTACCCGCCCCCGAGATGGCTTCATCACCGAATCCAACGGTAAAGGTGGTCACAGTCTGGGTCCCTGGCGAAACAGCATTGACGTCCTTGTGCTTCATATAACCAGCCAAGGCAGCCAAATAGCTGTTTTCTCTGTTTCTTCCAGAACCATAAGAAACCACAGTTCCATAGGCCGCTTTTTCATCCGTGCTCAGGGTATTAATCAATCCCTGCACAAAGGTATCTGAAGAGGTATCCTGAGTCGGCTCACCATCGGTGATATATATAACGTAACCGTTGTTTGAACAATTATCATAGGGTGCCTCATAGGTACCAGTCGGGCTCTCGGCTGTAGTATCTCTCGGGCTGCCTTGCAGTCCATATACAACGGTCTTACCCCCAAAGAATTGATATGCCTCTCTCAATGTTTCACACAATGGGGTATTGGTACTGGCAGTCAGGGCTTCGACCCGGTCCAGCAGGTCCTGCTCCCCCGTCTTGCCATTTGCCAGGGTAATCTCACTGCCTAATATATCCCTGACAATGCGTCCGCCATTATTATCACTATCATCATTTTTATTAAAAATAGCCAGACCGAAGTCCACCCCTGGCGTGGATGAAATCAAGCCTTTCACTGCATCTTTGGCAATACGGAGTCGAGATTCCACTGAGTAACCGGTTGGGCCATGATACCAACGGATATAATTGGCAGAATAAATGGTCACAGCCGTATTGCTGGCATTGACGGCATTGTTTTTATTGGTCGTGTAAAACCACTCGCCGTTTCTAGTACTGTCCTTATCTACTGGATAACCAGCCCCGACCGTCCAGCTACCGCTATAGGGGTTGGCTGGATTGCTTGCCGTGATATCCTGCTTGCAATCTACCAGATTGATATTGCTCTCTTGATCACCGCTGAGCGAATTCCATTCACCCCGCCCTCGGTTTGGTGGGTTACCATTCGTAACCTCATAGCTCCACATTTGCGACTGAAAATAGCCAATATTCGACAATGGCGTTTTTGAAGTCGCACAGGCATTTAACTTGTCGGAGAATCGCCTGTTGCTGCTGATAGCAGGAATACTGCCATCTGTTGAAAAGTAAATGTATTTTTTACTATTGTTAGAGTCAGGATCATTGCTCAGGGCAGGATACACGGTGGCAGGATTATAGGCCTCTTTGATCTGCTCCATGGTGTCTCTCATGCTGCCCGAGTTATCAAATATCAGCAGCACCTTGGGGCGAAAGTCACCCGCCTTATTGAAATCATAAATAAACAGCTCGGTGTCATCGGCCCTTGTCGAGGTCGCCGATAATACAAGGCTACACCAGCATAAAATTACACCCAGTTGTCGTAACCACATATCCTTCGCTCCTATTCTGTGAGCAGTGGCTGTTCTACGCCCGCGGTCCAAGTCAGCGGACGAACATATTTTCCATAATTTACATTGGCCTGCAGTTCGACATATTTGCACGCAGGGATCACATTGCTGCTGCTGGCGTCAATCTTTCGCTTGCACACGGTTTCGGTACGATTAGTAAGAGCGACTACGGCCGAAGCATTGCTGCTATTGACATTAATCGCCGCACTGGCCCCCAGAGTGGAGCCCATGCTGGCAATTACCGTCGATATGTTGTTGCTCTGCATCGCGGCTTCGATAATGCCTTCGAGCCTATGCTCCGCCTGCCGGAAGCTGGCGGACGAACCTGCCATTTTGAGGTCCTGCCCCGAAGATTGCATCACCACCACGGCAATCAGGGTAAGGGGCAGCAAAATGATCAGGGCGACGATCAGAGCCACACCGCGCTGGGATCTCATTTCCCCCCTCCTGCTATTACCGTTGGATTACGTAATGAGACACTCGATTCCAATAGCAGACGGCGATAACCATCGCCATTTCCAAAAACTGGTACATCACCAACTTGATAGACATTGTTATTTACATAACTGCCGGACGCTTGCAGTGAACGCACCAGGATAAAGATGCGTGCCGCCACGACCCGACCTTCACTCCATTCCTGTTCGGTCACATTACTGGTTGCCACATAGCGATCGATGACGCCATCCGGTACTGGGCTGTCGTCGACACCAAATAGCACGCTGATTTTTTCAATCCCCTCTGCCATCGCACCACCAATCACCACCGAACCACCATTAGGTGTCAGAAAACGCTTTTTAAGTTCTGGATTACCAGTTTTATCGTTCGGAGATATATAGTATAAAAAATGCTGATACACCCAAAATTGACGGTTAGGCATTTTTTCATCATTTATATCTACAGGAATAGATTTATCGCCACGAGCTTCATCAATGGGGAATATATGTGCGGCCTGCGTCGTTGTAGCCATATAATATTTATTATCGTCATTTTTAATAAGATCAGCAGCTGTCGATAATGATGGCAAGGCGTGGCCTATTAGTCTTTTTACACTAATGACATCCGTGCCAGCTATACGTTCACTAACAGGGATACACGAAAACGCCCCCCCCACAATTGCCTTGCTGGCATTTATTCTTACCACCCAAAGTGATCTGTTAGCACCCACGCTCGATGGCAAACTGCCTTCTTGACCCGAATTATTTAGACAATTGTTAGCTGATGGCTTCGCGTCTACGGTAACTCCTAACCCCACCACCATCGGAGAACCCGTATAGTCCCCCCAGAAACCAGCCCATTTCAGGTCCTGAGTGAGCAGACGCATGGCGATGCGGCCATTTTCCTGCAGCTCGCTCTGATCGAAGGCATCTTCAGTGGTGGCGCGAGAGGCGACGAAGACACTAAGGCCACCACCGATCAGAAACACTCCGATCAGCATGGCGATCAGCCACTCGACCAGGGTAAAACCACGGGCGTTCATAAGGTGGTCGTCAGCACGAACTGACGCCTCTGCCGATCTGCGGCATTCCCCAATCCACAACTGTTGCGCACGGCGGTAACCGCATCGGCGCCATCAGACAAAGACTCACGGCCGCGCCAGAAGATCCCCACCGTCAGGCTGTTATTGGCCCCGCGGATCACGCAGCCGATCGGAGCCTGCAGAGGTGAGGCCGCACCGGACACGGCAGAGCCGAGCAGGGACTGTTGCCAGTAGAAGAGGTCCAGTGCCTGGCGTTCACTGCGACTGCAATCCGACATGGTGCCATTGCTGTTGGCACAACTCGGCATGTTCAGGATCGCGTTGCCGGATACGACGGTCGTGCCCTGGCCAGCCCAGCTGTCCTGGTTGATCCTTGCACGCTCCACGAGGTCATTTGCCAGCCAGTTGGCAATGGTGCGCTGGCGGGCCTCATAGCCGGAGAGCTTGGCCGTGGCCTGCATGCCAACCAGCCCCAGCAGACCAAAGGAGAGCACCACTGCGGCTATCATCACTTCCAGCAGACTGAATCCGGTCATCTGGTGACGGCGTTGTCGTTTCATCGGCTAGTCCCAGCAGGCGTCGTTGACAGTATCGCCGAGTCGGGTGGCGCTTCTGGTGCCATCCTGATCGATGGAGAAGATGATGCAGTCGCTATCGGAGCCTTGTGCGCCTGAAGCCGTGGCAAACAAGATGAAAGTATTGGCGCCGGCAGAAATGACCAGATGGTAGAAGCCGGAATCGGAGTTGTCGGAGATATTCAGGTCTGCAGCGGAGGAGGTGTACCGATTGAAGTCCATAAAATAGGTTTCTTGTCTGTTGGCGGCATCCAACAGCATCTTTTTGGCATCAATACGGTGGCTGGCCAGCAGATAGCGCTGATATGAGGGATAAGCAATGGTGCCAAGAATCGCCACAATGGCGACGACAATCATCAATTCAATGAGGGAAAAGCCTCGATAGAACCCAATCATATCCCATCCTTGGTGACTGGCGGTCTTGTTAGTCTAATGCCGGATAGGTCGCGACAACAAATCCGGCATCAGGAACATCACTCTTTATTCTTAGGCCATCCTGGCCACATTCAAATGATTCTAAGCTCGGGCGGCACCTCGAAGACCACGTTCTCTTCGCGCCCCGGGTGTTCGGTCACTATCTTGCCACCCAGCTCACGCAGACGGGCGATGACATTCTGAACCAGCACATCGGGAGCAGAGGCCCCCGCCGTCACCCCGATACGATCCACACCGTCCAGCCAGCCCGGTTCGATCATGGAGGCATCGTCGATGAGGTAGGCTCGCGCCCCCACCTTCTCGGCCAGCTCCCGCAGGCGATTGGAGTTGGAGGAGTTCCGTGACCCCACGACCAGCATGGCATCCACCAGCCCGGCCATCTCCCGCACCGCATCCTGGCGGTTCTGGGTGGCGTAGCAGATGTCATCCTTGCGCGGCCCCTGGATCTTGGGGAACTGCTTGCGCAAGGCATCGATGACGTCCGAGGTCTCATCGACACTCAGGGTGGTCTGGGTGACGAAGCAGAGATCATCCGGATTCTTCACCTTGAGCCTGGCCACGTCCTCCGGCGTCTCCACCAGATACATGCCGCCCTCGCGGTTTTCGTACTGCCCCATGGTGCCGATCACCTCGGGGTGACCGGCGTGACCGATAAGCACGGCCTCGGAGCCCTTGCGGCTGGCACGATGGACCTCCATGTGTACCTTGGTCACCAGCGGACAGGTGGCATCGAACACCTTGAGGGCGCGGGACTTGGCCATCTCGCGCACCGTCTTGGCCACGCCGTGGGCGGAGAAGATGACGATGCTGTCGTCCGGCACCTCGTCGAGCTCTTCGACGAACACGGCCCCCGCCTCTTTCAGCTTGTTCACCACATAACGGTTGTGCACCACTTCATGGCGGACATAGATGGGTGCCCCGAACTTCTCAAGCGCGCTCTCGACTATGCTGATGGCGCGGTCGACACCGGCACAAAAGCCACGAGGATTAGCTAGCAGTATATCCATCAGTACACCTCACTCATGCCTATGGCGCGATCGACATCAACACGACAGAAACCGCGAGGATTAGCGAGCAAAATATCCATCAGCTCACCTTTTCCTCGTCATCCACGCCCAGGATCTCCACCTCGAAGGTGACGGTGTGACCCGCCAGCGGGTGGTTGAAATCGACCGTCACCGACATGCCTTCCACCGCCCGTATGATGCCCGGCAGTTCGCTGCCATTGGGCTGGTCGAACAGAATGATGGTGCCGATCTTGGGCTCCACATCGGCGCCGAACTTGGCGCGGTCCAGATGGTAGATGTTGTCGGGATTGGAGTGACCGAACGCCTGCTCAGGCGCCAGCGTGAAGCTCTTGGCCTCCCCCTGTTGCAACCCCAGCAGGCACTGCTCGAAGCTCGATGTCAGGCTGCCGTCACCCATCCGCAGGCGGGCCGGTTTGCCGTGCAGCGCCGTGCTGTCGGCCACAGAGCCGTCTTCCAGCTTGATGGAGAAGTGGAACAGCACGCTGCTGTCAGCACCTATGGCCTGGCTCATGCCGCCTCCTTCTGTTTTTCGGAGCGGAAACCTTCCAGCACTATCATGGCGGCGCCGATGAAGATGAAGCTGTCCGCCAGGTTGAACGCCGGCCAATGGGAACGCTGCCAGTAGAAATCGAGGAAATCGACCACGTGGCCCAGCACCAGGCGATCAAACACGTTGCCAAGGGCGCCGCCGATGATGAGGGAATAGGCGATGCCGCTCCAGCGTTGGGTGACTGATTGTTTGCGCAACCAGTGGATCAATAAACCACAGATGGCAAACGCCAGCACGGCGAAGAACCAGCGCTGCCAGCCCCCCTGCTCGGCCAGGAAGCTGAATGCTGCCCCCTTGTTGTAGACATGCACCAGGTTGAAGAAGGGGGTGATCTCCACCCCCGGATAGCCAAACGGCAGCAACTTGACCACGGCGAGCTTGCTCGCCTGGTCAAGTACAAAGGCCAGCACAGCCAGCCACAGCCAACGCAGGCCGGTTTTTTGAGTGTCTTGAGTCATGTTCATCAGGCAAATTGACGCGTTTCGCCGTCACCCTCGACGTTGGTGACGCAGCGGCCACAGATCTCTTCGTGACCGGCTATGGTGCCCACGTCTTCCACATGGTGCCAGCAGCGGTCGCACTTGGCGGCAGCAGACTGGGCCACGCTCAGCCACAGGTCATCACGCTCGGTCGCCACAGAGCCTTCCGGCGCAGTGTCAGCCACCACCACCTTGGCCTTGGAGGTGAGCAGCACGAAGCGCAGCTCATCGGCCAGGGCGTTCAGGCGAGCGGCCAGCTCAGGCTTGGCAAACAGGGTCAACTCGGCCTGCAGGGAGCCGCCGATGCGCTTCTCACCACGGGCAGCTTCCAGCGCCTTGTTCACTTCACCGCGCACTGTGAGGATCTCGGCCCAGAAGGCATCGTCCATCTGCTCGCCGGCATCCAGCCCGAACAGGCCGTCATACCACTCCTCTGTAAACACGAACTCGCCGCGCTCGCCGGGCAACAGCGCCCAGATCTCATCGGCGGTAAAGCTCATGATGGGCGCCATCCAGCGCACCATGGCCTGAGCGATGTGATAGAGGGCAGTCTGACAGGAACGACGAGCCAGGCTGTCTGCCTTGGCGGTGTACTGGCGGTCCTTGATGACGTCCAGGTAGAAGGAGCCCATCTCGATGGAGCAGAACTGCATCAGCTTCTGGGTCACGCCGTGGAAGTTGTACTCTTCAAAAGCCGTCACTATCTCGGCTTGCGCTGCCTTGGCACGACCCACTGCCCAGCGATCTACCACCACCATGTCAGCGGCAGCCACCATGTCGGTAACCGGATTGAAGCCATTCAGGTTGGCCAAGAGGAAGCGGGCTGTGTTGCGAATGCGGCGATAAGCATCGGCAGAGCGCTTGAGGATCTCGTCGGAGACCGTCATCTCGCCGGTGTAGTCGGTGCTCGCTACCCACAGACGCAGGATGTCGGCGCCCAGCTTGTTCATCACATCCTGCGGGCTGACCACGTTGCCGATGGACTTGGACATCTTGCGACCCTGACCATCCACGGTGAAGCCGTGCGTCAGCACCTGGTTGTAGGGCGCCTTGTCTTTCATGGCCACGCCAATCATGAGCGACGACATGAACCAGCCGCGATGCTGGTCAGAGCCTTCCAGATAGAGGTCGGCGGAGTGACCGTTGAACTCGGGACGAGCATCGACCACTGAGGAGTGGGTCGAACCTGAGTCAAACCAGACGTCCAGGGTGTCGGGCACCTTGTCGTACAGGTCTGCGTCGCTGCCCAGCAGCTCGGCTTTGTCCAGATCCCACCATGCCTGGATGCCGGACTGCTCGACCCGCTTGGCCACCTCTTCCATCAGGCGCACTGATTCCGGGTGCAGCTCCTGAGTCTCTTTGTGGACGAACAGGGAGATGGGCACACCCCAGGTACGCTGACGGGAGATGCACCAGTCAGGGCGGTTCTCGACCATGGCCTGGATGCGGTTCTTGCCCCATGCAGGTACCCAGCCGCTCTGGCCGTGCTGTTTGATACCGTCTTGCTCGATGCGCTCGATCTCTTCCAGCGCGCGCTTGCGCAGCCCCTTCTGCTCCATGCTGATGAACCACTGGGGGGTGGCACGGAAGATGATCGGGGTCTTGTGACGCCAGCAATGCGGGTAGGAGTGGTTGAACACCTTGTGGTGCAGCAGAGCACCGCGCTCGGTCAGCACCTCGACCACGGCCGCATTGGCCTTGAACACGTGCTGGCCGGCAAACAGCTCGGTATCCGGCAGGTAGACGCCGTTGCTGCCAACCGGGTTGGCCACTTCCAGACCGTACTTCTGACCGACCACAAAGTCTTCCTGACCATGGCCGGGGGCGGTGTGTACGGCGCCGGTACCGGCATCCAGAGTAACGTGGTCACCCAGCACCACAGGCACATCGAAGCTGTAGAAGGGGTGGTTGAAGCGCAGCAGCTCGAGCGCCGCACCCTTGGCATAGCCCAGGTTGTGGAACTTCTCGATACCGGCTCTGTCCATCACGTCCTTGACCAGCTCGGCGGCCAGGATCAGGCGCTCGGGGTTGTCACCCTCCACCTGCACCAGGGCGTAGTCGAGATCGGCGTGCATGGCGATGGCGCGGTTGGCCGGCAGGGTCCAGGGGGTGGTGGTCCAGATGACAGCAGAGAGCGGGCCCTTGCCGGTGTGACCTTCAGGGCAGTCGAACTTGGCAGCCACGGTAGCCTCGTCGACGGCCTTGAAGCGCACGTCGATGGAGGGAGAGTTCTTGTCGTAGTACTCCACTTCGGCTTCCGCCAGGGCGGAACCGCAGTCGGTACACCAGTGCACCGGCTTGGAGCCTTTGTGCAGGTGGCCATTTTCAACGATCTTGGCCATGGAACGGATGATGTTGGCTTCGGTGCCAAAGTCCATGGTCAGGTAGGGGTGTTCCCAGTCACCCAGCACGCCTAAGCGGATGAAGTCGGTCTTCTGCGCTTCGATCTGGGTCTTGGCGTATTTGCGACACTCGGCGCGGAACTCGGCGGCGGAGACTTTCTCACCCGGCTTGCCGACCATGCCTTCCACCTTCAGCTCGATGGGCAGACCGTGACAATCCCAGCCAGGCACATAGGGGGAATCGAAACCGGAGAGGCCCTTGGACTTGATGATGACGTCTTTGAGGATCTTGTTGACCGAGTGACCGATGTGAATGCTGCCGTTCGCGTAGGGAGGGCCATCATGCAGAATGAAAGAAGGCTTGCCCGCTTTGGCGCGGCGAATGGCGCCGTAAAGATCCTGATCGTACCAACGCTTGAGCATGTTGGGTTCGCGCTTGGCCAGATCGCCACGCATCGGAAACTCGGTTTCCGGCAGATTCAGGGTGTGTTTATAGTCGCTCATCAGTCCTGGGTTCCCTTCTTTTCTAAAAGAGTGCTGGGTAAATTGAATGGTGGCAGCCCGAACCAGGCTCGGGCCGCCAGGGCATCTCGTTCGATCTGCTCTTTCAAGGCGGTGAAAGAGGCAAACTTCTGCTCTTCGCGCAGCTTGTGGCGAAGCAGCACCTTGACCTGCTGACCGTATAGATCACCAGAAAAATCAAATAGATGTACTTCCAATCTGGCTTGTGTACCGCTCAGGGTCGGCCGTACACCCACATTGGCAACACCGGGGAAGGTCTTGCCGGAACATAACACTTCCACCGCGAACACGCCACCGACCGGGATCACCTGCCGTTTGAGCGCGAGATTGGCGGTAGGAAAACCTATGGTGCGCCCCAGCTTGTCGCCATGGGCCACCCGACCACTGATGGCATAGGGGCGGCCGAGCATCAGCTCCACCTCCGCCATCCGCCCTGCCTTCAAGGCCTCGCGCACTAGCGTGCTGCTGACCCGCTGGCGCTCGACCTGGAAGCTCTGGGTGCTGATCACTTCGAACCCGAAGCGATGGCCCGCCTCCTCCAGCAGGTGGAAGTCCCCTTCCCGCCCCTTGCCGAAGCGAAAATCATCCCCCACCACCAGGTAGTGCACGCCGAGTTTCTCCACCAGCAGCTGCTCGATGAAGGTGCTGGCGGCCTGCTCGGCGAAACGGTGCGTGAACCGCACGCAGAGCATGCGATCTATCTGCATCCCCTTGAGCGCTTCGTACTTCTCCCGCCAACGGCTGAGACGGGCAGGGGCGGCATCCCCCGCAAAGAGCTCAAGGGGCTGCGGCTCGAACAGCATGACGCAGGCGGGCAGGCCAAGCTGGGCGGCTTTCTCCTGCAAGCGGGCCAGCACCGCATGGTGTCCCTGATGAACCCCATCGAAGTTGCCTATGGTCAATACACAGCCCCGGTGGCGGGGCTTGATATTGTGAATGCCGCGAATGAGCTCCATCAGTGCCTTGTGCGTTGCTGCCATGGAAATCGGCGGATTATATATCAGGCAGCAGGCAGGGTCAGCCCTGCTGTTGAGCCGATTTCAGGTATCTGGCCCGGAACCCGGGCGTCATCGGCCTCATTGCTGACCCGATTTCAGGTGTCTTAGCCTAACCCCCAGCACCAGCAGGACAATCCCATACAACGCGCCCCCCAGACAGAGCAGCAAAGTCAGCTCCAGACTGGCCTTGCCCATGCTCCAGGCCCCCCACTGGGCGAGATCCGGTGACAGATAGCCAAGCACGCCCCCCATCAGCACGGTCGCTGCCAGCAGCTTGAGGCAGAACACGCCCGTGTTGCGGGAAGGGCGATAGACCGCCTGCTGATACAGTCCCTTGAACAGCAGGGCCGCATTCAGGGTGCCGGAGCAGGCGGTGGCGAGCGCCAGCCCCACATAGCCAAGCGGATAGATGAAGATGAGGTTGCACACCATGTTGGCCACCATGGCCAAGATGCCGATCCGTACCGGCGTCCTGGTGTCCTGGCGAGCGTAGTAGCCCGGTGCCAGCACCTTGATCAGCATCAGGGAGAGCAGCCCTGTGGTGGACGCCAGCAGACTGGCGCTCGACATCGCCACCTCGTGCATGCCGAACTCGCCGCGCATGAAGAGCACCCGCAGTATGGGCTCGCGCAATACGGCTATTCCCACCATGGCGGGCAGGCCGAGCAGCATCACCATGCGCACCCCCCAGTCCATGGTGCGGGAGAAGTCGGCCGGATCCGCATCCACATGCTTCTTGGCCAGTGCCGGCAGGATCACGGTACTGATGGCGACCGCGAACAGCCCGAGGGGGAATTCCAGCAGGCGATCCGAGTAATAGAGATAGCTGATGGCGCCGGTGGCAAGGAAGGATGCCAGCATGGTGTTGATCAGCAGATTGATCTGGCTGACCGAGACGCCGAACAGCGCCGGTATCATCAGGGTGCGGATCTTCACCACACCGGGATGGTGCCAACCCCACTTGGGCCATACCAGCATGTTGATCTGGCGCAGGAAGGGGTACTGGAACAGAAACTGCACCAGACCGCCGAGGAAGACGCCAATTGCCAGCGCGATCTCTGGCCGCTCCAGCAGCGGGGCTATCCACCAGGCCGCTGCTATCATGGTGAGGTTGAGAAACACCGGTGTGAAGGAGGAGACGGCGAAGCGGCCAAAGGTGTTGAGAATGGCCCCGGCCATGGCGGTGAAGGTGATGAACCAAAGATAGGGGAAGGTGATCTTGAGCATCAGGCTGGCCAGCTCGAACTTCTCGGCCGCCGGGCCGCCGTGCAGCCAGTCCCAGAACCAGCCCCAGCCGAACAGCGCCGTCAGCACCCCTGAGCCCAGGACGCCGAGCAGAGTGACTATGGTGACTATGCCGCCAAGGGTGCCCGCCACCGCGGCCAGCAGCTCGCGCACGGCCTGTTCGTCACCATTTTTCTTGTACTCCGTCATCACCGGCACGAAGGCCTGATTGAAAGCCCCTTCGGCGAACAGTCGGCGCAAGAAGTTGGGAATGCGGTTGGCGAAGAAGAAGACGTCTGCGGCCACCCCGGCACCGAGCAGATTGGCGATGACCACATCGCGCACCAAGCCCATCACGCGGGATACCAGCGTCATTCCGGACACTATCATGCCGGATTTGATCAATTTCTTACTCAAGACGAGGCCTCTGGAACTGTCAGAAAGAAAAGAATGCTGTTAGAATCGGCCGACAGTTTAACCGTCTCCCATCTGACACACCACCGGGGGGCGGTGTTTATTTGCACAAATCATTTGACAATATGTGGTTGGGAAGGCATATTTCCGGGCCTTTTCAATACACTCGCTAAGACAGTTTTAGGAGTTTTACCTTGGCTAACATCAAATCTGCTAAGAAGCGTGCTCTTCAGTCAGAGAAACGTCGTCAACACAACGCCAGCCGTCGTTCCATGACCCGTACCTACCTGAAGAAAGTGATCGCTGCTATCGCCTCTGGCGACAAGGCTGCTGCCACTGCCGCTTTCGCTGTTGCTCAGCCGATCATGGATCGTATGGCGACCAAAGGCCTGATCCACAAGAACAAAGCTGCTCGTCACAAGAGCCGCCTGTCTTCCCAGATCAAAGCTATGGCTTAATCAGCTTCGGCTGAACAAAGCTAAAAAAACCGGCCTTAGTGCCGGTTTTTTATTTGGGTTCGCTGCAATACAACCTGTGCAACAATCCAATCATCTCGCGTACCTCAAAGCTACGCAGCGAATAGTAGACCGTCTGGGCCTCTTTTCGCGTTGCCACCAGCTCATCGCGCCGCAGCACCGCCAGGTGTTGTGACAGGGCCGATTGACTCAGTCCAAGCACCTCGTTGAGTTCCCCCACCGACAGCTCTCTCTCCAATAACTGGCACAGAATGAACAAGCGCCTTTCATTGGCCAGCGCCTTGAGCAGGGTGACCGCACGTCCGGCATTCGCCTCCATCTCTTCCAACTGCATCGCATACCCTCCCCTGCAAGACAGGAATCATACCCCCTGCCCCGCCGATTTAAAATGACAGGGTCGCCGGCTGAATGGTGGTGAAATCCTCCTGGCCGGCAAACAGGAAGGAGAAATCACTCTCGCACACCCGCTTCACCGCCGGATGCTGGATCATCCGCTCGGCAAAGATGACGTAATACTCCTCCATCAGATCCTGGGTTTCCCCGATCAGCATCACCTCCTCTCCCTCCAGGATCTCCTCCCGATAGATGGTCGGTGCCATGAAGATACCCTGATTGAAGAAGCCAAACGCCTTCATCAGGGCCGCATCGTCGAATTCCCCCAGGATGCTGGGAGAGATGCCCTGCTGCTCGAACCACTGGGTCAGCTGGCGCCCCATGGCGGTACGACGGCCCGGAATGAGCAGCTTGCGCTCCTCCAGGCAGGCTGGAAATGGCTTTTCGGGCAGCGGCGTCTTGCAGAAGAAGCTGACGCCACACCCCCCCAACCGCTTGGAGAGCAGGCCGGCGTGCTGGCTGGAGTCCACCGGGCAGTCGGAGAGGATCATGTCGAGCTTGTGCTCGCTCAGTTGCTCCAGCAGCAGCTCGTGGGTCGACTCGAAACAGCGCAGGTGGATGGATCCGTCGTTGGGGATGACGGAGAGCAGCACCCGACTGGCGAGGCGCTTGGAGAGTGCATCGGCGATGCCGACGTCGAACAGGATCTGGCTCTCCTTGCGGTAATTGACGATATCCAGCATCTCGTAGGAGAGGCTGAACATCTTGTCGGCATAGCGAAACACCAACTGGCCCAGTTCGGTGGCCTCGAGGGCGCGCCCTTTGCGGATCAAGAGCTTGCCGCCGAGGCGCTGTTCCAGCAGCTTGATCTGACCAGTGACGGTCTGGGGAGTCAGGAAGAGGGCTTCCGCCGCCTGAGTGACGGAGCCCTTCTTCTGAGTCATCCAAAAATAGTAGAGGTGGTTGTAATTAAGGTGTGACATCCGATGGGGTTCCCGCGCCACGCGGGCTCCGGTAGCAGCTGAGTTCAACCGCCAGAATGTCATACATGTCGCTGACCGAGTCAACCTTGTTTGCGCCGAACTGCTCTTGCAGGGTCAGCTTGAGGCGGGCCGGATCCGGCATCCGCTCCCCGCAGTAACGCTTGTTCGACTGCTTGACTCGCTCGCCGGCTCGGCTGCTCAACGCCCGCTCGGCAAAGGTCTCGCCGAATTGAGCCTTGGCCTGCTTGTCCCCCAGCATGAGGGCACTGTCCACCACTCCATTGAGATAGGCCGAACAACTGGCCGACGCCGCATCCTGCTGGCAATCCGCCAGACTATTTGCCCAGAGTGCCGGGCTCGCCAGCATGACTAACCATCCGAGTCTTCTCATAACCCCTCCGTGCTTTGACTCGCCTCCCGATTGGGGAGCGATATCCGCAGGGCGATATAACCGATCACGGCCGCCAAGGTAGACCCCACCAGGATCCCGAGGCGTGAATAACTGCCGTAATCCAGTCCGCCATGCTCGAATGCCAGCGATGCGATGAACATCGACATGGTAAAGCCGATGCCACACAGGATGCTGACCGCAAAGATCTGCTTGAAGTTGACCCCACTCGGCAACTGGGCGATACCGAGTTTCACCGCCAGCCAACTGATGGTGAAGATGCCGAGGGGCTTGCCGATGAAGAGCCCCAAGATGATCCCCATGGGGACCGGACTGAGCAGATCAGACAGATGGATCCCGTCAAGGGAGACACCGGCGTTGGCAAAGGCAAACAACGGCAGTATCAGGTACGCGCTCCAGGGGTGCAGTACATGCTCCAAGTGCTTGAGCGGCGAGGAATAACGCTTGCCATTGAGCGGTATCATAAAGCCCACTATAACACCAGCCAAGGTCGCATGAACCCCCGACTTGAGCACTGCCACCCAGAGTACCAGCCCGACCAGCATGTAAAGGCCTATCCTGTCTTCACCACGGCGGTTCATCCACAGCAGGGTCAAAGTCGCCAGTATGCCGACCGCCAGCGCCGTCAGCGACAGCTGCTGGGTATAGAAGAGGGCGATGATAATAATGACCCCTAGGTCGTCCATGATGGCCAGTGCCAGCAGGAACACCTTGAGGCTCACAGGCACCCGCTTACCGAGCAGCGCCATCACCCCGAGGGCGAAGGCGATGTCGGTCGCTGCCGGAATGGCCCAGCCGGCCCGGGTGACTTCATCCTCATAGTTGAAGAAGGCATAGATAAGCGCAGGGGCCAACATGCCGCCCACGGCGGCGATGGCCGGGAAGGTGGCCTGCACCCGGGATGAGAGCGCCCCCTCCAGCATCTCACGCTTTACTTCCAGCCCGACCAGCAGGAAGAAGAGCGCCATGAAGCCGTCGTTGATCCAGAGCAGCAGCGGCTTGTTGATGTCGAGGGCCGCAATGCGCACCTGCACCTGGGTATTGAGGAAACTCTGATAGTGCTCCGCCAGGGCAGAGTTGGCCAGACCGATGGCCAACAGGGCGGCCAGGATCAGAATTATTCCGGAGGCTGACTCCAGTTTGAGAAATCGCTTAAACACATCGCTCATGGTCTAACTATCCATAAAATTGTACTTTTTCAGTCTAGAGCCCGAGTGAATTAATGAAAAATCGTTTCTAGCAGCCCATAACAACGGAAAAACCGAAGGCAAAACAAATAATGTCTGCTATATACACGTTCCACCCCCACCTTCACGAGCCCGCCAAGCATTCTCTTTTTTGCATATTAATGCTGAAAATGCATAAAAAAAAGGCGCCCGCAGGCGCCTTTCAAACAGATGAATAACGTAATGCCACCACGCGGGGAAGGCCCCGCCGAGCGCCGCTCGCCATCACGGCGGATGCGGGATCAGATGGCGACAGGGGCCTTGATACCCGGATGGGGGTCATAACCCAGGATCTCGAAATCCTCGAATCGGTAGTCGAAGATGGAGTCCGGCTTGCGCTTGATCACCAGTTGCGGCAAGGGGCGCGGCTCACGGGAGAGCTGCAGCGCAGTCTGCTCCATGTGGTTGGAGTAGAGGTGCACGTCGCCACCGGTCCAGACGAAGTCGCCCACGGCCAGATCGCACTGCTGGGCCATCATGTGGGTCAACAAGGCGTAGCTCGCGATGTTGAACGGCAGGCCGAGGAAGACGTCGCAGCTGCGCTGATAGAGCTGGCAGGAGAGCTTGCCGTCTGCCACGTAGAACTGGAAGAAGGCATGGCAAGGGGCGAGCGCCATCTTGTCCAGCTCACCCACGTTCCAGGCGGAGACTATGATGCGGCGCGAGTCCGGGTTGTGCTTGATGTCATCCACCGCCTTCTGGATCTGGTCGATGACGGCACCATCGGCCGCCGGCCAGGAGCGCCACTGGGCACCGTAGACAGGGCCCAGATCGCCGTGCTCGTCGGCCCACTCGTCCCAGATGCTGACGCCGTGCTCTTTCAGGTAGGCGGTGTTGGTGTCGCCATTGAGGAACCACAGCAGCTCGTGAATGATGGAGCGCAGGTGGCACTTCTTGGTGGTGACCAGCGGGAAGCCTTCCGCCAGATTGAAGCGCATCTGATGACCGAACAGGGAGACTGTCCCCGTGCCGGTGCGATCGGATTTGACGGTGCCTTCATCCAGGATCTTCTGCATAAGGTCGAGATAAGCCCTCATTGCTTTGCCTCCTTCACGGCATCACCAAACATCCTCATACTCCTGCAGGAATATTGTGGCAGGATCTTCTGTATAAGACCGAGACTGGCCCTCATTGCTTTGCCTCCTTCGCCGCGTTCGCCGCGTTGCCGAACAGCTGCGGACGCTTGTAGGCAACCCAGATCATCAGGGCGCCGATGATGATCATCGGGGTGGAGAGGATCTGGCCCATGCTGATCTCCTGGAAGTAGAGACCCAGTTGACTGTCAGGCTGGCGTACGAACTCCACCAGGAAGCGGAACAGGCCGTAGAACAGCAGGAACATGCCGGAGATGGCGCCCCGTGGCGGGTTCTTGCGCCAGAACAGGTTCAGGATGATGAAGAGCACCACCCCTTCCAAGGCGAACTGGTAGAGCTGGGAGGGGTGACGCGGCTCGGGGCCGGCCTCCGGGAAGATGATGGCCCAGGGCACGTCTGTGACCCGGCCCCACAACTCGCCGTTCATGAAGTTGCCGATGCGGCCGACGCCGAGGCCGAACGGAATGAGCGGTGCCACAAAGTCCGCCACTGTGAAGAAGTGACGCTTGGTCTTGTGCGCAAACCAGATCATGGCGGTGATGACCCCGATCAGACCGCCGTGGAACGACATGCCGCCGGTCCAGATCTTGAACAGGTAGGTGGGATCGGCCAGGAAGAGATCGAAGTTGTAGAACAACACGTAACCGACACGGCCACCGAGGATCACCCCGAGGAAACCGTAGAACAGCAGATCGGAGACTTCGTTGCGGGTCCAGCCACTGTTGGGCGCATCGGCGCGGCGGCCTGCAAGCCACATGGCAAAGGCAAAACCAAACAAATACATGAGACCATACCAGCGTACCGATAGTGGTCCCAAACTGAATGCTACGGGATCAATCTGCGAGAAAACCCAATATCCGTCGTGCTGCATGGCGCGGCCCCAGTCATAAGAAAAGCCGCATTCTCCGATCATTCGTCAGCAGGAACAAGACTGAATATCAATCGGGCAGCTTGGTCTTGTGGCCCGCGCGCAGCAAACCACCCAGACCGTGCTCCTCCAGATAGCGGGCAAACAGGCCACGGAGCACGTGGGGATTGTCGTGCTTGAGGCCGTCGGCCATCAGCGCCTTCAGCTCGCCGAGATCGGATTGACGCAGCACGTACTTGATGCGGGAAATGTTGTGGGTGTTCATGCTGAAACGGCGATAGCCCATGGCCAGCAGCAAGAGCACGCCGACCGGATCCCCGGCCAGCTCGCCGCAGACCGAGACCGGCTTCTGGTAGCGATGGGAGGCATCGACCAGCAGTTGCAGGGCGCGGATCACCGCGGGGTGGAAGGCGTCATAGATGCTGGCGACCCGGGCGTTGTTGCGATCCACCGCCAGCAGATACTGGGTCAGGTCATTGCTGCCCACCGACCAGAAGTCGATGAGGGGGGCCATCTCCGGCAGGATATAGAGGGCGGAGGGCACCTCTATCATCACTCCGAGGCTGGGGTAGCGGATCACCGCATCGCGGCTCGCCGCCTCTTCCGATACTTCACGCCAGGCCTGATCCAGCAGCCGGCGGGAGGCCTTGATTTCACTGACGCTGCTGATCATCGGCAGCATGATGGCCAGATTGTCCAACCCTTCGCTGGCGCGCAGCATGGCCTTGAGCTGCACCAGGAACAACTCGGGGTGATCCAGGGTGAGCCGGATCCCCCGCCAGCCAAGGAAGGGATTTTCCTCGACGATGGGGAAATAGGGCAATTGCTTGTCGCCCCCCACGTCCAGGGTGCGCATGCACACCGGGCGATCCCGATAAGTCTCCAGGATCCCGCGATAGCGCGCCGTCTGCTCCCATTCGGAGGGGAAGCTGTCCTGCAGCATGAAGGGGATCTCGGTGCGATAGAGCCCGACCCCGTCCGCCAGATGGTTGAGGGAGATCTCGGTGTCGGCGCTGAGGCCGGCGTTGAGCAGCAAGGAGACAGGGGTGCCGTCTGCGGTCTCCGAGGGTTGGTTGTCGACGCTGCGCACCAGGGTATCGAGCGCCCGCTCCTCGCTCAGCAGTTGCCGGTACTCGGTCAGGATCACCTGATTGGGTTCGATGAAGAGATCGCCGCTGTAACCATCGACGACCAGGGTGCGACCACCTATGTCACCCAGGGGTAGATCTACCCCCATGATGGCCGCAACGCCCATGGCGCGAGCCAGGATGGCGGCATGGGAGTTGGTCCCACCCTTGAGCGAGACCACGCCACTCAGAAACTCCCGCGGGATCTCGGCGAGTATGGTGGCCGTCACCTCGTCGGCGACCAGCACCACCGGCTCCCCTATGGTGAGCTGCTCGGGTTCGTCCTGCACCAGCCGGCTGATGAGCCGCTGGGCGATGTCCTTCACATCGGTGGAGCGCTCCCGCAGGTAGGGATCCTTCATCCCCTTGAACTGCTCGATCAGCCGATCGCTGATGATCTTGACCGCTGAGATGGCGGTCCAGTGCTCCTTGCTGACCTTGTTGCGGATGGGCTTGATATAGCCGGGATCGTTCAGCAGGTGCAGATAGATGTCGAAGATGGCGACTGAATCCTGGCTGTAGCTCTCGCGAAAGCGCAGCGCCAGGCTCTCCAGATCGTGGCGCACCTCTTCCACCGCAAGCTCCAGCCGGGCCAGCTGCTTGCCATGGTCCTCGTCCTTGCGCGGGGTGATGCTGTTGAGCGCCTTGCGCGGGCGCCACACCCAGGCCTTGGCGATGGCGATACCGCTGGCACCGGCAATGCCACGCAGCGGCTTGCTCCAGTCTGTCTTCTGCAACCAGCCCTTGGCCTGAGCCTGGGCGATGCGGGCCGCCAGTTGCGCCGCCAGGGTGACCATGAAGGACTCTTCCCCTTCATCGAACAGCCGGCTCTCTTTCTGCTGCACCACCAGAATGCCCACCACCTGGCGCTGGTGCATGATGGGGGCGCCGAGGAAGGAGCGAAACGCCTCTTCCGCGACATCGGGCAGGAACTTGAAACTGGGGTGAGAAGGCGCATCGGCCAGGTTGATCAGCTCTTCCCGCTGACCCACCAGACCGACGATGCCCTGCTCGAACGGCAAGGTGGCCTTGCCCACCGCCGACTCGGCCAGGCCATCGGTGGCCGCCAGTCGATAGCGGCGCATGTCGGGCTCGGCGACATAAACGGAGCAGCAGTCCACCGTCATGGCGAGCCGGGTCTGGCTCACCAATGCTTGCAAGGCCTGTTCGAGGGTGTTGGCCTCGGCCATGCTCTCGACGATGCGTCTGAGTTCCGTCAGCAACTAATTGTGCTCCTTAGCGCGAGCGGTTGCGCCGCCCATCCTTTCGATTAACCTGCACCACCGGCACCGGCATGGCCAGCGGGGCAAACTCCTTCATCACCCGGCGGTAAACTTCCCGCTTGAAGGAGACGACCTGACGAACCGGGTACCAGAAGCTGACCCAACGCCAATCATCAAATTCCGGGTGACCATGACAGCCGAACTGGATCCTGGACTCTCTGCCAGGATCGAGCTGCAACAAAAACCATTTCTGCTTCTGGCCAATACAGACCGGTGAACTGTCCCAACGAACGAGTCGTTTGGGTAAGCGATACTTCAGCCAGTTGCGACTGGTCGCCAGTATGGTCACATCCTCGGGCTTGAGGCCTATCTCCTCATACAGCTCACGATACATGGCCTGCTCCGGCGATTCACCATCATCAACTCCCCCCTGCGGAAACTGCCAGGAGTGCTGCCCATAGCGCTTAGCCCACAATACTTGCCCGTCACGGTTACAGATCACGATGCCGACATTGGGACGAAATCCGTCGCCATCTATCACGTGATCACCTTATAAAGGCTGAATCTATAAAGAGATTGTTCCACATTCACCCCGTGGCGGCAAACAGGGACTGTCATCTTCCACTCATGAATAACTTGGCATTTCAAGCAAAGTTATAAACAAACCGGAAGGACAAGCTCCGCAAGTTGCCCACCCAGACTGTGCATAAGCCTGTGATCAAGCGGGTATATACAGTAGTTTTATACTACGACTTCAAATCATGCCGTATCATACCCGATTCATATAAAAACAAAATATTCATTTAAATACATGTAGTTAATATTTAAAGACTGGATCAAGATCCATGTCTTTTGCGCCCGAGGATCCTGGCTGTCAATTGTGAACAAGTTCGACTGTTCAAAGATCCACCAAGGCTAGTTTATCCACAAGGATGGCGCATTATCTGCACCGATATGGCGAGAAAAATCGGCGTGCTCTCACATTTATTTCTGATGCCGGGCCCTGTATCACCACTTTATGTCAGTTATCCAAGATTTCTGTGGATAACTATGTGCAACAGCCAGGCCAAACCATTGGACAACTCGTTGCAACCGGGATCCTCGCTTTCTCCCGTCTGGAGAAAGATATCAAATTCCTTTAAAATCATTGCTATAGATGAAAATTCACAATCCTGCCCCCCCTGTGTATAGCCGGGCATGGATCGGTTACAAAAACAGCGATCCTCTGTCAGGATCAAACTTGTCCACCCCTTCTCGCCAACAGGAGCCCCTCATGCCCGCCAATCCACAGTCAGAGCAGGAATTGATGGCACGCGCCTACGCCATGGCGGGCTTCACCCTGGCCCAGCTCGCCGCGACGGCCGGTATCCCGGTGCCACGGGATCTCAGGCGGGACAAGGGCTGGATCGGCCAGTTGATCGAGTGGCAGCTGGGCGCCAGCGCGGGCAGCCGCCCGGAGCAGGACTTCCCCGATCTCGGCATCGAGCTCAAGACGATCCCGATCGATCCTCAGGGCAAGCCGCTGGAAACCACCTTCGTCTGCGTGGCACCACTGATCGGAGTCAGTGGCCAGCGCTGGGAGGAGTCCAATGTGTGCAACAAGCTGTCGCGGGTACTCTGGATCCCGGTGGAGGGCAGCCGCACCATCCCCGTCGGTGAGCGCCGAGTCGGCATGCCGCTGCTGTGGAGCCCCAGCGAAGAAGAAGACAGGTTGCTGCGCCAGGATTGGGAGGAGCTGATGGACATGATAGTGCTGGGGGAAGTCGAGCAGATCAGCGCCCGCCACGGCCAGGTCATGCAGCTGCGCCCCAAGGCGGCCAACAGCAAGGCGCTGACCCGCGCCATCGGCCGCAATGGCCAGCCGATCCAGACACTGCCACGGGGCTTCTACCTCAAGATTGACTTCACTCACCAGCTGCTTCGACGTCATTTCGCCCTGCCTGCCTGACGATTGCTATCAACATTCTTGTCATAAAGTGATATAAAAACGACCAGCGCTACTTTCTTCGCAGTCAGTGACAAGGAGTCGATATGCCGATCAACAAGCAATTTCTCAAGTCCCGCCCCGAGGTCAAGGTGACCTTCGCAGTGGAAAAAGAGGCCGCGGGCGAGGCCGAACAGGTCTTGCTGCTGGGGGAGTTCAGCCAGTGGCAACCCATTGAATTGAAAAGAATGAAGAGCGGGGAATTCAAGGCGACCCTCAACCTTCCCACCGATGGCCCCAGCCATTTCGAGTATTGCTACCAACTGGTGCAGCCGGACGGGGAGACCCGTTATGACAACGACTGGGAAGCGGACGACTACGTGCCCGGCCCCTTCGGGCGGGACAACTCTGTGGTGCGGGTCAGCCAGCCTGGCTGAAGCCGGTCTGCGCGAAACGCACATACAAAAAAGGCTCGCCAATGGCGAGCCTTTTCACTACCTGTCGAGCTATTCGTCGACATACCGACACCAATTCGAATCGAATTAGTTGAGCTTCTCTTTGATACGAGCAGCTTTGCCGGACAGGTTGCGCAGGTAGTACAGCTTGGCGCGGCGAACATCACCACGACGCTTCAGTTCTACACTGTGGATCAGCGGAGAGTGAGTCTGGAATACACGCTCAACACCTTCGCCGTTGGAGATCTTGCGAACGGTGAAAGCAGAGTGCAGACCGCGGTTACGCTTGGCAATGACGATGCCTTCGAAAGCCTGCAGACGCTCTTTACCACCTTCTTTAACACGAACTTGAACACGTACAGTGTCGCCCTGGGCAAATGCCGGGATGTCGGTACGCAGTTGCTCTTGTTCAAGCTGCTGAATAATCTTGCTCATTGTCTTTCCTTACCTAGGATAAACTGAAAACTCTACTTAACGCTGTCACGCACTTCGCGGACATACTCGGCAAGAAGTGATTCTTGCTCGTCAGTCAGAGCTAGGTTGTTAATAAGTTCCGGCCTTCTCTGCCAGGTTCGTCCGAGCGACTGCTTGAGACGCCAGCGCCGAATCACTTCGTGATTGCCGCTTGTCAGCGCCTCGGGCACCGCCAATCCATCCAACAACTCCGGCCGAGTGTAGTGGGGATGATCCAGCAGGCCATCCGTGAAGGAGTCCTGCTCGGCACTGGCCTGATCGCCCAAAACCCCGGGGACCAGACGCGAAACCGCATCGATCAGGGTCATGGCAGGCAACTCGCCACCACTTAACACGTAATCCCCGATAGACCACTCTTCGTCGACTTCGGTTTGTATCACGCGTTCATCGATACCTTCGTATCGACCGGCGACCAGAATCAGTTTCTGATTCGTCGCCAACTCGGTTACGCCCGCTTGAGTCAGCTTGCGCCCCTGAGGAGAGAGATAGATGACTTTCGCCCCGTCTCCCGCCGCTTGCTTGGCTGCATGAATAGCATCACGCAGCGGCTGAACCATCATCAGCATCCCAGGCCCACCACCATAAGGACGATCATCGACCGTACGGTGTTTGTCGTGGGTGAAATCCCGCGGGTTCCAGCACTCAATCTGCAGCAGGCCACTCTTGACGGCCCGACCCGTTACCCCGTGCTCGGTAATGGCTCGGAACATTTCCGGGAAGAGGCTAATCACCCCAATCCACATAAGAAACCTCCGGCACCCGTGTTAGCGCGGGAAACTAGAAACCAGGATCCCAATCAACTTCGATTGTTCGAGCAGTCAGATCAATGTTCTTGATCACCTGCTCTTCCAGGAACGGGATCAGCCGCTCCTTTGCACCAAAGGCATCTTTTACATTGGCCTCAACCACCAACACATCGTTGGAGCCGGTTTCCATCAATTCGGTCACCTTGCCCAGGTCGTATCCCTTGGTGGTCATCACGGAGCAACCAATCAGGTCACGCCAGTAGAACTCACCTTCAGGCAACGCAGGCAACAGATCGGCGGCTACGCCAATCTCGACATTGGTCAATGCCAGGGCATCCTCGCGCACATCGATACCATCGAGCTTGCAGATCAGACCCTTGTTGTGACGCTTCCAGGCCGAAACCTGAATCTCACGCCACACCCCGTTCTGATTGATCAGCCAGGGGTTGTAATCGAAAATCGCTTCGGCAACATCGGTGAAGGAGTTCACTTTAAGCCAGCCCTTGATGCCGTAGACGGTACCCAGGGTGCCCAGAACTATAGGTTTTTCCACCTTAACTCCTTACCGCTTGGCTGATTAAGCAGCTTTTTTAGCGTCTTTGATCAGCTTGGCAACACGGTCAGAAACAGTGGCACCAGTAGCAACCCAATGCTCGATACGAGCCAGGTCCAGGTTCAGCTTTTCAGCGTTACCAGCAGCAACCGGGTTGAAGAAACCAACGCGCTCGATGAAGCGACCGTCACGGGCGCAACGGCTGTCAGAAACTACTACCTGGTAGAACGGACGCTTTTTCGCGCCACCACGTTGTAAACGAATGGTTACCATATCGTCCTCATGAACATCTAATGAACAAGGCCTGCAAATACGCAGACCCTAGCTTAAAATAAGCCGCGTAATTCTACTTGGATTCGTAATAATTGCAACCAAGCCTGCTATTTTTTGCGCAGGAGTTGGCATGAAAAAGGCTCACCGCGGTGAGCCCTTTTGCCTGACAAGCAGGAGAATCAGAACGGACCGCGTCCGCCGCCACCGAATCCGGGGGGCAGCATGTTCTTCATCTGGCCCATCATCTTGCGCATGCCACCCTTGCCGGACATCTTCTTCATCATGCGCTGCATCTCGGTGAACTGCTTGAGCAACTTGTTCACGTCCTGCACCTGCATGCCGGAACCCGCGGCGATGCGACGCTTGCGGGAGCCCTTGATGAGATCGGGATGAGCACGCTCCTTGGGCGTCATGGAGCTGATGATGGCCTCCATCCGCACGGTGATCTTGTCATCCATCTGATCTTTCACGTTATCCGGCAGACCGGACATGCCGGGCAGCTTGTCGAGCATGCCCATCATGCCGCCCATGTTGCGCATCTGGGCCAGCTGCTCGCGGAAATCTTCCAGATCGAAGCCCTTGCCGCTCTTGACCTTGCTGGCCAGCTTGGCGGCTTTCTCCTTGTCGACGTTGCGTTCCACTTCCTCGATGAGCGACAGCACGTCCCCCATGCCGAGGATGCGGGACGCGAGTCGGTCCGGGTGGAAGGGCTCAAGGGCATCGGTCTTCTCGCCCATACCGATGAACTTGACCGGCTTGCCGGTGATGTGGCGCACCGACAGGGCGGCACCGCCGCGGGCGTCGCCGTCCGCCTTGGTGAGGATGACGCCGGTGAGCGGCAGCGCTTCGTTGAACGCCTTGGCGGTATTGGCAGCATCCTGACCTGTCATGGCATCCACCACGAACAGGGTCTCGACCGGCTTGATGGTGGCGTGAAGATCCTGGATCTCCGCCATCATCTCGGTGTCCACGTGCAGACGACCGGCGGTATCGACGATCACCACGTCATAGAATTTCTTGCGCGCCTGATCGATGGCGGCGGTGGCGATCGCCACCGGCTTCTGGGTCACATCGCTCGGGAAGAAATCGACCGAGATGTCATTGGCCAGGGTCTCGAGCTGCTTGATCGCCGCCGGGCGGTAGACGTCGGCACTGACCACCAGCACCTTCTTCTTGTGGCGCTCCTTGAGCAGCTTGGCGAGCTTGCCCACAGTCGTGGTCTTACCGGCACCCTGCAGGCCCGCCATCAGGATGATGGCCGGCGGCTGTGCGGCCAGATTGAGCTGCTCGTTTGCCTCTCCCATGACGGAGACCAGCTCGCCATGCACTATCTTGATGAAGGCTTGGCCCGGGCTCAGGGACTTGGCCACTTCCTGGCCGACGGCACGTTCTTTCACGCGGGCAACGAAGTCACGCACCACCGGCAGGGCCACGTCCGCCTCGAGCAGCGCCATGCGCACTTCACGCAAGGTATCCTTGATGTTCTCTTCGGTCAGCCGGCCACGGCCACTGACATTGCGCAGGGTGCGCGAGAGTCGTTCAGTCAAATTCTCAAACATGACGCATTCCGATTCTTGGCGTAACTAGTGGGGCATTATACCCCAGTCAGCACTGTGAGGACGATTACTCACCGCTTGTGGCGGTGACCCGCCATCGAATGAGCGGGTGTAACAAATGGAGGGCATTATACCCCAGTCAACGCCGGAGGACGATTATTCGCCGCACGGGGCTGTCAGCTGCTACTTATATATGGGCAGTTAGCCCCTGGCACAACTGGCGAGCATATCTTGTGCAAGGTATACTGCCCCTCTTATCCATAAAAGCTTGTTCGACAACGACCTGGTTATGATCGTGATCTCTGTTCTGGCCCTGGCGTTTTACCTGCTGGCCATCATCGCCTCTCTGCACCTGCTGCTCAGCGCCAAGCCCGTCGGGCAGGTGTCGCTGTTTGCCTGTGTCGGCCTGGCCCTGACCGCCCATGGTGTGGCGGTGGGCAGCGAGGTGCTGGCCACCCATTCCGGCCAGAATCTCAGCATGTTGAACGTCGCCTCCCTGGTCAGCCTCATCATCAGCTGCTTCATGACCTGCGTTACCCGCCGTTTCAACGGCTGGATCCTGCTGCCCGTGGTCTACAGTTTCTCGGCCTTGCTGCTCGCCGCCAGCGCCCTCATACCGGGTCGCTACATCACCCACCTGGAAGCGCATCCCCAACTGCTGCTGCACATCGGGCTCGCCTTGATGGCCTATTCGGTACTGATGATCGCCTGCCTGTTCGCGCTCCAGCTTGCCTGTCTGGATCGGCAGCTGAAGTCCAGAAAGATAAGCCATCTGCCGGCCATGCCGCCCCTGATGACGGTGGAGAAGCGCCTGTTCCAGCTCATCTCCGCGGGCCTCTTGCTGCTGACGCTCTCCATCGCCTCGGGTCTGTTCTTCCTGGAAGACATGTTCGCCCAGGGCAAGTCCCACAAGGCCATCCTCTCGATCCTGGCCTGGTGCGTCTATGCCTTGCTGCTGTGGGGTCACCACACCCGTGGCTGGCGCGGTCGCAAGGTCATCATGCTGAGCCTCATCGGCAGCGTCATCCTGACCCTGGCCTACTTTGGCAGCCGCTTCGTCAAGGAAGTCTTGCTGAGCTGACGGTTCAGCCACCCAAACACCACCCCAACAGGAGCCCTTCTTGGACAGTATCTCAACGAGCACATTACTGATTGTTCTCGTTATCTTGATTGTGTTGTCAGCCTTCTTCTCCAGTTCCGAAACCGGTCTGATGTCCCTCAACCGCTACAAGTTGCGGCATCTGGCCCAAACCAAGCACAAGGCAGCCCGTCGGGTCGAAAAGCTGCTGGCCCGACCGGATCGCCTGCTTGGCCTCATCCTCATCGGCAACAACCTGGTCAACATCCTGGCCTCCGCCATCGCCACCATAGTCTGCATCCGGCTGTTCGGGGATCTCGGCGTCGCCATCGCCACCTTCGGCCTCACCCTGGTGGTGCTCGTGTTCGGGGAAGTCACCCCCAAGACACTGGCGGCCATGTTTCCCGAGCGCATCGCCTACCCCGCCTCCTGGGTTCTCAAGGGGCTGATGGTGCCCTTCGCCCCCCTGGTCTGGCTCATCAACAGCATCACCAACCTCTTGCTCAAGCTGCTGCGACTGGAACATCGCAAGGATGACTCCCTCAACACCGAAGAGCTGCGCACCATAGTCAACGAGGCGGGCAGCCTCATTCCCCAGCGCCATCAGGAGATGCTGATCAGCATTCTGGATCTGGACAAGATGACGGTGGAAAACATCATGGTGCCGCGCAGCGAGATCTCTGCCATCGACATCAACGATGACTGGAAGAGCATATTGCGCCAGCTGGCTCACTGCGCTCACACCAAGATCCTGCTCTATCGCGACAATATTGACGACGTTGTCGGATTTTTACACTCTCGTGATGCCCTCAGGCTGGTCGCCAAGGACCAGTTCAGCAAGTCCAGCCTGCTGCGGGAAGTCGATCCCATTTACTTCATTCCACAGGGCACCCCCCTCAACGTGCAGCTGGCCAAGTTCCAGCGCAACAAGGAGAGGATCGGGCTGATTGTCGACGAGTATGGGGATATCCAGGGGCTGATCACCCTGGATGACATCCTGGAAGAGATAGTGGGCGACTTCACCACCTCCATGGCCCCGGCGCCGAGCGACGAGATCCACCCCCAGCCGGACGGCTCCTTCCTGGTGGAAGGCTCCGCCAGCATCCGCGAGCTGAACAAGGAGATGCACTGGCACCTGCCCATCGACGGCCCGCGCACTCTCAACGGGGTGATCCTGGAGTACCTGGAAGAGATCCCCCAGCCCAACATCAGCGTCAGGCTGGCGGGTTATCCCATCGAGATACTCGAAGTGGAGAACAACATGGTGAAGATGGCGAGGATCATGCCACACCTCTACCGTAACGAGTCAGGTTACGAGGATTGAAAAAAGGCTGCCGATGGCAGCCTTTTTCGTCTCACTCGCTCTCGTCATCCGGCTCCAGCACCAGGGTCGGGATCAACTCGCCGAACACCTGCTGCAGCTCGTCGCGGTTGGCCAGCAGATCTTGCAGCGTATAGCCGTCCATCACCGCAAGGAAGGCGTTCATCGCCTCCTTCAGGGCACTCTTGAGCAGACAGACGGAAACGATGTGGCACACCGGCGAGTTGCAGTCGATGCCGTCCAGATTGCCCTCCAGCGCCCGGATCACCTGGCCTATGTTCACGCTCTCAGGGGAACAGGCCATGCGGATCCCGCCATTCTTGCCACGCTGGGACTGCAGATAACCCAGCTTCACCAGCTGATTCACCACCTTCACCATGTGATTGCGAGAGACGTCATACAAGGCAGACACCTTGGCCACGCTCGACAATTCCCCCTCCGGCAACGTGGCCAGATAGAGCAGGGCTCTCAATCCAAAATCGGTATAGCTTGTTAGTCTCATAGTGCCTGTGGCGCATAGCGCAAAGAATTGATGATTGATCCAGATCAATTAAACATTTAGGATGCAACTTATTAAGTGACATTCCAGATGTTCAATTAGAAAGGACCTCCTATGTTAGACCAAGCCACCATCGCCGTCATCAAGAGCACCATTCCTTTGCTCGAATCGGCGGGGCCTGCCCTCACCCAGCACTTCTACCAGCGCATGTTCAACCACAACCCCGAGTTGAAGGATGTGTTCAACCTGGCTCATCAGCGCAGTGGTGGTCAGCCCCTGGCCCTGTTCAGTGCCGTGGCGGCCTACGCCAGGAACATCGACAACCTGGGGGCCCTGGCCGGAGCTGTGGAACGCATCGCCCACAAGCACACGGGTTTCCTGATCCAGCCGGAACAATATCACATTGTGGGTAGTCATCTCTTGGCCACGCTCAAAGAAATGGGTGGCAACGCGGTGACGGACGAGGTACTGGAAGCCTGGGGCAAGGCCTATGGCGTGCTGGCCGACATCTTCATCGGTCGGGAGGGTGAGCTCTACCGGGAGAAGGCGAGCGAGCTCGGTGGCTGGCAGGGGACCCGCCCCTTCCTCATCAAGGAGAAGCGCCAGGAGAGCGAGCTTGTCACCTCCTTCGTGCTGGCCCCCGTCGACGGCAAACCCGTGCTGCGCTTCAAGCCGGGGCAATATATCAGCATCCGGCTCAATCACCCGTCGCTGGAGCATCAGGAGATCCGTCAATACTCCCTCTCCGATGCCCCCAATGGTCGCGACTACCGCATTAGCGTCAAGCGCGAGCCCCAGGGCCAGGCCTCCAACCTGCTGCATGACCAGCTTCACATCGGTGACGAGGTGGCGCTGATGCCACCGGCAGGGGACTTCTTCCTGCAAACCGAGCCGACCACCCCAGTGGTGCTGCTCTCCGCTGGGGTGGGTCTGACCCCCATGCTGAGCATGCTCAACCAGTTGCTGGCCGAGCAACCAGAAACTGAAATCCGCTGGCTCCATGCCTGCGAGCATGGCGCCCACCATGCCTTCAAGGAAGAGATCCAGGCCAAGAGCCGCCAGCATGCCAGCTTGCAGAGCCGGGTCTGGTACAGGGTGCCTGCCGAGCAGGACGTGCAGGGGAAGGACTACGACTTCAGCGGCACCCTGGTGCTGGAACAGGCCACAGGCCTCATCCCGGCCAACGCTCACTACTACTTCTGCGGCCCCCTGGGCTTCATGAAGGCGGTGAAAGATCAGCTGAGCAGTTTGGGCGTGCCTGCCGACCGGATGCACTACGAGGTATTCGGCCCCCATCAGGATCTCTGATCCCGCCTCCTGCCCGGGGAAATGCACAAGGCCCACGAACTCAGGTTCGCGGGCCTTGTTGTATCGAGTGGCCTGGCCTGCCGGGCTTAGCGCATCGCCTTGGCGCGGGCGATGGCATTGGCGGGCATGCGATTGCCGAGCCGGCTCAGCAGGCTAGCCGCCTTCTGGTGGGTCGCCTTGTCGCCGATGACGGCGCCGTGCAGCCAGTGGTAGGCCTCCTCGTAATCCAGCGGACTGCCCATGCCCTGCAGCAGCATCTCGACCCACTCTATCTGGGCCCGCTGGAAACCCAGGCTGGCGGCCTCCCGCATCAGGGTCTCGGCCCGCACCAGATCCTTCTGGACCAGGATGCCTTTCCAGTAATAGCGCCCCAGCTGCTCCAGTGCGGGAGCCAGACCCTGATTGGCCGCCTCCCACATGTATTGCACCCCGATCTGGGCGTCCGGCTTGATGCAGACGCCCCAGGCCAGCATGTCCCCCCACAGGAACTGATAGGCCGGGATCTTCATTACAGAGGCGCGTGCCTCTATGTCCTGGGTCAGCTGGCACCTGTCCTGCTTCACCCGGGTCAGATGACGTCCCTGCTCTATCCAGTTGAGCAGCTCGTCCTGCCGATAGAGCGGCACCGCCTGCAGCTCTCCCGTAGCCAGCGTCACCGGCGTCACCGCCCTGGGCAGCGGTGCCGCCGCCGGGGCTGATGCCACTGGGGCGGGTGCATCAACGCTCGACAACACAGGGGCCGGAGCAGCGGCAGCCGTAGGCAACGCTGCCGACGCAGGGGCAACGGCAGCCGCCGGCACCGCGGCTGAGGGTACAGGTGCGGTGGCCGGTAGGGTCGCTGATGCAACCTGTGCTGGCGCTGAGGCGGTCGATGGCAAGGCCGCCGAGGGCGCCGGGACGGGGGCGGCCGTCACCGTCGCCGACTGGGTTTGCGTGGCCGCCGAGATCGGCTCGGCCCCCTGCAAGGGGAGGCTGCATAGACCGACGAGGCCGATGAGGGTACTGGGTTTCATCATAGGGATCTCCTGCTGCCCTCTTTATCGGCAGCCGGGTCCATCTCCTTAGTCCGTCATGGCAAACCCCGGAAATGACAAAGGGGAGCCTGGGCTCCCCTCATGATCGACGCTGCGGCTTACTTGACGAAGTCGACACCCAGCTGGATATCGGCCTTCAGGGTAGCCAGCATGCTGTCCATGGACTCTTGCTCGAAGGCGCTCAGCTTGCCGTAGTCCAGCACGCTCTCGACACCATTCTTGCCCAGCAGCACCGGCTGCGCGAAGAAGGTGGCGTGCTCGCCGTTGCCTTCCACATAGGCGCACTCGATGACATTGGCTTCGCCCTGCAGACCCTTGATGAGGGACAGACCGAAACGGCAGGCTGCCTGACCCATGGAGAGGGTGGCAGAACCGCCACCGGCCTTGGCTTCCACCACTTCGGTACCGGCATTCTGGATGCGCTTGGTCATGGCAGCCGCTTCTTCCGCGGTGAAGCTGGCCCCTTCGATCTGGGAGAGCAGCGGCAGAATGGTCACGCCACTGTGGCCACCGATCACGTTGACACGGATCTTGTCGATGTTCAGGCCCTTGGCCTCGGCCACGAAGGTCTCGCCACGGATGACGTCCAGGGTGGTCACGCCGAACAGGCGGCGCTTGTCATAGACACCGGCCTTCTTCAGCACTTCGGCGGCGATGGCGACCGTG
Organism: Aeromonas sp. S16(2024); assembly: GCF_041403065.1. Classification (NCBI taxonomy): domain Bacteria; kingdom Pseudomonadati; phylum Pseudomonadota; class Gammaproteobacteria; order Aeromonadales; family Aeromonadaceae; genus Aeromonas; species Aeromonas sp. S16(2024). Next base: position 58,346 of record NZ_JBGLQX010000017.1, on the reverse strand, counting down.
GTGTTGACCGGGTTGGTGATGATGCCGATCAGTGCTTTCGGGCAGGAGGCGGCACACTTCTCCACCAGGTTCTTGACGATACCGGCGTTGATGTTGAACAGATCGGAACGATCCATGCCGGGCTTGCGCGCCACGCCGGCAGAGATCAGCACGACATCGGCGCCGACCAGAGCCGGGCTCGGATCTTCACCGCAGAAACCTTTTACTTTCACGTCAGTCGGGATATGGCTCAGGTCCGCCGCCACGCCCGGGGTGACCGGGGCAATGTCATACAGGCTCAACTCGGAACCGGCAGGCAGGCGATTTTTCAACAGCAGAGCAAGGGCTTGGCCGATGCCACCGGCGGCACCCAGAACGGCAACTTTCATGATCAACTCCATGTCTAAGCGTAGGTTTAAGGTTGTTTCTAGTTGGGTTAACGCTGTTTCTTATTGTGCGCCTCACCTTAAAGGATCCCCTGCTAAAAAACAATCTGATAACAGTTGTAATCACGGGTTCTGTGAGCCAGGGAGCAAGCGGCGACGAAAGCGGAGAGGAATATGCGATAAATGAGAGGAAAGACACAGATTTCCTGTGTCTCCCTCACCATTAAGAGGTAAATACGACTGCTTCAGGACTGGAATGCCAGTGCCCGCTTCTCGCACCAGCGGAAACCAATTGTTAACAATCCATTCATGGTCAGGTAGAGGCCCCCGGCCACGGTGAACACCGCCAGGGTGTCATAGGTCTGGGCGTTGAGACGCTGGGCCAGCCCCATGATGTCCATGATGGTGATGGTGCTGGCGAGCGAGCTGCCCTTGAGCACCAGGATCACTTCGTTGGAGTAGGCGGGTACCAGCCGACGGGCCGCGTGGCGGGTCTTCATCCACAGAGTCTGGCCGGCGGAGAAGCCGAGCGCCCGGCAGGCTTCCACCTCGCCTGCGGGGATGGCGTCGAGCGCCCCCTTGAACAACCGGGTGGAGTAGGCCGCGGTGTTGAACCCGAGCGCCAGCACGGCGCAGAACCAGGGTTGCTTGAGCAACGGCCAGAGCGGCCCCGCCTTGAGCCATTCAAACTGGCCAGGCCCGTAGTAGATGAGGAAGATCTGGATGAGTAGAGGCGTGCCGGTGAAGACCAGCACCCACAGCTGCACCAGCTGGGTCGCCACCGGAATGCGGCGCTCCAGCACCCAGGTCATGCCTGCCGCCATCAGCACGCCAAGCAGCAGGCTGAACACGGTGAGCTGCAGGGTAATCGCCAGCCCCCCCAGCAGGGTCATCAGGTAATCCTGCATGATCAGCCTCCGTAACGACGGGTATAGCGAGCCGCCTGCTTGAACCCGCAGTCACTCAGCTGACTGAAGACGGTCGGTTGCAGGGTAATAACAAATCCCCCCGGCAGGGTCATCAGGTAATCCTGCATGATCAGCCTCCGTAACGGCGGGTGTAGCGGGACGCCTGCTTGAGGCCAAATTCACTCACCAGGCTGATGGCCAGATAGATGAGGGCGGCCGCGGCGTACCAGGTGAAGGGTTCATAGGTGCTGGCAGAGGCCATCTGGGCCTGGCGCATCATCTCGTTCACCCCGATAAGCGACACCAGGGCCGTGTCTTTGAGCAGCACCAGCCACTGGTTGCCCAGCCCCGGCAAGGCATGGCGCCAGGCCTGGGGCAGCACGATGCGAAAGAAGATGTGACTCTTGCCGAGGCCGAGCGCCAGCGCCGCCAGCCGCTGCCCGGCGGGCACCGCATTAAGGGCGGCCCGCAGGGTCTGGGTGGCGTAGCTGGCGAACAGCAGGGAGAGCGCCAGCACGCCACAGGCGAACGGGCTGAACTCCACATACTCCCCGGTGATGAGGAAGAGCACCTGGGTCGAGCCGAAGTAGATGAACAGCACCACCAGCAGCTCGGGCAAACCACGAATGAGCGTGGTCAGCGTGGCCACGGGCCACACCAGCCAACTGCGCTTGCTGAGCTCGGCGGCGCTGAACGCCAGCGCAAGCGCCATGCCCCCGACCAGTGATGCCAAGGCCAGCCCCAGGGTCATCCAGGCTGCATCCAACAACAGGCTCAGCATGGCTTACTGCGCGAAGTACTTGTCGAAGATCTTCTGATAGGTGCCGTTGGCCTTGATCTCGGCCAGCCCCTTGTTCAGCTGGGTCAGCAGCTCCTGGTTGCCCTTGGCCACCGCGATGCCAAAGCCGGTACCGAAGTACTTGGCGTCGGTCACCGGCGTGCCGATGACGCCGTACTCCTTGTGCTGCTTGAGCCAGTCGGCGGCGACCGCGGTGTCGGCGAAGACGCCGTCGGTGCGACCGTTCATCATGTCGAGGAAGGCGCTCTGGTAGCTGGCGTAGGGCACGGTCAGCAGACCCTTGCTCACCCAGTTGTCCACCAGGTAGGACTGGTGGGAGGTGCCGTTCTGCACGCCGACCGTCTTGTCCACCAGCTCTTCAGGCCCCTTGAAGGCGCCCTTCTTGGCCACGAAGACCGCGGAGTTCTCGTAATAGATGTCGGAGAAGTCGACCTGGGCGGCCCGCTCCGGGGTCACGTCCATGGCGGCGATGACGGCGTCATAGCGACGGAACTTGAGGCTGGGGATCAGGCTGTCGAAGGCCTGGTTGTGGAAGCTGCACTCCAGCTTGGCCTGCTCGCAGACGGCGCGGGCCAGATCGATGTCAAAGCCCTGGAACTCGTTCTTGTCGTCCAGGTATTCGAACGGCGCATAGGTGGCCTCGGTGGCGAACTTGATCTCCTTGGCCAGCACCGAGGTGCTCAGCAGACCCATGGCAGCAACCAGCAACAGACTCTTTTTCATGACAGCTTCCTTATCGATTCAGTATCAATGCATCAAGAATTCGGCAAACCGGCTGGTTTGCGGGGATTGGAAGATGGCGGCGGTGCCGGATTCGATGATCCGCCCCTTCTCCAGATAAATCACCTGACTGGCCACCTTGCGGGCGAACTCCACCTCGTGGGTCACCACCACCTGGGTGATGCCGGTCTGGCTCAGGGTGCGGATGATCTCCGCCACCTCTTTGGTTATTTCGGGATCGAGGGCCGCGGTCGGTTCATCGAACAGCAGCACCTGGGGATCCATCATCAGGGTTCTGGCGATGGCCACCCGCTGCTGCTGGCCGCCGGAGAGTCGCGCAGGCCAGGCATCCCGCTTGTCGGCCAGCTGCAACTGGGCCAGCAGGTAGGCGCCCTTCTCGATGGCAGCCTCGCGGCTCATGCCCAGCACCTTGATGGGGGCTTCGATGAGATTCTCCATCACGGTGAGATGGGGCCAGAGATTGTACTGCTGGAACACCATGCCCACCTTGCGGCGCAGGGCCTGGGCCTGACGGTTGAATTCCGCGGCAGAGAGGCTGGACGGGAAAGAAAATTCACTGTCAGCGATGCGCAGCACACCCGCATCCGGGGTATCCAGCAGGTTCATCATCCGCAGCAGCGAACTCTTGCCCGCACCGCTCGGGCCCAGCAATACCAAGGTCTCGCCGGGTGCAGTCCGGAAGCTGACCTGTTGCAGTACCGGCACCTTGTGCCAGGATTTTTCGATGCCGATTAATTCGATACCCATACAGCCCAATTGAATAAGTTTTCAAAATTTCGTCCTGATTCTAGCGCCAGCATAAGTTGATGCAAGCTATATTTGAATCAATATGCAGAACAAGCGCCGCTTCCTTGCCAAAACAGGCATATGAATGCAAAATAGCAGCGCTGTTCGTATCTGCCGCCTGAGCGTGACAGGCGGTCACCTCCCTCATTCGTGAGTCCAAGATGAAACATAACGACAAGCAAGAAAAACTGGCCAAGGCCTTTAAAGCCTTGCTGAAAGAGGAGCGCTTTGGCTCCCAGGCAGAGATAGTCACTGCCCTGCAAGAGATGGGCTTTGAGAACATCAACCAGTCCAAGGTCTCGCGCATGCTGAGCCGCTTCGGCGCCGTCCGCACCCGCAATGCCAAGATGGAGATGGTCTACTGCCTGCCGGTGGAGCTGGGTGTGCCCACTACCTCCAGCCCGCTCAAGAATCTGGTACTGGATGTCGACCACAACGGCGCCCTGGTGGTGATCCACACCAGCCCGGGTGCGGCCCAGCTGATCGCCCGCCTGCTCGACTCCCTCGGCAAGGCCGAAGGTATCCTCGGCACCATAGCCGGTGATGACACCATCTTCATCACCCCGACCAGCGACACCGACATCGAAGAGCTCTACCTCTCCGCCCTCGAGCTGTTCGAACAGACCCCCTGATCGGGTCGCGCTCGCGCCACCTGAACGAAAAATCCCGGCCAAGGCCGGGATTTTTGTTTCTGCGCGATCCGCAAGTGGGCTTAGTTGCCCCGGGCGACCAGAAAATCGATGGAGGGGGCGAAGAAGGCGGCCCCTGTCACCGCCCTGGTGAAGCGCAGCAGGTGATCGAAGTGGCTGCCCTCCCCCTTGTACATGCTGGCCAGCATGGCGTTGAAGTGCAGCGGGGTGCGGCAGCAGGAGATGAAGTAGAGCCCCTGCTCGGTCATGGTGCCCCAGGGCATGCTCTGGCGCAGTATCTCCATGGACTCTCCCTTCGGAGTCTTGAGGTTGACCCGCTTGATGTGGGAGGTCAGGGGTTTGTCGGCCGACTCGTACTCGATGTTGTCCGCCTTGGTACGGCCTATGATGTCCTCCTGCTCCTTCAGCGCCAGCTTCTCCCAGTCGCTCATGGCGTGCACCCAGCGCTGGACATGAACGTAGGAACCGCCGGCAAACTCACCCCCGTCGATCAGCGCCACTTCGGCCCTGTGCTCACCCTGGGGGTTCTCGGTACCGTCGACGAAACCGGTCAGATCACGGCAATCCTGGTTGCGAAAACCGCGGACTTCCTCGGCCAGCTCCACCAGTCCGGCCAGCAGGGCCATGACACGATGGCCGGCGTGATGGAGGACGTCCACCCGATCGGCGCGCAGCTGCACGAACAGATCGAACGGGGTGTTAGGCGCCTTGTTGCCATTGGCCTCCTGCGCCATAAAGCCACGGAACTGGGGCGGACGGGCGGCCGGGTAGATGGCATCCCAGCCCTCGGCGCCGACGGCGACCAGACCGCTGAAACCGGCGTCGGGGAAATCGGCGCTCACCGCATCCCACAGAACCGGCAGCCTGGCCAGACGGGTGGCCAGCTCGACACCGTCACCGGTGCGATTGAACATCAGATAGAGGGCATGCAGATTCGGCTCTGCGCAGATCCCGGCTTGGGCTTTCATTTCTCTCTCCAAAGACATTGGCTATGGGCGTGGCGCGATTATAAACCGGAACGGGGTCAATTCCTTGATTTCACATCACTATCAAGGCATCTGTTCGAACAGCACCAGGGCATGGGGGGCCACGGTCACCCGCGCCCTCTCCCCTTCGAGAGGCTCCCCTATGCTGGCCTCCAGCACCTGGCCGGCGCACTCCACCAGCACCCGGCAGTGATGGCCGAGGAACTGCTGCTCCCGCACCAGCAAGTCGCCGTCGGCGGCGGCCGCCAATGCCAGCTGCTGGGGCCTGAGCATCAGCTGCAGCCGCTCTCCCGGGGCGCGACCGTGCGGCTCATGGCCACAGATGACCCCGAGCGCTGTCTGCACGCAGTGGCTGTCCGCCACCTCGGCCGCCAGATAGTTGACCCCGCCGAGAAACTCCGCCACGAAGCGGTTCTCGGGGCGGCGATAGAGTTGCTCCGGCTGACCCACCTGCTCGATGCGACCGGCCCGGAACAGCGCCAGCCGATCGGCGAAGGCGAACGCCTCCTCCTTGCTGTGACTGACGAAGATAGCGCCTATCCCCTGACGCTTGAGCAGGGTGCGGATCTCCAGGATCAGCTTCATCCTCACCTGGGTATCGATGTTGGAGAAGGGCTCGTCCAGCAGCATCAATCTGGGCTTGCAGACCAGGGCGCGGGCAATGGCGACCCGCTGCTGCTGACCACCGGAGAGCTGATGGGGATAGCGATCCCCCAGCCCCTGCAGGTTGACCAGGGTCAGCGCCTCGTCGATCTGCTGCTGGCGGCTGTCGCGAGGCGCCCGGGTCAGCCCGAAGCCGATGTTCTCGGCCACCGTCAGGTGGGGGAAGAGGGCGTAATCCTGAAAGATCATGCCGATGTGGCGACGCTCAGGCGACACCGTCACGCCGGGCCCGTCCAGCAGGGTCTCACCGAGATGAATACGGCCTTCCGCCAGCGGCAGCAGACCGGCGACCGCCTTGAGCAGCGTTGTCTTGCCACAGCCACTCGCTCCCAGCAGGCAGACGATCTCGTTGTCGTCCACCGTCAGGGAGAGCTGCTCCAGCACGTTCTGGCCGTTGTAACGGCAGCTAACCTTCTCTACTTGCAAGCAAGACACGACTGACTTCCTCTCGTTTCTGGCGGTGCGCGGCCTTTCGGCCAAGCACACCGTATGCAATTTCATTGGCCGGCGTGGCGACTCAGTGCCCCGGACTGTCCAGGCTGCGGTTGACCCAGATAAGCGGCACCAGCCCCACCAGCACGATGACGATGGCGCCGAGCGCCCCCCGCTCCAGCATCTCGTCCGAGACGAACTGGTAGACATGGGTCGCCAGGGTCTCGAAGTTGAACGGCCGCAGCAGCAGGGCCGCGGGCAGCTCCTTCATGGATTCGATGAACACCAGCATGGCGCCGGCAAAGAGGCCCCGTCGCACCAGGGGCAGATGCACCCGGCGCAGCATGCCCCCCGTCCCCTGCCCCAGGGAGCGGGCCGCCATGTCGAGGCTGGGGGAGATCTTACCCATGCTGCTCTCCACCGAGCCGATGGCGATGGCCACGAAGCGCACCAGGTAGCCGAATACGATGGCGGTGAGGGTGCCGGTCAGCAGCAGACCTGGCCCCTGCATCCCGAGCCACTCGGCCAGATCGTTGAGACCAAAATCCAGCGCCGTCAGCGGCACCAGCACCCCGATGGCGAGCACAGTGCCCGGCATGGCATAGCCGGTGGCGGCGATACGCAGGGGCAGCAGGCTGCGGGTGCCGCCATCGAGGCGGCGGAAGAAGCCGAGCAGCAGGGCGATGGCCATGGCTAGCAGGGCAGTCAGGGCCGAGATAGCCAAGCTGTTGCCAGCGAAGCGCACGAATTCCGGCGTCCACGAGAGTTCGAAATAGCGCACCCCGTAATCCAGCAGGATCACGAACGGCAGGCCAAAACCGGCCAGCACCAGTCCCCAGCACCAGAACCCGGCCAGCAGACGGCTCGCCCCCTTGAGGGGGTAGCGCAGGGGCTGCTCATGGCCCATGGATTTCTGGAATACCTGCTGGCGCTGGCGGGAGCGGCGCTCCAGGGCGATGAGCAACACCACCGCCAGCAGCATCAGGCAGGAGAGCCGGGCTGCGGTGGCCAGGCTGCCGTAACCGAGCCAGGTGTCGTAAATGGCCGTCGTCAGGGTGTTGATGGCAAAGAAATGGACGGTGGCGAAGTCCGCCAGTGTCTCCATCGCCACCAGCGACGCCCCCACCATGATGGCGGGACGGGCCAGGGGCAGGCTGAGGCGACGAAAGCTCTGCCAGGGGGTGCAGCCGAGCAACCGGCTGGAGTGAATGAGGCTGACCGACTGCTCCAGGAAGGAGGCGCGCGCCAGCAGATAGACGTAGGGGAAGAGCACCAGCGCCAGCACCCAGGCGGCACCGCCGAGGGAGCGGATGGCCGGGAACCAGTAATCGGCCGGACTTTGCCAGTCAAACAGGGATCTCAGCCCCGCCTGCAGCGGGCCCGAGTAGTCGAGCAGGTCGGTATAGACGTAAGCCACTATGTAGGAGGGCATGGCCATGGGCAGCATCAGCGCCCACTGCAGGGCGCGGCGCCCCGGCACCTGGCACATGGCGACCAGCCAGGCGGTGGGCACCCCAAACAGCAGGCTGAGCAGCACTACCCCCAGCACCAGCCCTGAGGTGTTGCCAAGGTAGTCGATCAGTACCGTATCGGCGAGGTGGCGAAACAGCTCTCCGTCTGCCGAGAAGGCAGAGAAGATGAGGGCAAGCACCGGCAAACCCAGCAGCAGGGCGGTGGCCCAGCTGCCGGCAATCCATCCACAATTTTTCATGAGTCCACAGCGATTGATGGGGCCTTAGGCCCCATCTGATTACAAGTCGAATTTCACTTCATCCAGCAGCTGCAAGGCGTCCTTGCGGTGCTTGGCATAGTCGCTGACCGGCATGGGGTCAGACTTGAAACTGCCCCAGGACTTGACCATGGCAGAAGGCTCGACTCCGGCCTTGACAGGATACTCGGCATTCACATCCGCATACATGTGCTGGGCGGTGTCGCCAGAGAGGAATTCCATCAGCTTCTGGGCGGCTTCCTTGTTCTTGGCATACTTGGTCATGGCCACGCCGCTCACGTTGACGTGGGCACCGCGATCAGCCTGGTTCGGGAAGTTGATCTCGACCGCGTCGGCCCAGGACTTCTGCGCCGGGTCTTTCAACATGGCGCCCAGGTAGTAGCTGTTGCCCAGGGAGACATCACAGATACCGTCCTTGATCGCCTTGACCTGATCCCGGTCGTTGCCTTGCGGCTTGCGCGCCAGATTGGCCTTGACCCCTTCCAGCCAGGTCTTGGTGTCCGCCATGCCGTGATGGGCGATCATGGACGAAACCAGCGCCACATTGTACTCGTGCTTGCCGCTGCGGGTACAAATTTTTCCTTTGAATTCAGGCTTGACCAGATCTTCGTAGCGGATGGTGTCGAGCTTGCCGAGACGATCCTTGCTGGAGTAGATGGCGCGCACCCGGGTAGTCAGGGCGAACCACTTGTTGTCCGGATCGCGATAGATGGCGGGGATGTTCTCCTGCAGCGTCTTGCTGTCCACCGGCTGCACCAGATCCTTGTCCACCAGATCGGTCAGACGGCTGATGTCGACAGTCAGCATCAGATCCGCCGGGGAGAGCTTGCCTTCGCGCTCCAGGCGCTCGTTCAGCCCCTCTTTGGCAAACACCACATTGACCTTGATCCCGGTCTCTTTCTCGAACTGCTGGATGATGGGCTTGATCAGCTCATCCTGCCGATTGGAGTAGACATTCACTTCAGCGGCGGCAAAGGCCGACTGGGCGATCAGCGAGGAGAACACCAGCGCCAGCATCTTCATTTTCATCATCCATTCCTTGTCTGTGCATAAAGTGATAACCATTTTCGTTTGCATTCTGCATGAATCAGGATGAGAGGATCAAGGCGGTTTGCAGAGGTAGGGCCACATATTTAATCACTGCTAAAACAAAAAGACCGGATGGAATCCCACCCAGTCTCTCCATGATCACGCATTCTCTTTTGCTATCGACCCGGCAGGGCCTGAGCGCTCAACCCGGTCGGCTCAGTGGCCGGGGCCCTGGCGCGGGATCACAGCGCCTCGTCGTCGCTCTCGCCGGTACGGATGCGCACTGCCTGCAGCAGGTCATAGACGAAGATCTTGCCGTCCCCTATCTTGCCGGTATAAGCCGCCTTGCAGATGGCCTCGATCACCCCTTCCACGTTCTCGTCGGCGGTGGCGATCTCCAGCTTTACCTTCGGCAGGAAGTCGACCTGGTACTCGGCCCCCCGGTATAATTCGGTGTGCCCCTTCTGGCGACCAAAGCCCTTGACCTCGGACACGGTCAGCCCCTCGACGCCCAGGTTGGCGATGGCCTCGCGCACATCGTCCAACTTGAAAGGTTTGATAATCGCAGTAATCAGCTTCATCTGGTTGCTCCCAATCCATGGTATGTCATGAAGAGGTCATCAATTCTTGTGCCAAGTATTTTTATTGTTTATTTTCATAAAGATAGCCATTAACCCTTGGGCCATTTCGGCTCAGGATCACCAAGGAAGCGCATCTCGCCCCATAATGAGGCACCAAGCTGCACCAGACTCCCTTGATGCACCAAATGAGAGCATCACCCCATGTTAGTCATCTCCAACAGCGTGATCATTCCCTGGCATGAGCTGCAGTTTCAGACCATGCGCGCCCAGGGTGCCGGGGGCCAGCACGTCAACAAGACGGACTCCGCCGTCTGGCTGCGCTTCGATTATCGCGACTCCCCCAGCCTGCCGGATCTCTACAAGGAGGGGCTGGAGAAACTGAGCGACAGCCGGGTCCACGATGGTTTCATCCAGATCAGGGTCGAGACCCACCGCAGCCAGGACATGAACCGCAAGGAGGCCATGAGCCGCCTGACCGAACTGCTGAAAAAGGCCGCCTGGCGTCCCAAGGCCCGCCATGCCACCAAGCCGACCCGCAGCTCCCAGCGCAAGCGGGTCGACGCCAAGAAGCGCAAGGGCGAGATCAAGTCGGCCCGTGGCAAGCCCGGGATGGAGTGAGCCGTTCAGGCCGAGGAAAAGAGACTCATGAGATACAGCTTTTGTGACAGCGCCCAGGGCCCCCTGCTGGTCGCCATCGACCAGGATGGCCTGCGCTTCGTGGAGTTCGTGCGAGGGGAGCAGCCAGTGACCCCCAGAGCGCAGTGGCAGCGGGACGATGTGGCCCTGGCCCCCTACCTCGAGCAGTTCGAGGCCTATTTTGTCGGCCGGCTGCAGCACTTCACGCTGCCGCTCGCCGCCAGAGGCACCCCCTTCCAGCAGTCGGTGTGGCGCGCCCTGTGCGACATCCCCTACGGCGAGACCGTCAGCTACCTCGAGATTGCAGAGGCCATCGGCAACCCCAAGGCGGTGCGGGCCGTCGGGGCGGCCAACGGCCGCAACCCGCTCAGCATCATAGTGCCCTGCCACCGAGTGATAGGCAGCAGCGGCGCGCTGACGGGGTACGCTGGCGGCATCCCCATCAAGCGCTGGCTGCTGGCATTGGAGCAACAGACTGTCGACAACTTCACGCTGACGCCACCGGGCGTTTAGCAAAATGAACACAGCATGAAGAATCGCCTCAGAAGGGCTTCAGACTGGAAAAGGCATGATGCACTCACACTTGGATGGCACGGCTCATCCCTCATTCAAGTGGCACCCATGTGACGCTTCCAATCTGTCTTTTTCCCGCGCCTCCTCTGAGGCGCTTTTTTTTTGCCCGACAACGACCACAACAAAGCCCGCCGAAGCGGGCTTGGATCTGAAGGCACGAACCTCGAGGCCACTCAGAGGGCGAGGAACAGGCCAGCGAGCGAGGCGCTCATCAGGTTTGCCAGCACCCCCGCCAGGATGGCGCGCATGCCGTAACGGGCGATGAAGGACTTGCGCTCCGGCACCATGGCCCCCAGGCCGCCGATCAGGATCGCCATGGAGGAGATGTTGGCGAAACCGCACAGGGCGAAGGTGACTATAGCCTTGCTCGACTCGTTCAGGGTCTGATCCTGCACCAGGGCGATGAAGGCGACGAACTCGTTGATGACGATCTTGGTACCGATCAGGGCGCCGGCCGCCTGAGCCTGATCCCAGGGCACGCCGATGAGCCAGGAGACGGGGGCGAACAGCCAGCCCAGGATGATCTGGAAGCTCAGATCCAGCCCCACCAGATCACCGGCCCAGCCCAGCAGGCCGTTGAGCATGGCAATCACACCGACGAAGGCCAGCAGGGTCGCGCCCACCGCCACAGCGATATTGAGGCCGGACATGGCGCCATCAGCCGCCGCTTCGATCACGTTGGTGGCGCGAGGGATCTCCACATCTTCATGGTGATCTTCCTCATCGGCACCGGGCGGCACCAGGATCTTGGCCATGGCCAGACCGGCAGGCGCCGACATGAAGGCGGCGGCGATCAGGTATTTCAGCTCGACCCCGATGCTGGCATAGCCCACCAGGGTGCCACCGGCCACCGAGGCGAGACCGCAGCTCATCACCGCGAAGAACTGGGAGTCAGACATCCTGGAGAGGTAGGGCTTTACCACCAGGGGGGCCTCCACCATGCCGACGAAGATGTTGGCGGTGGCGGAGAGACTCTCGGCACGGCCGGTGCCCAGCAGCTTCTGCAGGCCACCTCCCAGCAGGGCGATGACCCGCGGCATGATGCCTATGTGGTAGAGGATGGCGATCACTGCGGAGAAGAAGATGATGACCGGCAGCACGTTGAACGCGAAGATGAAGCCCAGCTTGAACTTGGCCAGGTCGCCGAACAGGAAGGCAATCCCCTCCTGACCGTAGCCGATCACGCTGCTGACGCTCTCACTGACGCCGTTGAGCACGCTCTGACCGGCGGGCAGCCAGAGCACCAGGGCGGCGAAGAGGACTTGCAGGCAGAGGGCGAGACCCACTGTTCTCAACGGGATACGACGACGATTATCAGAGCAGAGTGCGGCTAACACCAGGATACTCAAGATGCCGAGCAGGGCGATCATAGGGATTCCATCTAGTGGGACTGAAGATGGTCGCGGATTCTGCTCCCCTGCCCCCATCACTGCAAGTCCACCTGGTTACAGCCCTGTTAGCAAAAACGTTTGCACGATATCGGTTGCGCCAACTGGCTGATTTGGCTCGTGTTTGGTATCAGGCGAAAGTCAGTGTTCTTGTATGGAAACGATTATTCCTCCACACCGGACAATCTGCCCCCCAGCCAGGGGGCCAGCCGCTGCGCCCAATAGGGTTCGGGGCCGAAGCTCTCCTTGAGGAAGTCGATGAAGAGGCGGATCTTGGGATCCAGGTGCTCCCGTCTGGCGTAGACGGCGTGCACCGCCATCTTCTGGTTCGGGCGCCACTGGGGCAGCAGGGGAATGAGCTGGCCGGATTGCAGCTCCTTGTCCAGCAGGTAGTTGGCAACATAGGCGATGCCAAGCCCGGCCAGGGCGGCATCCCGCACCGCCTCCGCCAGATCCACCCTGTAGTTGCCGGCCACCTGCACCGTCTGGCGCTCCTTGCCCTGGCGAAACGACCACTCGTGGTAGCGCCGCTCCCGGCTCTGGTAGGTGATGCAGTTGTGCCTGGCCAGATCCCTGGGGTGCAGCGGGGTGCCGTGGCTCAGCAGATAGTCCGGCGAGGCCACCAGCACGAAGCCGATGTCCGCCAGCCGCTGCCCCACCAGCCCCTCGGGCTTGTCCTCGTAGGTGGTGATCCAGAGATCCAGCCCCTCATCCACCAGGTTGGTGCGGTGATCGAACAGGGAGACTTCCAGCTCCAGATCGGGGTAGCGCGCCTGGAATGCCTTGAGCCGCGGGATCACGTGCAAGCGGCCGAAAGACTGGCCCACCCCCAGGTGCAGCACGCCGCTCACCTTGCCGCGCCGCTCCGCCACCATGGAGTCCGCCTCCAGGGCCACCGCCACCAGGGCACGGCAGTGGCGGGCATACTCCTGGCCGAGTTCGGTCAGGGAGAAACGGCGGGTGGTGCGCTGCACCAGCTGGGCGCCGAGCTCGGTCTCAAGCTGGGCCAGCTGCTTGCTGATGTGGGACTTGGAGACCCCGAGCCGCCGCGCGGCGGCAGAGATGCCCTGCTCGCGGACCAGGGCATCGAAGATCACCATTTGGGGAAGACGTTGCAGCACGGGATAACCAGAGTGAGTGGCGGGCCCCCATTATTCCAGAGCCGCCCGCCAGGGGGTAGGGTCAGCGTCCCAGCGCCTGGATCAGCTGCTCCTTGAGGGGATCATCGGCCGGATTCTGATTGGCGCCATAGCTCGCAATCAGCTTGCCATCGCGGCCCACCAGGTATTTGTGGAAGTTCCAGTTAGGCGCATCCCCATCGGCGGCGGCCGCCAGCCCCTTGAACAATGGCACCGCATCGGCGCCACGCACCGAGACCCGGTTGAACATGGGGAAGGTGACCCCGTAATCCCGGCGGCACACCTCGGCGGTCTTGTTCTCGTTGCCCGCCTCCTGCCAGAAGTCGTTGGAGGGGAACCCCAGCACCATCAGCCCCTTCTCCTTGTAGCTCTGATAGAGCGCCTCCAGATCCCGGAACTGGCCGCTGTAACCACAATAAGAAGCTGTATTGACCACCAGCACCACCTTGCCCTCGGTCAGCTGGCAGAGGTTGTGGCGCTGGGTGTTGTTGAGCTCCCGCATCTCCACATTGAAGTAGTCGGGACAGGCGGCAGATGCAGCGCCAGATCCGAGCAACAGCAGCAGGGTGAACCATTTCATTGACGTGACTCCTCGGGTTTTCTCCATCATACGCGAGATCCCCGAACAAGGTTCAGGGATCAGTGCAGCGGGATCCCGGTCAACCAGCCGTGGCCCCAGAAGATGAGCAGGGCCGTGAGCGCCAGACCGGCGCCCACGCTGATCCCCGTTCCCTGCCAGGTGGCCGCCGGCCTCGGCTTGGTGCGCCAGTCCCGCACCGAAATCCAGACGATGCTGACCAGCGCCCAGGCGCCCAAGCCCCCGAACAGCACCAGGGAGCGTGCCTCGCTGTTGACCGCCAGATGGGCGCAGGCCCAGAGCAGGGTGCCGAGCAGCTGGGGGTGTACCAGCCAACGCCTCAGGTGGTTGGGCCCCTGGCCTGCGCAGAGCAGGATCAGCGCGACCGGCATGGCCGCCATCACCAGCATGGGCCCCCAGGCAGGCAGGAAGTAGAGCGGCATGGGGCTGGCGCTGCGCCAGCCGGCGAGGATGCAGCCGATGGCGACGAACACCAGCAGCGAGAAGAGTCCCTTGTAACGGTTCTCCCCCAGCCGATCCCGCAGGCGGGCACGGTGCGCCACGGCGAAGCAGGGATAGAGATGGATCAGGGTAAATAGCAGTACCCCCAGGGTCAGCAAGATCATGGGTTGCTCCTTGTACTATGGGGGATCACTATGCCGCAAAGGCCCCTGGCAGAATACAAAAACCATATACAAGACAGCAGGATAATAAAAAAGCCGATCCTGGGATCGGCAAGGTGCGTCAGAGGGTCCGCCCTCAGGCGAGCAACCACATCCGCTACACGGGGCGGGGTGCGGCCGGTGACGGGCACCGGCCAGAAGAGGATTAACGACGCAGCAGATAGAGGGCGGCGACGTTGCGGGCCGTGAGCTGCAGGTTGGTGGTGGCGGTTGCGATCGCCTCCGGCAGGGACATGGCCCGGTTGACCACGGCGAACACGGCGTCGATGCCATGGTCATGGACCACGCCGCAATCGTCGGTGAGGCAGCCGGCGATGCCGATCACCGGTTTGCCAAACTGCTTGGCGCAGCGTGCGACACCGATTGGCGTCTTGCCGTGGATGGTCTGGCTGTCGATGCGCCCTTCCCCTGTGATGACGAGATCCGCGTCGGCTACTTCATCGGCCAGCTTCAAGGCTTCGATCACTATCTGGATGCCGGGCTTGAGCTCGGCCCCGAGCAGGCCGACCAGGGCAGCGCCCATGCCACCAGCGGCGCCCGCCCCCGGAATATCCTTCACCCGGCAGCCGAGGGCCTGCTCGATGCAGTCGGCGTAGTGGGCCAGATTGGCGTCCAGCTGGGCCACCATCTCGGGGGTCGCCCCCTTCTGCGGGCCGAACACGGCGGAGGCACCTTTCGGGCCGCACAGCGGGTTGTTCACATCGCAGGCCACCTCGATGACCAGCTCGCTCAGGCGGGGGTCCAGCCCGCTCAGGTCTATGGTGGCAAGCTCGGCGAGACCAGCACCGCCCAGGGCTATGGGGGTGCCATCTTCTTTCAAGAGCTTGCCGCCGAGCGCCTGGATCATGCCGGCACCACCGTCGTTGGTGGCACTGCCACCGATGCCGAGGATGAGGTGAGTGACCCCCATCTCCAGCGCGGCCAGGATCAGCTCGCCAGTGCCGAAGCTGGAGGTGAGCAGCGGATTGCGCTGCTCCGGTGCCACCAGATGGATACCGGAGGCCGCCGCCATCTCGATGACGGCACGCTTGCCATCACCCAGCAGGCCGACGAAACCCTGCACCTTGTTGCCAAGGGGCGCGGTCACCTCGACCGGCAGTATGTGACCACCTGTGGCATCCACCAGGGACTGCACAGTGCCCTCGCCGCCATCGGCCATGGGCAATTTGACATAGGTGGCATCCGGCAGCACCAGCTTGAAACCGGCCTCGATGGCATCGGCCACCGCCATGGCGCTCAGACTCTCCTTGAATGAATCGGGGGCAATAACAATTTTCATATCAATTCCTTAGGCGAGGCCAAACACGCCAAACATCAGGGTGGAGACAGTTGCAATGGTCAGACCGACCGCGGTTTCGTACGGGATGAGCTTGAGGCGCTCACCCACACCCATGTGGACGCTGCCACCGGTGGCATGGAAGAAGGAGCCGTGGGGCATGTGGTCAAATACGGTGGCACCGGCATGGATCATGGCGGCCCCCGCCAGACTGCTGATCCCAAGTTCAATCAGGGTGGAGCTGAACACGTTGGAGGCCACCACAGTGCCGGCCGTGGTCGAGGCGGTCGCGAGCGACATCAGGGCACCTGAGATGGGGGCCAGCAGGTAGGAGGGCAAGCCGGAGGCGGTCAGGCCGCTGATCAGCACATCCTTCAGACCCGAGTTGGCTATGATGCCCGCCAGGGTACCGGTCCCTAGCAGCATGATGGCCACCGGTGCCATGCGGGCCAGACCCGAGACCGCAAACTGGTTCACCTTGCTGAACTTGCCCATCATCAGGGCGCCGACCAGGCCGCCGAGGGGCAGGGCGATGAGGGGATCCACGACTATGCCGGCCACCGGGCGCAGGGCCAGCAGCAGTATGGCGACCAGGGGGGCGCTGATGGCGGCGAAGAAGCCGGGCAGCTTGCCACCGTCAAAGTTCACCACCTCGTCGGCCGCGACCTTGCTGCCCCGTTTGTTGAGGCGCTTGGCGAGCCAGTAGGCCATCACCAGACCGAACAGGCCCGGGATGATGCCAGCCGCCATCACAGAGGTGAGGGGCAGATGGAAGGCGTCGGACGCGGCTATGGCATTCGGGTTGGGGGACATGACGTTGCCCGCCTTGCCGCCCCCTATCATGGCCAGCAGTATGGCGGCCTTGGAGAGATCGGCGCGACGGGCGATGGCGAGCGCTATGGGGGCGACAGTGATGACGGCCACGTCCACGAAGACGCCGACCGCGGTCAGGATCAGGGTGGCCAGCGCCAGGGCCAGCAGGGCACGGGTCTCGCCGAGCTTGCGGACTATGGTCTCGGCGATGGTGGTGGCGGCCCCCGATTCGATCAAGACGCCTGCCAGCACACCGGCCGCCAGGATCCGCATCACGGCCGTGGTGATCCCCTGGGCGCCGCCGATCATCAGGGCGACGGTCTGGGTCAGGTCGGCGCCGCCGATCAGGCCACCGGCCAGGGCACCGACTATCATGCCGTAGGCGGGCGGCACCTTCTTCAGAATGAGGAAGATGGCGATGGAGAGCGCAGCGAGAGCACCGAGCGCGGATACAGGGATCATGACGGGCACCTTGAGTGGAAGTAAGTGGTGGCCATTATGGTGATCCCCACCCGGAATGCTTTGGCTGAAAAGCCAAAGCTTGTGCTTCAGGAGCCTTCTATTTTGTTCATATGAACAAATCAGCCGTCGAGATTAAGCCCGAGATAGAGCAGAAACTTGTCATCTAACTTGTTGAAATTTAAGCCAGTTATCTGCTCTATCCGGGTCAGTCGGTAACGCAGGGTATTGGGGTGGATGAAGAGCGTTTCGGCACAGGGATGCAGATCACAATCCTGCAAGAAATATTGGCGCAGTGTCTTTTGCAGCGTTCCCTTTGCATCCTCCTTTGCCAGCTTGAGCAGGGGGGCCCGCAGCTGATCCGCCTGCCAGGAGTCCGCCAGGCTCCCGAGCAGCACCGGCAGGCGGTAATCCTCGAAGAAGTAGACCTGCTTGCGCGGTGCCTGGCTCATGCCGCGGCGCAGGGTGTCGCGGGCGGTCTGGTAGGAGCGCGCCAACCCGCCCGTCCCGCCGAAGTAATCACCCACCCCGATGCGCACCTTGAAATGGGGTATGCGGGCCAGCAGCTGCTTGATGCGGTTGCGCTCCTGCGCCGATTGCCAGATGCCGTCGCTAAGCTGGGCCGGCTTGAGCACCACTATCTCGTCCAGGCCGTTGATGGCCACCAGATTGTCCCGCTCCGGATTCTCCAGCAAGTGCACCAGCTCCCGCAGCCGGGCGGGATCGGCCTCCTCCAGCGCCAGCACGGCGACGACGCGAGGCTGGGCCAGATCGAGATCGAGGAAGCGGGCCGCCTGCAGCAACTGATCGGCCCGCCCCTCGCCGCGGATGAGCTGCAGCACCAGCTCCTCCTTGTGACGCTTGTCCCACTGCAACTGCTCGGTGAGCGCCGCCTGCTCCAGAATGAGCTCGGCCGTCATCCGCACCAGCTCGGCGTAAGCACGCACTTCCTCCGGATCCCCCGAGATGCCGATGACCCCGAGCAACTCCCCCTGATAGGCGATGGGCAGGTTGATGCCGGGCCTCACCCCCTTGAGCTGCTGGGCGGTCGCTTCGCTTATTTCCACCACCCGATTCTCGGTCAGCGCCAGCACGGCCCCCTCGTGACGTTGATGGAGCCGCTCCGGGTTGCCGGAGGCGATGATGAGGCCGCGCTCGTCCATCACGTTGACAGAGAACGACAGTATCTTCATCGCCCGGCTCACTATCTGACGGGCAAGGGTGTCATTGAGCTGCATAACATCTCCGGATAGATGGCAGAGGGTTTCCGGAGGCGATGATAAGGCCCCTTTCGTCCATCACGTTCACCGAGAACGACAGTATCTTCATCGCCCGGCTCACTATCTGACGAGCAAGGGTGTCATTGAGCTGCATTGCCTCTCCATACCATTCGTTGACAGGGCCCCCGGGTGGCCTGGTTCGGGGGGACAGACCCGTTAAAGATCCCACATCATCAAGACAAGCGCGGGGGGGATCGCTAGAATAGGCCACTTTACGCTATCTGTGCCCCACCCTGGATCATGGATCCGGCGTCACGCCGTTCCGTGTTGTGGTGGCTCCACCCTTCCGATAGGGACTCCGCTATGGACTATGAATTTCGCCGCGACCCGTTCGGTGGCTATCGCGCCCGGTTCTCCATGGGCCATGAGGCCATAGGTCAGTGGCTGATCGATGAAGTTGGCAAGGATGAGGATACGCTCGACGAGCTCTTCTCCATCATCGACCAGCTCTCCAATCGAACCCGCACGGAGTACAGGCGTCACGGCGGTGACTATTCGCTGCTGCTCACCCCTGAGGAGGCCGAGGTGAAAGCCAACGTCCTCAATATCGAGCTGGATGAGGATCTCGACGATCTCGCCTACTACGATGATGAGCAGCTGGCCATGTGCGGACTGGAAGACTTTGCCCAGGTGCTCGGCTCCTGGCGCGCCTTTATCCGCAACGAGGATATGGGCTGAATACCCACATTTCGGGCGAGCATGCCCCTTGCAACCCAACAGGATTGACTATGTCCATTTACGATTTTGATGACGAACTGCCGGAAGACGAAGAACAGGAATCCAGCCAGAAAGCCGCCGTGCCTGCCAAGAAGAAAGGCAAGCAGGTGATGAATACCCAGGTCAACCTGAGCCCGCGCGATGCCAGCCGCCTGAACGGTCTGCACGTCGAAGCCATCACCACCCTGGACGACGTCAGCCTGCCGAAGAACGTCATCTTCAAGGCCGGCCTCATCGCCCTGGGCGAGCTGGAAGCGAGCAAGCGCGCCGACATCATAGCCCGCGTCATCGCCGAATCCGGCCGTTAATCTGGTCTGGGCCCCTTCACTCGGGCCACCACCTATCCCCAAAGCCGGAGCCTAGCTCCGGCTTTTTATTGCCCAGGCCGGTCAGCGCTGTCGGCAAGAAGGAGCCTGCCTGGGCTCCGACCAGTCCATTGCGCCTTGTGCCAGAGGCGAAGGCTCGTTAAGGTGCGCCCCTTGCAACCCACAAGGAGACTCAATGTTACCACTCCCTGACACCCTCATCTGGCTCGCCCTGGGACTGGCCGTGCTGCTCTGCCTGGCCCGCCAGCAGAAGAGCGGCCTGATCCTGCTGGGGGTCGCCCTGCTGACCGCGCTCTGGCTGGATCGACTCGGCCCCGTCGCCGCGCTGGTCAGCCTCGCCGGTCTCTTGCTGGCCTGGCGCACGCCCACCCTGCCCCAGCCCTGGCGTGGCGTCGCACTGACGCTGGTGCTGCTGTGGGCCCTGGCCCTGACGCTGCACCTGGTGCCGGGCTTTGACAACCTCAAGGTGCTGGATCGGGTGCAGGCCGGTCCCGCCAGCGTGCCGTTCAACATGTACCTCAATCTCGACAAGCCGCTGATCTTCTTCGGCCTGCTGCTGGCCTGGCCCGCCCTGCTCGGCCCGGGCGGCGCGATACGCTGGCGACCGCTGGCCCTGCTCATACTGCCGCTGGCGGCCCTGCTGATCGCCGCCTGGCAACTGGGGGCCCTCAAGCCCGAAGTGGGGCTGCCCCACTGGTGGTGGCTGTTTGCCTTCAACAACCTGCTGTTCAGCTGCGTGGCGGAAGAGGCGCTGTTTCGCGGCCTCATCCAGCAAGGGGTGGCGAGCCGAAGCAAGCCCTGGGTAGGTCTCCTGATCGCCAGCCTGCTGTTCGGGGCCGCCCACCTGGCCGGTGGTCCGCTGCTGGTGCTGTTTGCCGCCCTGGCGGGGGCCTGTTACGGCCTGGCCTTCCTGCTGAGCGGGCGCCTCGGCGTCGCCATCGCGATCCACTTCCTGTTCAACTTCGCCCACCTGGCCCTGTTCACCTACCCGCTGGCCAGCCGCTAACTGCGAAGGCTGGTTCTCGCCGGATAAAAAAATGCCCCGAACCTGCGGGCTCGGGGCATTTTCATCGCATCCGGACAGCTAGTCGACGTAGAAGGTCTGCTGGAAGGTGAGCGTCTGCTGCTGCCCCTCCCCCATGATCTTCAGGGTGAACTGGTAGGTGTCCTCGTTCCGGTAGGGCAGCACCGCCAGGTAGTAAATGGAGTCCCCCTCCTTCACCTCCTGGAAACTCAGGGTACGTATGGTGCCGGTGAGGTTCTTGGCCTCGCCGCTGATGCCCACCGCCTGAGCCACCCCTTGCTTGTTCTGCACCGCAATGTTGACGATGCCGTTGTAGCGGCTGCGCTCCAGGCCATAGGCCTTGGCCACCTCAGGGGTGAGGAAGCTGGAGTTGAAGGCGCTGTAGTGAACCTGCCAGGGGCCCAGCTCCTTCATCTGCTCGGCCCGCACCGGCAGCGTCATCAAGAGCGCCAGCAGGCAGCTCATCCAGACTGTTTTCATGATGTCATCCTTTTCCTGTTCCACTCTCCAGCAGGGCGGCGATCTCGGCGGGGATCTGTCTTGGTGCCTCGATGGCGACCGTCTTGTGCCGTCCCAGCTCCCCCCGCACTATGCGGACCTGCCCCTTGGCCACCTTGCACTGCTTGGCCAGATACTTGATCAGATGGCTGTTCGCCTGGCCATCCACCGGCGGCGCCGTGATGGCCACTTTCAGCTCGTCCCCGTGCAAGCCGACGATCTGATCCCGGCTCGCCTTGGGCTGGATCATCAGGTGCAGTATCAGCGCGTCCCCTTCCAGCAGGACGGCTGGCATCAGATCATCCACCACAGCTGACCGAACAGATCCCCCAACAGATAGTTTATGGCCTGCAGCGCGATGAAGGCGACCAGCACGGAGAGATCCAGGCCACCCAGCGCCGGCAGTATGCGGCGGATAGGGGCCAGGAAGGGTTCGGTCAGCTGATGCATCACATACTCGATGGGGTTGCGGCCCTGACTGACCCAGCTCAGGATGGCGCGGATCAGCAGCACCCAGAAGATCATGGAGCCCGTCTTCTTCAGCACAGTGAGCAGGGCAAACAGGCTGAGGGTCAGCCAGTCGGTCAGCAGCACGTTCATGCTCTTGAGCAGCGCCAGCTTGGCGAAGGCGATGATGAGCGCCAGCAGCACCGAGGCCATGTCCAGCCCGCCAAAGCCGGGGATGATGCGACGCAGCGGGATCACCAGGGGATTGGTCACCTTGACCACCATCTGGCTCATGGGGTTGTAGAAATCGGCGCGGGCCCACTGCAACCAGACGCGCAGCAGCACCACCATGAGGTAGAGATCAAAAATCGTGTTAATCAAAAAGTAAGCCGTGTTCATCCGGGCTCCTTGCTAAAAAGGTTCAGAAAAGGGTTTCCATCTCGGCGGCCCGGGTGACGGCCGCCTGCATGGCACGAGCGGTCAGTGGCTTCAGCCCCTGCTCCTGGAATGTCCTGACGGCCTCGGCCGTGGTGCCGCCCTTGCTGGTGACCTGCTCGCGCAGGGTCTGCAGGGAGAGCTCGGGGTTCTGCTCCACCATGGCGGCGGCGCCAAGGGCGGTCTGCTGCACCAGCAGACGGGCCTGCTCGGGAGTGAAGCCCATGGCCTCCGCCTCCTCGGCAATCCCCTGCATGAACAGGAAGAAGTAGGCCGGGGCGCTGCCCGCCGCGGCGATGACGCCGTTGATGCCGCTCTCCTGCTCGACCCAGAGGGTCTTGCCGACGGCCTGCATCATCTGCTCGGCGAAGTCGCGATCCGCCTGTTCTATGCCGCTCGGGGCATAGAGGCCCGTCATCCCCAATCCCAGCAGGGAGGGGGTATTGGGCATGGTGCGGATGATGCGGCCGTGGCCCCCCGCCATCTCCTGCAACCGCTCGACCTTGATGCCGGCGGCGATGGAGACGAGCAGCTTGCCCTCGAGGGAGCCCAGCTCGGCCACCAGCGCCTCCAGCATGGCCGCCATCAGCTGGGGCTTGACCGCCAGCACTATGACCTCGGCCTCACGGGCCGCCTCGGCGTTGTTCTGGGTGATGCGAATGCCGAACTGGTCGGCCAGCGCGTCCAGCTTGGGGCGGCTGGGGTTGGCGGCAGTGATCCGCCCGGCCGGATAACCGGCCTGGATCAGACCGGCAATGATGCTGCGGCTCATGTTGCCCGCCCCGATGAAGGCGATGGTTCTCTTATGCTGCATCTTGCACTCCTGCTGATGAAATGACTGCGGAGCCCTGCGTGCTCGCCCCGATAAAGGCGAGGGTTCTATGTTGCATCACACACTCCTGTTATTGGCTTCCAATACGGCGGTGTGCCCGCGCCGGCGAAGGCGGGGAGAGGCGGCACCGCGTGCTTCTGTTTATGAATAATCACGGGCACCGAAGATGGCGGTACCGACCCGGACCATGGTGCTGCCATGGGCGACGGCGGCCTCGAGATCCTCGGTCATACCCATCGAAAGGGTGTCGACGCTCGGGTATTGTTGCGCAAGCTCGGTGAACAGAGCCTGCATGCGTAGCATCTGCGCGGCCAGCACCGCCTCGTCGCGGGTGTGCTCCGGGATGGCCATCAGGCCACGCAGCACCAGTCGCCCGCTCTGGGCAACCAGGGCGGCCAGCCGGAAAATCTCTTGCTCCGACGTACCGGATTTGCTGCTCTCTCCGCTAATATTGATTTGCAGACAGACATTTAGCGGTGCCAACCCGGCTGGACGCTGGTTGTTGAGGCGCTCGATGAGTTTGTCACGATCGACGCTTTGCACCCAATCGAATCGCTCCGCCACCAGCCTGGATTTGTTCGATTGCAGCGGGCCGATAAAGTGCCACTCTATGTCTTGGCAGGCGGCCTGCTCACGCAGGGCATCAATCTTGAGCGCGGCCTCCTGGGCATAGGATTCGCCAAAGCGGCGCTGACCGGCGGCATAGGCGGCCTGGATGTCTTCAAGCGGCTTGGTCTTGCTGACCGCAAGCAGCTGGATATGATCGGCGCCACGGCCAACTCGCCGTGCAGCCTCTACAATACGTTCCTTTACCTGAAGCAGGTGCTGGGCAATCTGGCTCATATTTCGTTCGTGATCTTGTGATGGGAGAATAACAAATCTATGGATATCACAGAGTTATTGGCTTTCAGTGTAAAGCATAAGGCCTCGGATCTACACCTCTCGGCCGGGGTTCCCCCGATGATCAGGGTTGATGGGGAGGTTCGCAAGATCAATTTGCCCGCCCTGGATCACCGTGAAGTACATGCCCTCATCTACGACATCATGAACGACCACCAGCGCAAGGAGCTGGAGGAGAATTTCGAGGTGGACTTCTCCTTCGAGGTGCCCGGCATGGCGCGCTTCCGGGTCAACGCCTTCCAGCAGGCGCGGGGCTCTGGCGCCGTGTTTCGTACCATACCGAGCACAGTCCTGACCCTGGAAGATCTGGGGGCGCCGGAGATGTTTCGCAAGATAGCGGAGTTTCCCCGCGGCCTGGTGCTGGTCACGGGCCCGACCGGTTCGGGCAAGTCCACCACCCTGGCGGCCATGGTCGATTACATCAACGACAACTTCCACCACCACATCCTCACCATCGAGGATCCCATCGAGTTCGTGCACGAGAACAAACGCTGCCTGGTGAACCAGCGCGAGGTGCATCGCGATACCAAGAGTTTCGCCAACGCCCTGCGCTCGGCTTTGCGTGAAGACCCGGACATCATACTGGTGGGGGAAATGCGCGATCTGGAGACCATACGCCTGGCCATGACGGCGGCGGAGACGGGCCATCTGGTGTTCGGCACCCTGCACACCTCGTCGGCGGCCAAGACCATAGACCGTATCATCGACGTCTTCCCCGGCTCGGAGAAGGACATGGTGCGCTCCATGCTCTCCGAGTCCCTGCGGGCTGTCATCTCCCAGACCCTGCTCAAGCGGATCGGCGGCGGCCGGGTGGCGGCCCACGAGATCATGCTGGGGATCCCGGCGGTGCGAAACCTGATCCGGGAAGACAAGGTCGCCCAGCTCTACTCCATCATCCAGACCGGGATGACCCACGGCATGCAGACCATGGATCAGAGCCTCAAGCAGCTGGTCAACCGGGGCGTGGTTGCCGCCCTGGACGCCAGGGCCAAGGCGGCCGATCCCAACAGCATTTAAGACACTTTCACACCCAAGGAGTCGCTATGAACATGGATGTTCTGCTCGCCGCACTGGTTGAACAAAAGGGCTCGGATCTCTTCATCACGGTCGATGCCCCTCCCACCCTCAAGGTCAACGGGCGCCTGGCGCCACTCGGGGGGAGCCCGCTGGACAAGCAGGCAGCCCTGGCCCTGGTCAGGGAGAGCCTGGACGAGGCGCACTTCGAGCGCTACCTGCGCACCCGGGAGGCCAACTACGCCATCCACCGCGAGGGGCTGGGGCGATTTCGGGTCAGCGCCTTCTGGCAGCAGGACCTGCCGGGCATGGTGCTGCGCCGCATCGAGACCCGCATTCCCACCTTCGAGGAGCTGACGCTGCCCCCCATACTGCAGGAGGTCGCCATGGCCAAGCGCGGCCTGGTGCTGTTCGTCGGCGCCACCGGGGCCGGCAAGTCCACCACCCAGGCGGCCATGATCGGCTACCGCAACCAGCACGGCGACGGCCACATACTGACGGTGGAGGATCCGGTGGAGTTCGTCCACCAGCATGGGCGCTGCCTGGTGACCCAGCGGGAGGTGGGAATCGACACCGAATCCTTCGACGTGGCCCTCAAGAACTCCATGCGCCAGGCACCGGACGTCATCCTCATCGGCGAGATCCGCACCCAGGAGACCATGGAGCTGGCCATCCAGTTTGCCGAGACGGGCCACCTCTGTCTCGCTACCCTGCACGCCAACAATGCCAACCAGGCGCTGGATCGCATCCTCCATCTGGTGCCAGAGGCGAAACACCGCCAGTTCCTGTTCGATCTCTCCTTCAACCTGCGCGCCATAGTGGCACAGCAACTGCTGCCCTCCCTTCACGGGCAGCGCCGTGTCGCCGCCTTCGAGATACTGCTCAACACCCCGCTCATCACCGACATAGTCCGCAAGGGAGAGGTGCACAGGCTCAAGGAGGTGATGACCAAATCCGGCGAGCTCGGCATGCAGACCTTCGATCAGGCGCTGTTCGCCCTGTTCTGCGCCGGCCAAATTGGCTACAGTGAGGCCCTTGCCCATGCCGACTCCGCCAACGACCTGCGACTGCTGATCAAGCTGTCGGGTCGCGAGCAGCTGGGTGCAGGCACACTCGACAACGTGACCCTGGATGAATGAGGGGCGTGCGTCACCGCTAGTAAAGGACAGTTATGCTGATTGTGGTTTCCCCGGCCAAGACGCTGGATTACGAGTCGCCGCTGGTGACCTCCCGTTTCACCCTGCCCGAGCTGCTGGATCACTCCGCCCGGCTGATCCAAAGGGCCAGGCAGCTGGCCCCGGATCAGATCGCCAGCCTGATGAAGATCAGCGACAAGCTGGCGGGACTCAACGCCGCCCGGTTTGCCGACTGGCAGCCGGATTTCACCCCGAGCAATGCCCGCCAGGCGCTGCTGGCCTTCAAGGGTGACGTCTACACGGGTCTTGCCGTGGAGGATTTCAGCGAGGCCGACCTCGACTTTGCCCAGGGGCACCTGCGCATGCTGTCCGGCCTCTACGGGGTGTTGCGGCCGCTGGATCTGATGATGCCCTACCGACTGGAGATGGGGATTCGGCTGGACAACGAGCGCGGCAAGGATCTCTATCAGTTCTGGGGTGACATCATCACAGAGCACCTGAACAAGGTGCTGGCCGCGCAGGGCAGCGAGGTGCTGATCAATCTGGCGTCTGACGAATACTTCAAGTCGGTACGACCGAAAGCCCTGAAGGGCAGGATCGTCACCCCGGTGTTCAAGGACGAGAAGAACGGCCAGTTCAAGATCATCAGCTTCTACGCCAAGAAGGCCCGCGGCATGATGGCCCGCCACATCATCAAGCACCGGCTGACCGAGGTGACCCAACTGACCGGGTTCAATGAGGCTGGCTACTATTTCGTGCCACAAGAGTCCGACGATCGCACCCTGATGTTCAAGCGCGCTGAAAATTAATTACAAATGGAGGGAACCAAGTTCGGGATCCCCGGGTCTGAACCCATGAATCCTCTGTTGTAAGCACTTTTTGTTGGCCGACGTTAATGCGTCGGCTTTTTTCTGCGCGTCTATCTCCAAGGGCCCGGGTGACAGGCAGCAAAACGGCCATCCGAGGATGGCCGTTGCAGCGTCAATGGGGCATTACTTCTTTTTCTTCTTGGCGCTCTTTTTCTTGCCATCCTTCGGCTTTTTCTTCTTCACCGGCACCCGCGCCTCCTTGTGTCTCGGGCGCAGCTCGTCGATCACCCGTCGCTTGAGACGCTCCTCGGTGTAGCGCTCTATCTTGGCCACCATGGCCATGTCGTGGGCTTCTACCAGGCTGATGGCGCAGCCACGGTTGCCGGCGCGGCCGGTACGGCCTATACGGTGCACATAGACGTCGGTACCGTAGGGCATGTCGTAGTTGATGACGTGGCTGACGTTGGGCAGGTCGATGCCCCGGGCGGCCACGTCGGTGGCGATGAGGAAGGGTACCTCCCCTTCATGGAACTTGCGGATCGACTCGACGCGCTTGCTCTGCTCCATCTCGCCACGGATCCAGGCACAGGAGACACCGGCGGCCTGCAACTGGCCGGAGAGCTCCGCCAGCCGCTCGCGGGTCTTGACGAAGACGATGGCCTTCTGGGTCTGCGGATCCTTCAGAATGTGGATCAGCAGCGCCAGTTTGTGGGCGGCGTCATCGGCCAGGTGCACCCACTGGGTGATGGGGCGACGCTCGCTGCGGGGCGGCTCGGCGTGCAGCTCCACCGGATCTTTGAGGATCTCGTTGGCAAACTTGGTCAGGCCGGCTCCTTCCAGAGTCGCGGAGAAGAGCATGGTGTGCTTGCGGTAACGGGCCTCTTCCACGATGCGGTTCACATCCTTGATGAAGCCCATGTCCAGCATGCGGTCCGCTTCATCCAGCACCAGCACCTCGATGTCGTGGCTCTCGAACTCTTCCTTCTCTATGTACTCCAGCAGGCGACCCGGGGTGGCCACGACGATGTCGGTGGTCTTGGTCAGGGCCGGCAACTGCTCTTCATGGCTGACGCCGCCGATGATGGTCTCGATGCTGAGATGGGTATGCACCGCCAGCGCCCTGGCATGGGCACTGACCTGCAGCGCCAGCTCGCGGGTCGGGGTCAGGATCAGCATGCGGCACGGGCCCGGCTTGCGGCGCGGGAAGTCCAGCAGGTGCTGCATGGCGGGCAGCAGGAAGGCGGCTGTCTTGCCGGTACCGGTCGGAGCGGATGCCAGAATATCGCGGCCGTCCAGGGCTGGCTCCAGCACCATCTGCTGAATGGTGGTGGGGCGGGTGAAACCCATCTCGGCCAAGGCCCGGTTGAGGGCTGGATTCAGGTCGAAATCATCAAAGGACTGGCTCATGGCAATACTCGGTCATTTAGGAAACGGCAGATTATAGGCGATTATGCCGCCGGCTCCTATGGCGACTGTGGCTTAGCCGCTATAATCGCCGACCATTTTCGCCATGGCAGACGAGCAACGAGGGTCAGATGGGGCGTAGCAGCGGTTTTACCTTCAAACAATTTCACATCGACCATGACCGCTGTGCCATGAAGGTGGGCACAGACGGCATACTGCTGGGGGCCTGGGCCCCCGTTGCCGATGCGCGGCGAGTGCTGGACATAGGGACCGGCAGCGGCCTCATCGCCTTGATGCTGGCCCAGCGCAGCACGAACGACTGCCGGATCGACGGGGTGGAACTGGATAAGGATGCAGCCGAGCAGGCCAGGGATAATGTGGCGGCGTCTCCCTGGGCCGCCCGGGTCAGCATCATAGAGAGCGCCATTCAGGATTATCAGGCGGCCCCTTACGACCTCATCGTCTCCAACCCGCCCTATTTCGTTGCAGGTCAGGTATTTAGCGATCCGGCCAGGGCGCTCGCCCGCCACACTGGCGCGCTCGATCCCCATGCACTGCTGGCGGCAAGCCGTCGTCTGCTGAGTCAGGATGGGCGGCTGGCGCTGGTGCTGCCCACCGCCATG
Source organism: Aeromonas sp. S16(2024) (assembly GCF_041403065.1). Taxonomy (NCBI): domain Bacteria; kingdom Pseudomonadati; phylum Pseudomonadota; class Gammaproteobacteria; order Aeromonadales; family Aeromonadaceae; genus Aeromonas; species Aeromonas sp. S16(2024). Next base: position 29,688 of record NZ_JBGLQX010000017.1, on the reverse strand, counting down.
GCTGATGAAATTTTATGCATCTCGGCAGATTATGATCTGTACAGCCTTTGTTATACAGCTGTTATCACCAGGGAGGGGAAAGAGGCAAATCGCGTTTTATTGCTACTTAGCAGAGGATTAAGCAGGTGCGAGCAGGGTGAAATTGTGATCCATTCTACTGCCGGAGGCTATTCCGACAGATACATCCAACTAACCCACCCCTTCTATTTGAAGATGTAAATTTCGCCTTGAACTATTTTTTCACATCATTATGCTGACTAGCAAACGAGCGCCCGCTCAAGACCAGCTCAAACCACTGGTGGCGATGAAAAAAGCAGCGGGGCTCCTTTTTTTTACCCCTGAACAACGCCGGTCACTGACCAATAAAAAACTATAACAAGCAATAGTTTACAAGACAGACGAGGTGGAACTTGACGAAATCACTCACATTGTCCGATGTACTCGGATTGGGCTTCATGACCTTCGCCTTCTATCTGGGCGCAGGCAACATCATCTTCCCGCCCCTGGCCGGTTACATGGCGGGTGAGCACCTCTCCCTGGCCATGCTGGGCTTCCTGGTGACCGCAGTGGGCCTGCCCCTCATCACCATTCTCGCCGTCGCCAAGGCCGGCAACGGCTGGGCCGGCATGACCAAGTTGCTGCCCACCGGCGTCGCCACCGCGCTGGCCGTCGCCATCTACATCATCATAGGCCCGGCCTTCGCCGCCCCCCGTACCGGCCTGGTGGCCTACGAGATGGGTCTGAAACCCTTCCTCGGCGACATGGGTCAATCCGGACTGGCCGTCTACACTGTGGTCTTCTTCGGGATCGCCATCCTGGTCTCCCTCAATCAGGGCAAGCTGATGGATGCCATCGGCAAATACCTGACCCCGATGTTGATGCTGCTGCTGCTTACCCTGGCCATTGGCGTCTTCGTCGCACCGCAGGGCACCATGCCCGCCGCGTCCGGCGACTATCAGCACAGCCCCCTGGTGAAAGGGATCCTGGAAGGCTACAACACCATGGATACCCTGGCGTCCCTGATGTTTGGCGCCCTGATCGTCGATCTGCTGCGCAAGAAAGGCATCCAAGACTATCAGAGCCAGTTCAAGTACCTGGCCATCGCCGGCATCATCTCTGCCATCGGCCTGTCCGTGGTCTATGTCTCCCTGTTCCAGCTGGGTAACACCGCGGCCGGGGTCGCCACCGACGTCAGCAATGGCGGCGCCATCGTCAACGCCTACGTGCTGAGCCTGTTCGGCCAGCCGGGTCAGTTCATCCTGGCGGCCATCATCACCCTGGCCTGTTTCACCACTGCCGTGGGCCTGATCTCCGCCTGCTCCGACTTCTTCCACAATCTCACCGGCGTGAGCTACCAGAAGCTGGTGGTACTGCTGGGGGTCGTCTGTGCCGTGGTGGCCAACGTCGGCCTGAGCCAGCTCATCAGCCTCTCCATCCCGGTGCTGGTCGCCATCTATCCGGTGGCCGTGGCCCTGGTGCTGGTCACCTTCCTGAAGGGTTATTTCGGGCGTCCCCGCCTGGTGTTCCGCTCCGTGCTGCTGGTTGCCTTCCTGTTCGGTTGCCTGGACGGTCTGGGTGCTGCCGGCATGAAAATGGATGCGTTCGCCTTCCTGCCGCTGTTCGACAAGGGCCTGGCCTGGTTGCTGCCCACCCTGCTGGCCTGCGGCCTGGGCACCCTGGTGCGCGGTGGTGACAAGCTGGCCGCCGAAGCCGCCTGATCCTCATCCCAACGACATAAAAAAGAGGCCAGCTTTCGCTGGCCTCTTTCATTTCTGCAACTGTGCATGGCAAATCGGGTTTGTGCTCAGAGCACGGATGCCGGCTTGGGTTTGCCGGCCAGGCCGTACCAGTGGCTCTCGACCTGGCCGGCATGCCAGCGCAGGGTGCCCCAGGGCTGCTCACCCTGCCAGCGCGGGAAGTTGATCTGCACGCTGTTGTCTTCATACTTGTAGAGCGAGGTGCTGATCTGGATATCCGACAGGATAAGCAGCACGACTCCCCCGATGACACTCCATTTCAGCATCGTCCACATGGCGGTTACTCGAAGCAGATCTCTATGGTGGCACGGCCGTACTCGGAATCGAACGGCATCATGATCTTGGCACCGTCAGCCCTGTGGGTGATGGTGTGATTGGGGCCGGAGACGATGATGGGGGTCGCCATGTCGAACTCATAGCCCTTCTCCCCCAGCATGCGCTTGGCGCCACCGGTCACCATGTTGGTGATCTCGCCCACCATGTCGGTCACCTCTTCGTTGATGGTGGCCGGTGCCTCCCCCAGCATGCGGCGCATGATCTCCAGCGCCAGCCCCTTCTCGAAGCTGATGGAGAGAGAACCCCGGGTCTGCGGACCCACCATGCCGATGAGACCGGAGACATCCCCCCGCGCCAGCTCGTCCGTCTTGCGCTTGGGCGCGCCGGGTTTGAGCTCCAGTTGTGCCATGGTGGAGAGCACATTGAGCAGGGAGAGCAGGAACGGGTTTACAAAATCAGCCTTCATCTTCACTTCCTAGGGTGTCAGAGCAACGAGCACATTGACCATGGGCCTCTATGGTCTTGTTGGTAATAGTAAAACCATGCTGGTGAGCCTGCTCGGAAAAGGCGCTGTCGATGGCCGGATCGTGCAGTTCCACCACCTCCTTGCAGCGATCGCAGATCAACAGCTGCATGGGGTGGGCATGGTCAAAGTGGCAGCAGAAGATGAAGGCGTTGAGCGACTCCACCTTGTGGGCGAACCCCTGCTCGAGCAGAAAGTCGAGCGCCCGGTAGACGGTGGGGGGCTTGGCATGGGCCTCGGTCTGCTGCAACTGGGCCAGCAGATCGTAGGCGCTGATGGCATTGCCATGGGCGGCAAGCAGCCGGAACACCTGGCGCCGGGTCGGGGTGAAACGGATCCCCCGCTGGTCGCAGAGACGTTCCGCTCGTTGTAGAAGTAGGTCTTGATTCATGATCACGCAGATACCCTGTCAATTAGCCGGATACTATCACAGGGCCCCCTGTGCGCGGCGACAAAATTCATTTTCTGAGGCTGTCTCACCTTGTGGTAGAATCCGGCCCCTTATTTTGCCAACCCGGATGATTTTTATGCAGGCGCAGCGCTTCTCCATCGCCCCCATGCTGGACTGGACCGATCGGCATTGCCGTTATTTCCACCGTCTGATGACCCGCCAGACACTGCTCTATACCGAGATGGTGACCACGGGCGCCATCATCCATGGCAAAGGGGATTATCTGGGTTACAGCGAGCAGGAACATCCCCTCGCCCTGCAGCTGGGTGGCAGCAACCCGGCGGACCTGGCCCGTTGTGCCAGGCTGGCCGAGGAGCGCGGCTATGACGAGATCAACCTCAACGTGGGTTGCCCGTCGGATCGCGTCCAGAACGGCCGTTTCGGCGCCTGTCTGATGGGGGAGCCCGCCCTGGTGGCCGACTGCGTCAAGGCGATGCGCGATGTGGTGGGCATTCCGGTCACCGTGAAGACCCGTATCGGCATCGACGACCAGGACTCCTACGAATTCTTGCAGGCCTTCATCGAGCAGGTGCGCGATGCCGGTTGCGAGACCTTCATCGTCCACGCCCGCAAGGCCTGGCTGAGCGGCCTGAGTCCGAAAGAGAACCGCGAGATCCCGCCGCTGGACTACCCGCGCGTCTATAGGGTCAAGCAGGACTATCCCGAGCTGACCATAGCCCTCAACGGCGGGGTCAACTCCCTCGAGCAGACCCTGGAGCACCTGCAGCAGGTGGACGGGGTCATGATGGGGCGCGAGGCGTACCAGAACCCCTACATCCTGGCCGAGGTCGACAACCGGGTATTCGGTCTGGGGGGCGAGGTGCCGAGCCGCCACGAAGTGGTGCGGATGATGCTGCCCTACATGGAGCAGGAGCTGGCCAAGGGCAACTACCTCTCCCACATGACCCGCCACATGCTGGGCCTGTTCCAGAACATGCAGGGAGCCCGTGCCTGGCGTCGTCACCTGAGCGAGAACGCCTGCAAACCGGGTGCTGGCATCCAGGTGGTGCTGGACGCCATGGCCAAGGTGCCCGAGTTCGCCCCAACAGAGTCGGTGGAGTAAGCATGTATCGCTTCACCGGTTCCTGGCTGCACAAGGCGCTGGTTCGCCTCTGTGCCGGCCTGCTGGCCATCCTCGGCATCAAGCTCAGCGCCTTCTATTTCATCGGGCTCCTGATAGTGCTCGGTCTGCACAGGGAGCAGTTGCTCGGCTGAATCCCGCCAGCCACTCAGGCAAGAAAAAGCCGGAACAGCGATGTTCCGGCTCTTTTATCTGGATGGTGGCGCCCGTTCACTCTTCCTGCGCCACAAACTGCAATTCAGGAGGGGAGGAGGTCAGCACGTCGGCGCAGTAATCCCAGGTCGAGATGCGATAGTGCTGCAAGTCCTCATCCAGGTGCAGGCCATCAGACTCCTGATGGAACCAGCTGGCGAAGCGGGACGGCGTGATCAGCTGGATCTGCTCCTCGATGACGTGGCTGTCACGCCCTTCCGCCAGATCGCAATCCTCCATCACCCGCACGGCGAAGATATGGCGGAAACTGACCCGGCACAGCGGCTGCGGCGGCAGATCTATGCTGCGGGCGCGCCCCAACACGACCGTCAGATTGTCACTCCAGATATCCTGATGCAGTTCGGCCACAACCAGGCCGGGGGGAAGTTGGCGGGAGGGTGCCCAGGGCACGGCCACCTGCCGGATGGCATTCTTCTGTTCCATATCCACCTCACTACAGCGCATGCCATATCCTGAGTGTATCTGAAACAAATTCTAACGAAGATGGCAAGAAAAAACCCGGCAGGTGCCGGGTTTCATTTGATTACTTTACGCGATTACTTGACGGCGTCTTTCAGCGCCTTGCCTGCCACAAAGGACGGCACATTGGCGGCTGCAATCTGGATCTCTTTACCAGTTTGCGGGTTGCGACCGGTGCGGCCCGCGCGATGGTTGACCTTGAAGGTACCAAAACCCACCAACTGAACGGCATCGCCCTCTTTCAGGCTCTGGGTAATACCATTGATGATCTCTTCCAGAGCGACTTTGGCCTGAGCTTTGCTCAGGTCTGCTTTGGCGGCAATTGCATCGACAAGTTGAGCTTTGTTCATAACATTTCCTTTATGATCGGGCATTTAGCACCGGGCCACTCTATTCAAAAAAAAACACTCAGGCAAAGGCTTTATCAGCCGGATTGGCTTGAATGCTGGGGTTTTCATCAAGATCTGCGGAAATAGTCACATATCTCGCCCCTGCGCCCTCCTGACAGGGGACACGGGACCAGAAACCGACGGAGACTTGTATGCAAACCCCCGCCTGATGTAACAATATCCCCACACTCCTATTGACGGTCAACAGGATTTTCCCTAGTTATAGGAGTGTCGTCAGTCGCTGAGAATGACCGAAGGCCTGCAGCCATCGCGCTTCATGCCATGCCCATGGAGGGACTATGTTAACTGAACTGGAACAAACCAAGCGCGCGTTGGCAGGCAAGCACAGGGCAATCGATGACTGGCTGGATGCCAGGCAGGCATTGCTGGTCGAGTACATGCGACTGGCCGGGCTCATGCCCACCAAGTCCAAGCAACGCTCCCTTCCCGGTCATGTCGAACTGCAACGCTTCTGCGAGCAACTGGTCGACTACGTCAGCGCCGGTCATTTCGAGATCTACAACCACGTGGTCACCGCCTTCGAGCAAGCCAGCGGTGACAAGCTGGAACTGGCCAAACGCATCTATCCCCATATCCGTGCCTGCACCGAGTTTGCCCTGGAGTTCAACGACAAATACAGCAATGCCGACGAGGCCCAGCTGTTGCAGCTCGATGAAGATCTGAATCAGCTGGGTCCCGTGCTGGAGGACAGATTCAAGCAGGAAGACAGGCTGGTCAAGGCGCTTCAGGTGGTCGAATCCCTCAGTCACCAGCGGGTCTGATGCTCAATATCGGAGCCAGTTCAACATCCTGGTGCACCAGCTAGATTACACTCTGGGGCACGGATGATTAGCACTGTGCTCCCACGCAGACCGGAGATGAACATGGCCGAGCGCCGCCACTTTACCCGAATTTTCTATTTGACCGCCGCCAAACTGACGCAGGGGGTGCGCCAGTGGCATACCCAGCTGGTGGATGTCTCCCTGCAGGGCGCACTGCTCATCAGGCCCGAGGATTGGGTCGGCAGCGACGACAAGGAGTACGAGATCTGCTTCATGTTGGGCGGCAGTGACATCGAGATCAAGATGCAGGTCGAACTGACCCACGAGGCCAGCAAGAAGCTGGGTTTCTATTGCCATCACATCGACATCGACAGCGCTACCCATCTCAAGCGGATGATAGAACTGAACATAGGTAAAGAGCAGCTGCTGCATCGCGAGCTGGAGCAGCTGCTGCAAGAGCACAGGGAGCACAATTCCCCCTCCTGATCCGCCATCAATGAAGAAGGAGCCTCACAGGCTCCTTTTTTGTGCTCTTTTGCGCTGTTACAAGGCCTCGAGGGCGTCGGACAGCTTCTTCACCGGCACCACTTCCATCCCCTCGATGGGATGCTTGGGCGCGTTGGCATGAGGCACTATGGCACGTCGGAAACCGTGCTTGGCCGCCTCCTGCAACCGCTCCTGGCCAGAGGGCACGGGCCGGATCTCCCCAGACAGCCCCACCTCGCCGAACACCACCAGATCCTTGGGCAGGGGCTGATCCCGGAAGCTGGAGACCATGGCCAGCAGCAGCGCCAGATCCGCACTGGTCTCCTCGACCTTGACCCCGCCGACCACGTTGATGAAGACGTCCTGATCCGCCATCTGCAAGCCGCCGTGACGGTGCAGCACCGCCAGCAGCATGGCGAGGCGGTTATGATCCATGCCCACCGCCACCCGGCGCGGGTTGGAAACCTGGGAGTAGTCCACCAGCGCCTGCAACTCCACCAGCAGGGGGCGCGTCCCCTCCCAGATCACCATGACGATGGAGCCGGGTGCCTGCTCCTCGCCACGGCTCAGGAAGATGGCGGAGGGGTTGCTCACCTCCTTCATCCCCTGCCCCGTCATGGCGAAGACGCCAAGCTCGTTGACCGCACCGAAGCGGTTCTTGTGGGAGCGCAGGGTCCGGAAACGCGAGTCGTGGGCGCCATCCAGCAGCACCGAACAGTCGACGCAGTGCTCCAGCACCTTGGGGCCGGCCAGGGTGCCGTCCTTGGTGACATGGCCCACCATGAAGATGGCGACATGGTTCTGCTTGGCATAGCGGGTGAGCAGGGCCGCAGATTCGCGCACCTGGGAGACTGAGCCGGGGGATGACTGCACATCCGCCACATGCATCACCTGGATCGAGTCGATGACCATGATCTGCGGCTGCTCCTGCTGGGCGATGATGCAGATCTGCTCCACGCTGGTTTCCGACAGCATGCGCAGCTTGTCGGTGGGCAAGCCCAGCCGGCCGGCCCGCATCGCCACCTGTTGCAGGGACTCCTCCCCGGTCACATAGAGGGTCTTCATCCGCTGGGCCAGGCCGCACATGGTCTGCAGCAGCAGGGTCGATTTGCCTGCCCCCGGGTTGCCACCGATGAGGATGGCCGAGCCCGGCACCACACCGCCGCCAAGCACCCGGTCCAGCTCCTTGAAGCCCGAACTGAAGCGAGGGATCTCTGTGGTCGCCACTTCGGCCAGGGTCTGCACCTGGCTGCCGACGGCGCCGGCATAACCTGTGTAGCGGGCACTCTTGCCGGGGGTAGTGACGCCCAGCCGGACCTCGGTGATGGTGTTCCACTCCTTGCACTCGCTGCACTGGCCTTGCCAGCGGGTGAAGTCGGCGCCACATTCGGAACAAACATAGGCGGTTTTGTTTTTGGCCATGGATAACTCGGGGACAGGATGAATTCCTGCTTGATATACTGGTTTGCGACCGGCAGATCAAACCCAGAATCGGAAAAATGACTTTCCGCGGCAGGAATACATGGATTCAGAACAACCACTCCACCTGATAGAACAACTTGTCCCCCTGCTCCGGGAAAAGGACTTCGACGAGATCTTCAACCGCCTGACCCAGAACGAGAATACCAACGGCCGCTTCCTGCTGAAGATGGAACTCAAGCGCAAATGCACCCCCTGTCGGCGGGTGATCGACATGCGCAACGAACTGGGCCCCCTCTGTCAGGTGCACGAGTTCGAAGGGGTGACCCACTTCATGCCCGTCGAGGCCGTCGAGCAATTCCAGTCCCAGTGCTACCTCTACCGGGACAGCTACACCCTCGGGGTCTACGAGGCGCTGCAAGCCTGGTACAAGCTCAATCAGGGGCGCAGCGAGAGCCTCTCCCTGCCCGTCAGCCCGTTCAGCCCCTTCGACGTCAACGCCATCCCCTTCGCCAGCCACTACGGCCGGCAGGAGGAGCGGATGCACTTCAGCTCCCCCATGGTGCTCAAGCTGGCGAGCGGGGAGAAGCTGCAGGCCAAGAGTTCGGACATCTCTCTGGGCGGGATCCGGGTCTCGGTCCCCTATCTGCCCGACTACCAGATGGGCGATCACATCGAGGTCTTCTTCACCGGCCTGGAGCGCGAACATCCCCACCCCCTGCTGCGTAACTCGATCAGCTACCAGATCCTGGGAGAGGAGCAGAAAGAGGGGAAATTCTGGCTGCGGCTGGTGAAAAGCGGCGAGCATCCCGCCTTCGACGAGTTCCTGCGCGACTTCATCGAGCGCAACCGCAGCCGCTATCGGGTCAGTGTCGATTACCTGCTGTCGGCCGCCATCATCAAGGGATACGAGCAGTTCTACCTGCCGCGCATGACCGGCATGCCGCTCTACTTCGGCCAGGGCGACGCCCCTCGCCTCGAGATCGCCCTGCGCACCGAGAACAACCAGCACATCCTCGAGTACTGGCGTGACGCCAAGAACCGCGACATGCTCGCCAGCCTGTTCACGGCTGCGCGCATGCCCTCCCTGTTGCCCGCCAAAGGGGGGCTGCGCGAGACCCTGATCTACAGCTTCACCCACTCGGTACGCAGTCACCTCTACTTCTTCTCCGCCACCCGCGAAGAGTTGCAGCAGAGCGGCCTGGCCGCCCTCTTCTTCCAGGTCGGTGCCCGTCGCCCCAGCTGGCGCGTCTACAAGTTCAGCCTGGAGGCCTGCACCCTGGCCGAGGCCGACCTCGACAGCCAGCAGGGAGAGTCGCACCAGTTGCAGGACTTACTGCTGCGCGAGCGCCTCGGCCAGATAGGCTATGTCGGCCTGCTGCAGGAGATAGGGCTGGACCACCAGCGCGGCGAGTTCCGCTACGATAACCAGCAGCCCAACGCCAACGCCTTGCAACGCTTCGGCCACGACACCCAGGCCGCCCCCTTCGAGATAGAGACGCTGCACTATGTGCAACTGCGCAAGGAGGCCCGCTACGTCCACAAGACGGCGATCGTGCTCAGGCACAAGGATCGCGCCTGGATCGGCTGGACCCGTGACATCTCGGCCCATGGCATGCAGATCGAGCTGGAGGAGGCATTCGAGGGGGAGAAGGGAGAGACAGTCACTGTCGCCCTGCCCAGGTTGCAGGAGCTTGCCAAGACCATGGACTTGCAGCGCCTGCCCTATCGGCTGGTCAGCCTCAATTTGAGCCGTACCGTGCTGCATCTGTGCATCGAAGGCACGGCGGAGCGCCACATCGGCCATCAGTTCTTCAGCCTGCTGATCGAGAGCAACCAGAACAAGCTCAAGACCACCCGGGAGCACAAACGCTACCGCGGCATGGCACGGGCGCTGCGCAACCTCTATACCCACCACCTGTTCAACTCGCCGGTCTATGTCAAGAAGCTCAAGGCGGCTGCAAGGCCTGCCGCCGTGGGCATGGCCCCCCGACCGCGCAGCCTCTCCCGCCTGCTGCAGGCCTGCGCCGGGCAGGAGAAGCAGCTGAACCTCTACCCCCTGTTCCAGGGTGCCCTGCTCAAGACTGTGCTGCTCGACCCATTGCGCACCCTGGCGCGGGAAGACAAGCCGGAGGAGGAAGAGGTCTACATCGCCAGCCTGCACTCCCAGGGCGGCGCCCCCCTGTTTCGCAGCCACCTGGCCAGCAGCTTTGCCTCGCCGGAGCAGAAGCGCCGCTTCATCGAGCTGGCCCTGCAGCAGGGCGAGTTCTATTCGGTGCTGGTCGGCATCTCCCGCACCGGTCGCCCCGACACCAGCTTCATCGCGGGGGAGCTGGACTACATCGCCAAGTTCGCCATTCACAAGGCCAAGCAGCTGGAAGAGGAGCTGTGGAGCGTGGTGGGGGTCGGTGAGCTGACCGATACCACTGAGGCCACCCTGTTCCGGCTCGGCATCAAGCCCCCGGCGAAGTAGCCCAAAAGAAGCCGCCCCCGGGTGACCTCAGCCATCAGGTGTCGGTATCAGGGACAGGTAGTGGGCAGATGGCTGCCCGTTTCAGCTAGCGCTCAGGCCGCCTGGGGGTTGAGCAGCCAGGCGAGGATCTCGGGGAAGTGATCCTCCTGGGCCTGGGGCGCCGTCAGCATGTTGATGTGATCGTAATCGAGCCGGTTGCCGTTATCCCGACCGAGGCGGGTGTGGCGGGTCGCCGACCCCATCTCGGCACTGAAGCGGCGCACGTCTGTGGGGTGCCCCAGCACCTTGTCCGCCTTGGCCGAGATCATCCAGAGCGGCGGCCAGCTCACCCTGGCGGCGGCCTCGTCATAGGCAAAGCCGTCGTGGGGATCCTGCCAGGGCCCGCATTTCACCCAGGGAATGGTCTCCTGCAGGTAACGCAAGGGCTCGTCATCGGCCCCTATCTTCAACTTGCGGGCAGCCAGAAAACCCTGGCGGCGCGCCAGCCAGGGCGCCAGCCGGTTCCAGATCAGGTCCACCTTCAGCCAGCGCTCGGGGCTCTGCACCGAGACCCCCCGCTTGGTGCCGAAGAACACCAGGCTCGCTATCTGATCCGCCAGCTCGGGGAAGCGCACCAGGGTCGAGGCCATGATGACCCCGCCCCAGGAGTGGGCCATCCAGTGCACCCTGGCCGCGGGATGACGCGCCGCCACCCAGTGCTGCAGCGCCGGCAGATCCTCGGTGATCAACTCATGCTGGCCGTGGCCGGCACGCTCGGCGATGGCCGGTGTGCTCTGGCCTCGTCCACGCAGATCGGCCACGTACACCTGATAGCCGTGTCTGGCCAGAAAACAGGCCAGCCCCTTGCCGGATTCGGTGTAGAAGATACGCCCGTTCTCGATGGCGCCGTGCACCATCAGGATGGGATCGGCATGGACGGCGACACCTGGCTGAATATGGCGCACGTGGAGCCGATGTTCGCCACAGGGGACAAACAGGGATTGTTGCAACAGTTCCATTTTGTTTTCTGCTCCTCCTTGAGCGGGTTTCAACTCCAGCGCCGGTCGCGGCAGGCGAGCGCACCGAGCAGGCAGAGCACCCCTTCCAGATCATGGTGATTGAGGGTGGCGGCCGCCTGGGCTCGCACCAGGGGCTTGGCGTGGATGGCGATGCCAAGCCCGGCCACCCCCATCATCTTGAGATCGTTGGCGCCATCGCCGACCGCCACCGTCTGGCTGGCGGGGATCCCATGCTCCTGTGCCAGTTGTAGCAGCGCCTCGGCCTTGGCGGCGGCATCCACTATGGGGCCGCTCACCTGACCGGTCAGCAGGCCCCCCTCCACCGCCAGCTCGTTGGCGAAGATGGCGTCCAGCCCCAGCGCCTGCTGCAGTTCGCCGGCGAAACGGGTAAAGCCGCCGGAGGCGATCGCCACTGTCCAACCCGATTGCTTGAGGGTGTCGACCATCAGCTGCAAGCCGGGCATCCAGGGCATGGCGGTCGCCACCTCATCGAGGATGGCGACAGGGGCCCCCTTCAGCAGGGCGACCCGGTTGCGCAGGCTGTCGGCAAACTCCAGCTTGCCCTGCATGGCCGCCGCCGTCACCGCCGCCACCTGCTCACCCACCCCGGCCAGACGAGCTATCTCATCGATGCACTCGATCCGGATCGCGGTGGAATCCATGTCCATCACCAGCAGCCCGGGGATCGCCAGGGTGGGCAAGGCGGCGAGATGGCAGGCATCTATGTCCCACTCCAGCCCCTTGAGGGCCTGCACCAGCTCGGGGGAGAAACGGCTGGCGCCGAGCAGCAGCAGGGGCACACCGGCCTGCTCCCCCAGGGGATAGAGGCTGGTCTCGACTCCATGGTCTGCCAGCAGCCTCGCCACCTGTGTCAGGTGGCGGGCACAGAGCGTCTTGCCAAACAGCACCAGCCAGGCGCCGTCATGGGCACTGGCCGCGGGCAACAGGGCCTCGGGGGTGAGCTGCCAGCAGGGAGCACCGCACAGAGCCTGGGACCAGTCGTGCGGGGAGCGGGGAAGTTGGGACAACAACATAAGAGAGACGCCTTCCTTGGGGATCATGGGGTTCATCATGCGGGCCCAGAGTAGCGTATTGCTTTTTGTACAGGCAAGCGCCAAGATCCCTCACCATTGTTCATCCACCCCGAGAGGCTCAGCGCTGTGCGTCATCTCCCCATCAAACGTGTTATCAGCCTGGCGGCAGGGATCCTGCTCGGTCTCTGGGTGCTGGTGCTGATGGTCCACATGCAGGGAGCAAGCCAGGCCGCATTGCACAGCGCGGCGCGGGACAGGGCCCAGGCGCTGGTCGCCTACGCCGCCCGGGACATGCGGCGCTGGCTCAAGGAAGACAAGGAGAGCGAGCTGGAGCGGCTGGCACAGGATCTGGCCGCCGAGCCCGAGATCCTCGACGTCACCCTCTACGACGCCCGCGGCATTCCCCTCGCCCAGTCGGATCAGGCCGTTCCCCTCGAGAACCTGTTGCCCATCGGCACCGACAACAAGTCCCTGCCGGAGCAGGGCAAGGGGCGCACCCAGTTCGTGCAGGAGATCCAGGAGGGTAACCTGACCCTGGGCTACCTGAGGATCACCCTGGAGGAGCAGAAGCTGCTCGCCGCGCAGGATACTCATCTCAAGGTGAATCAGGAGAAACAGCGGCTGATGCTGCTGGTGATGCTGCTGGCCGGCCTGCTCATCTCCTACGGGGTGCGCCGCAACTACATGCGAGTGCGCAAGCACAAGAAGCGATCGGTGCAGAGTCAGACCTCTGCCGACAACGCCCCGCCACCCGGCATCGAATAAGGCGCCGTTCGCGAAACCCCTTGGTCCTGTTATTGCCCCCAGCGGTTCGAGTCTCTGCTCGAACAGGGCATCGTGACGCTTGGCGCCGCTGAAGCGCTCGTTAACGACGTGACGTGCCACGATCACCTCATGCCGTAGTTCCTCGACCAGCCTGTCCAGCCAGCTGTGCTGCGCCTCGATCTGCTCCATCCCCAAGTGCCTTGATTGAATCTCGATCACCACCGAAGGCGGTATCCCATAACCCTTAGCTTCTCAGCTCTGCCCACCTGACCTTGGTGACATCCAGGATGTCAGGCGTAGCTTGAGACAGAAGCAAAGGAATTTTTTACCCCTTTCCAGCCGGTTTGGGGTGTGAACTCGATTCGTGGTTTATGTTTTCGGTATGAGACGCCCGCATTGAGTGCAATGAGATACAACGTTTGTGGACATCTTCAGGCAAAGGCGCATCAGCCACTCCAGCAGAAGGAAACAAGGTCATGAAGCACCCCCTATTTCGCCGTAGCGCGTTGGCGGCCGTGATCGCCCTCGGCACGATATTGGCTGCCTGCAAGGAGGAGCCCCCTCCCGTCACGCAGAGTGTCCAGCCCAGCGCGGCCTCCAGCACAACCAGCGCTGCGGTCGCACCGCAAGGGCAGCCTCAGCCTATTGGCACACAAGCATCCAAATATACCCCAGAGGCGCTCGAGACCCTGCTTGCGCCCATAGCCCTTTACCCCGATGCGGTATTGGCTCAGGTGCTGGCCAGCGCCACCAATCCGCAAGAGGTGCTCGATGCCGGCAACTGGCTGGTCGCCCACCCCAATCTCAAGGGGAAAGAGCTGACCGCCGCCATTGCGCCGCTGGGCTTTACGCCGCCCACCATGTCGTTGATGCACTTCCCGACCGTCATGGACATGATGTGCTTGAAGATGGAGTGGACGACCGAGCTGGGCAGTGCCTTCCTGGCCGATGAGCCGGGCGTATTGGCAGCCGTTCAGCGTCTGCGCCAACAGGCGATGGAGGTGGGCAACCTGAAAGACTCAGAGCAGATGAAAGTGGCCAAGGATGAGCAGAACAATCAGCAGATCGTCACCATTGCGCCTGCCAACCCTGACGTCATTTATGTCCCGCAATACGACCCAACCGCCGCCTATAGCCCGCCGGCTGCCGGACCGGCTGCCGCGCCGGTGACCACAGCAACCACGACAACGACCGCGCCTGCGACAACCACCACGACAGTGGTGGAACATGATGACGACGACGAGGATGAATACGACCGCGGCGATATGGTCTTGACGGGCTTGCTCGCCTTTGGTGCGGGCATGTTGGTCAACGAGGTCTTCAACGACGATGATGATGAGGGCGATTACTATTACCCGCGGTGGGGTTCGGGTTATCCCGACGGCTATGTTCCCTATCGGTATAACCCCAACTATGGCAATGGTTTCCGTCCCGCCAATGGCTACAACCGTCCGGTCAACTATCAGCGGGGCTCCAACAACAATATTTATATCAACGCCCAGGGGGACGACTACTTCAACAAGTTTGAGCGCGGCCCCAACAACTACCTGCGCCAGGCCGACAGCCCCATCACGGCGGCGCGCCCCCAGCGCTCTGAGCTCGCTACCCTGGAACAACGCCCGCTGAGTAACGCGGCAGGAACGGCCCGACGAGATGCCGCACCGAAGGGGAGTTATGCGGGGGCCAATCGCCAGCCTGAAGGCGAATACGCCGGCGCACCGCGCGCGGTCAACGAGGCGAACAGAGAGGCTCGCGCAACCGCGCCGAAGGGAAGCTATGCGGGAGCCAACCGCCAACCCAAAAACGAAACTGCCAACGCGACGCGCGACGCCAGACAGGCGAACAGGGAGGCGAATGTGGCCCAACGCACGCCGCGCCAGGGCGACTACGCAGGAGACAGGGTCAAGCGGCAGCAAATCACACCACAGACCGCTGGAGCGCGTGATCGCGGCCATGTCCAGCCACGCGCCACTCACAGCAAGAGCGCAGCACAGACGGCGACGCGCAGAGCACCAGCTGCCTCAAAGAGTGCCTTCCAAGGGGTACAGAATACGGGTAGAACCGAGCGCGCCGCCAGCCAACGTGGGCGCGAGAGTGTGGCTAGTAGCGCGCATGCCGGGCGCAACACTCAACCCAGACGGAGTACGCGATAATGAAGCCTTTGTTGAAATGGAGTTGGGCCCCCTCATGGGCGTTGGCCCTGCTGGCTCTGACCGTTGCCTGCAACGCAAGCGCCATGGCACAGCGCACCTTCGCCACTCCGGATGAGGCGGTGCAGGCCCTGTTCACGGCCCTGGAGCGGAACGATGTCACCGCACTGACGCTGTTGCTCGGCGAAAATAGTGCGGAGGCCATCACCTCGGGGGATGAGGTGGCCGATGCCAATGATCGCGCCGCCTTCGTCGCGAGCTTCAAGAGCAAGCACCAACTGGTGGCCGACGGTAAGGATAAAATGATCCTGGTCGTGGGGGAGTCGGATTGGCCACTGCCCATCCCCCTCGTGGCAGCAGATGGCAAGTGGTATCTCGATGGCGCCGCAGGGGCCAAAGAGATCGTCTATCGCCGCATCGGCCGGAATGAGTTGGGGGCGATTGCGGTGTGCCGTGGTTTTATCGACGCACAGATAGAGTACGCCGCCATGGGGCATGATGGCCAACCCGCGGGACTCTTTGCGGCAAAACTGCGCAGTGATGCAGGCCAACAAAATGGACTCTATTGGCCCGTAGGCGAGGGGGAACCAGCCAGCCCGGCCGGAGAGGAGGTCGTCAGTGCCGCTGCAGAGGGCTACAAGGCCGTGGTCGGCCAACGTACCCCCTATCATGGCTACTACTACCGTATCCTGTATGCCCAGGGGGCTGCGGCCAATGGGGGGAGTAAAGAGTACTTTGTCGAAGGGCAATTAAGAGACGGTGTCGCCCTGATCGCCTGGCCAGCCGATTATGCCAACAGCGGGGTGATGACCTTCATGGTGAATCACGAGGGGCGGGTTTATCAAAAGGATCTCGGGGCTGACACGGCAACGGCCGTTGAGGCAATTCAGCTGTTCAATCCCGATGAGAGCTGGTCGCTGGTGGTGAGCGAAGAGGGTGATTAGGGCTCTTTATCCACCATCGAATTTTGGCGAATAGCATGGGTCGAGAGCGGCGTGATTGAGATCACAGGAGGGGATGCAGGACCAGCCGCTCCCTCGCTGGCCAACGCGATGTTCGGCATCAGAATGACGAGCAACTGAGTCAGAATATGCCGTCGTTTCATGGTGTTGAACTCGTGGTGGGCGGCCAGAAAAGATAGATGGCACAGCGGGCCCTCCGGGCTGACTCCCCCAATGAGGCATAAAAAACGGCGACCCCAGGGTCGCCGTTTTGCATGGAAGCCGAAGCCGCGGGATCAGTCACCCAGCAACACGGAGTCCAGCGCGATTTCGATCATGTCGTTGAAGGTCAGCTGACGCTCTTCGGAGCTGGTCTGCTCGCCGGTACGGATGTGATCGGAGACGGTGCAGATGGTCAGGGCACGGGCACCGTACTCTGCGGCCACGCCGTAGATGCCGGCGGCTTCCATCTCGACACCCAGGATGCCGTATTTTTCCATGACGTCGAACATGGAGGGGTCCGGGGTGTAGAACAGGTCGGCGGAGAAGATGTTGCCCACGCGCACCGGCGTGCCCTTGTTCTTGGCGGCCTGCACGGCATTGGCAACCAGGTCGAAGTCGGCGATGGCGGCGAAGTCGTGATCCTTGAAGCGCAGACGGTTGACCTTGGAGTCGGTGCAGGCACCCATGCCGATCACCACGTCACGCAGTTTCACGTCTTCACGCACGGCGCCACAGGAGCCCACGCGGATCAGGGTCTTCACGCCGTAGTCGGTGATCAGCTCTTTTGCGTAGATGGAGCAGGATGGGATGCCCATGCCGTGGCCCATGACGGAGATGCGACGGCCCTTGTAGGTACCGGTGAAGCCGAGCATGCTGCGCACGTCACACACCTGCTCGACGTTCTCGAGGAAGGTCTCGGCGATGTACTTGGCACGCAGGGGGTCGCCCGGCATCAGCACTGTGTCAGCAAAGGCGCCATCTTTTGCATTGATATGAGGAGTTGCCATTCTCTTGATTCCTTCACACTAGGTTGAGTTTTATTGTTTTATAAAATTGCCCGCCGCCGAAGTGGCGGGCGGGTCAGTTACAGGAAACTGGTGCCGTATTGCAGCTTGGGCAGACCGTGGTAGGCCGCTATGCTCTGGCCGATGTCGGCGAAGGTCTCACGGCGGCCGACGGAACCGGCCTTGACCGGCTTGCCGTAGAACAGCACCGGAATGTATTCACGGGTGTGATCGGTGCCATTCCAGGTCGGATCGCAGCCGTGGTCGGCGGTCAGCACCACCACATCGCCATCTTGCAGTATCTCGAACAGCTCCGGCAGGCGGGAGTCGAAATACTCCAGCGCATCGGCGTAGCCCTTGACGTCACGGCGGTGGCCGTAGGAGGAGTCGAAGTCCACGAAGTTGGTGAAGACGATGGTGTTGTCACCGGCCGCTTTCACCTCTTCCAGGGTTCTGTCCCACAGCTCGGTCAGGCCGGTGCCCTTCACCTGCTTGGTGATGCCCTGCTGGGCATAGATGTCGGCAATCTTGCCGATGGAGACCACCTGGCCCCCCGCATCCTTCATGTAGTCCAGCACGGTCGGCGCCGGCGGCAGCACTGAGTAGTCGTGACGGTTGCCGGTGCGCTTGAAGTTGCCTTTGCCGCTGCCCACGAACGGACGCGCGATGACGCGGCCGATATTGTAGGGCTCCAGCAGCTCACGCACTATGTGGCACAGCTCGTACAGCTTCTCGAGGCCGTAGGTCTCTTCGTGGCAGGCGATCTGGAACACGGAGTCGGCAGAGGTGTAGAGGATCGGCTTGCCGGTCCGCATGTGCTCTTCGCCCAAGTCATCCAGTACCTGGGTGCCGGAGGCGTGGCAGTTGCCGAGGTAACCCGGCAGACCCGCCTTCTCGACGATGGCGTCCAGCAGCTCCTGGGGGAAGCTGTTATGGTGATCGTGGAAGTAACCCCACTCGAACAGGACGGGCACGCCGGCGATCTCCCAGTGGCCGGACGGGGTGTCCTTGCCGGAGGAGAGCTCCTGGGCGAAGCCGTAGGCACCGACTACCTCGATATCTTTCTTCAAGCCAGCCGGGAAGTAGCCGGAAGCCTGCTCCCCTGCGTGGCCCAGACCCAGCTTGTTGAGGTTGGGCAGGTTGAGGGCGCCACGGCCTTCAATGTCACCCGCAGCGCAGGCCTTGGCGATATGGCCAAGGGTGTTGGCGCCCACATCTCCGAACTTCTCGGCATCGGCGGCAGCGCCAATACCGAAGGAGTCCATCATCAGAATAAAGGTACGTTTCATGGGTCTTCCCCTTGTTACAAATCGGCCAGACCGATGCGACGGTAAACCTCGGGCAGTGCCTCTGGTCGGGTGTCACCGATCTTGACGGCTGCCTGCACCATGCGGGCGGCCTCGGCAAATTGAGCTTCTGTCTGAGCGTGGATCAGCGCAAGCGGCTTGTCAGCCTCGACGCTCTGCCCCAGGCGGATAAAGTCGGTCAGACCGACCGCATAATCGAGTTTGTCCCCGGCGGCGCGGCGACCACCGCCCATGGCGACCACGGCCAGGCCCAGTTCACGGGTATCCATGGCGGTCACGAAGCCGCTCTGCGCCGCATACACGGGGCGCACTATACCGGCCTTGGGCAGGTAAGCGTCGTAGCGCTCCATGAAGTCCGCCGGACCACCGAGGCCGGTCACCATGCGACCGAAGATCTCGGCGGCCTTGCCGTTGTCCAGCACCGCCTGCAGCTTGGCACGGGCGTCCTGCTCGTCGCTCGCAAGCTTGGCGGAGATCAGCATCTCGGCACAGAGCGCCATAGTCACTTCGTGGATGCGCGGGTTGCGATACTCACCGGTCAGATAGCGCACCGCCTCGCGCACTTCGACCGCGTTGCCTGCGCTGGAGGCCAGCACCTGGTTCATGTCGGTCAAGAGCGCAGAGGTGCGGCAGCCAGCACCGTTGGCCACGGCCACTATGCTCTTGGCCAGCTCTTCGGACGCTTCGAAGGTCGGCATAAAGGCGCCTGAGCCCACTTTCACATCCATCACCAGGGCTTCGAGCCCGGAGGCGAGCTTCTTGGAGAGGATGGAGCCGGTGATCATGGCGATGGATTCGACGGTGGCCGTGATGTCGCGTACCGCATAGATACGCTTGTCCGCCGGGGCCAGATCGCCGGTCTGGCCAATGATGGCCACACCCGCCTCTTTCACCACCTTCAGGAAGCGATCGTTGTCGACCGAGGTCTGGTAGCCGGGAATGGCGTCCAGCTTGTCCAGGGTGCCGCCGGTGTGGCCCAGGCCACGGCCGGAGATCATGGGCACGAAGCCACCGCAGGCGGCGACCATGGGGCCCAGCATCAGGGAGACGACGTCACCCACGCCGCCGGTGGAGTGCTTGTCGACGATGGGGCCGCCCAGATTCAGGTGATCCCAGGTCAGCACCATGCCGGAGTCGCGCATGGCACAGGTCAGGGCGACCCGTTCATCCATGGTCATGTCCTTGAAGTAGACCGCCATGGCCAGCGCCGCAATCTGGCCCTCGCCGATGCTGTTGTTGGTAATGCCCTGGACGAAGAATTGAATCTCTTGGGTACTGAGCGCTTCACCGTTGCGCTTCTTGCGAATAATTTCTTGAGGCAAAAACATCTTTCATTCCCTCCGTGCGCCTTGCACGAACACAGACCGAACTGGATCCGAAGAGGGGGCGGCAGGCCGCCCCCTACACCGCTTAGTAACCGCTGGTATTGGCCGGCTTGTCGCCGTGGCCCAGGGTCGCCAGCAGGCTGGCCAGCAGGCTGGAGGCGCCGAAGCGGAAGGTGCGCGGGGAGACCCAGTCCTTGCCCAGGATCTCTTCGGCCATGGCCAGGTACTGACCGGCAACGGCTGCGTCTTTCACGCCACCAGCAGGCTTGAAGCCCACCTTCGGGTTCTTGGCCTTGATCACTTCCATCATGATGCGGGCAGCGATCGGGGTCGCATTGACCGGCACCTTGCCGGTGGAGGTCTTGATGAAGTCGGCACCGGCGTCGATGGAGATCTCGGAGGCACGACGGATCAGCGCCTCTTCCTTCAACTCGCCGGTCTCGATGATCACTTTCAGCAGTGCCTTGTCGCCACAGGCTTCCTTACAAGCTTTGACCAGATCGAAGCCGACCTGTTCATTGCCGGCCATGAAGGCGCGGTACGGGAACACCACGTCCACTTCATCGGCACCGTAGGCGACGGCGGCGCGAGTCTCAGCCACGGCGATCTCGATGTCGTCGTTGCCGTGAGGGAAGTTGGTCACGGTGGCGATGCGCACGTCGGCGGCGCCGATCTCACGCAGGGTCTTGCGAGCAATAGGGATGAAACGGGGATAGATGCAGACGGCGGCGGTGAGGCCGGCCGGGGACTTGGCCTTGCGGCACAGGTCGATGACCTTCTGATCGGTGTCGTCATCGTTCAGGGTGGTCAGGTCCATCAGGTTCAGGGCGCGTTGGGCGGCCAGTTTCAGATCAGTCATTTTGTTCTCCAAAGTCTCGATAAGTCCCTCCACCCGCGATCCGCCACCACCGAACACACAGGATCGGCGAGGAAAGATCCCGGACGAACGGGATATGGAATTACAGCGCAAATGCACAGGCAATACGGCTGCAAATAAGGCAAGAGCCCTGTCACTTTCTTACAAAAGTGCGGACTTGGTTCCATGAAGACTTGAGAAAGGCCGACAACCGCAGACCCGACTTCCCAATCAATTCCATTTGACCGCCAACACCCACCTCATGTGGGTATTAGTCAATGCCAGCACCCTGCTGGCATCGCCTATTTCAGCCGAGATACCCCCTGTTTGCAAGCCGGATTTGCCAATTTCAGAGGTACCTCACACCCGGCAAATCCAGCACTGAAAGGTGCTTAAGAGAAGAAGCGGGTCAGGATCCAGGAGTAGGCAATCCCCCCCAGATAGACCCCCACAATCCCCATTACCCCCGACAGTACGGGAGGTGCCGGGATCGGCAACTTGAGGAAAGAAAACAACAGGCCAACGATAAAGCCGGCCGCAATCGCCAGTAGCACTTCATTCATAAAACCTCCGATTTGACTCATTTTATTATTAGTCTAGAAAGGAAAACGGTTGTCACCGCCCCAAACGAGAACGCCACAGCTTTTCGCTGTGGCGCTCGTTTCAACTTGTCTGTCAGACAAGCATTACATGGCTGTCAGTGCCAGGAAGAAGCCTGCGATGGTGGCAGACATCAGGTTGGACAGAGAGCCGGCCAGCACGGCCTTCAGACCGAACTTGGCGATGGTGCCGCGACGGTTCGGTGCCATGGAGCCCAGACCACCCAGCAGGATGGCAACGGAGGACAGGTTGGCGAAGCCGCACAGGGCGAAGGAGATGATGGCCTTGGTGTGGTCGGACATGGCCACGCCGTTGATCAGCACTTCATCCTTCAGATAGGGGGCGAAGTTCAGGTAAGCCACGAACTCGTTCACCACCAGCTTCTGACCGATGAAGGAACCGGCCACCACGGCTTCGCTCCAGGGCACACCGATCAGGAAGGCCAGCGGGGAGAACAGCCAGCCCAGCAGCAGCTCCAGGGAGAGCTCAGGCATGCCGAACCAGCCACCCACGCCGGAGAAGATGCCGTTGATCATGGCGATCAGGCCGATGAAGGCCAACAGCATGGCACCCACGTTCAGGGCCAGTTGCAGACCGGCGGAGGCACCGGCAGCGGCGGCGTCGATCACGTTGGCAGGCTTGTCATCCAGATCGCCATCGGCATTGTTCTCGTCGTAGCTCGGGGTCTCGGTTTCCGGTACCAGCAGCTTGGCGAACAGCAGACCACCCGGGGCAGCCATGAAGGAGGCGGCGATCAGGTATTCCATCTTGACGCCCATGGAGGCGTAACCCGCCAGCACGGAGCCGGCAACGGAGGCCAGGCCACCACACATGACGGCGAACAGCTCGGAGTCGGTCATCTTGGAGATGAAGGGACGCACCACCAGCGGGGCTTCAGTCTGGCCGACGAAGATGTTGGCAGTGGCAGACAGGGATTCGGTACGGGAGGTACCCAGCACCTTCTGCAGACCACCACCCAGCAGCTTGATCACCCACTGCATGATGCCGAGGTAATAGAGAACCGCGATCAGGGAAGAGAAGAAGATGATGACGGGCAGTACACGGAAGGCGAAGATGAAACCACCGCCACCGAACACTTCGAACATCTTGTTGCTGACCAGACCACCGAACAGGAATTCGATGCCGTTCTGACCATAACCGATGACGCTGGAGACGGCGCTGGACACGCTCACCAGAATATCCCGGCCAACCGGGACGTACAGCACGAAGGCACCCAGACCAGCCTGAATGGCAAAGGCGCCACCCACGGTACGAATTTTTATTGCCTTGCGATTGCTGGAGAACAGCACCGCAATCAGGATGAGCGTCGCCATCCCTACCAGACCCATTATCAGATTCATTATTAACACTTCCTCTTTGGTAGCACCTGCCAGCTTGTTAACGTTTTGTGTATTAAAGCCGCTAATCAAGGGTGCGCATTATACTAATTACGGTGCGACAAAATAGAATACTGGTCACATTTTATAAGCCTGAAATGGGTTGAACGTCGTTTAATTAGACCGCAAACGATTTTTATGGGCCCTGTTTTTTATCACATCGGCATCACAGGTTAATAATCCGTTAAATCCATGGTCGCCCGCGGGAAAAGCCGCAGAGTGGATTCATGTAACACCGAAATAACATCCGCCAACGGTTGCTGCCGCAATTGCGCCAACAACCGGGCTATGGTTGGCAGACTGGCTGGAGTGTTGATCTCTCCCTGGCGCCCCTGCAGCGGCATGTCGGGGGCATCGGTTTCCAGCAGCAAGGCCTCCAGCGGCATGTCGCGGATCGCCTCCCGGGTCTTGTTGGCCCGCTCATAGCTGATGACGCCACCTATCCCCAGCCTGAAACCCAGCTGCCAGAACGCCTCGGCCTGATGCAGAGAGCCGCTGAAGGCGTGGATGACGCCCCCCCTCGCCGGTTTGAAGCGCCGCAGGATCTTGGCGACAGTGTCATTGGCCCGCACCGAGTGGACGATGAGGGGCAGATCATGGGCCATGGCCAGCCTCACTTGCGCCTCGAACAGCTCAAGCTGCCCCTCCTGGGGCACCTGGGTGCGCAAGTCCAGCCCGCATTCGCCGATGGCCACCAGCTTACGGGGCTTGTCCGCCAGCAGGGCCGCCAGCCTTGCCAACGCCCCCTCCGTCTGGGCCCCCACATACCAGGGATGTATCCCCAGAGCATAACGAATATCATCATGACGCTCGGCCAGCGCCATCACCCGCCCCCAGTTTTCCTCTCCCACGGCGGGGATGATATACTCGCCCACCCCCAACTGGCGCCACTGGGCCAGCAACGCCTCCCGATCGGTATCGAAGACCGGAAAATCGAGGTGGCAGTGGGTATCGATCAGTTGCATGTCGCTTTCACCTGTTTGTCGTACTTGATGGGTCTACTCAATAATGAAACGCTCGAACCATGGCTTTACCCTGATAGAACTGGTGATGGTCATCATAGTGCTGGGGGTCCTGGCCGTAACGGCGATGCCCCGCTTTATCAATATCAAGGATGATGCGCTCAAGAGCACGGTTGCCGCCACCGCCGGCAGCTTCGCCAGCGCGGTGCAGCTTGCCCATGCGGGCTGGGCGGTCAAGGTGAAGGGGGAGCCGTTGGCACTCTATAACTTTAGCGGCATGGGCAAGCAGGATCTCGACATCAACAGCCACGGCTGGCCGGTGGGCACCAAGGAGGATCAGGATGGTCAGGGGCCTGATGTCGTATTTCCCGGTGGCGACAGCGATCAGATCTCCGTCAACAGCTGGGATGACTGCGAGAGCCTGTTCGGCGCCCTGCTCGACACCGATCTGACGGCGGCCGATGAACTCCATACCGATTCAAAGAGTGATTACATCTCCCGGCTCATCCAGGCAAACGGGCAGGCTGATGGCACGCTTCGCCACGACAACTGCCGCTATACCCTGCGCGATTCCATTGGCCGCTTCCCAGCCTACCCGGATGGATTGAGCTTTGACTACAACAGCGTCAGCGGCGCCGTGACGCGCAATTTTCAGTGAGGCCGCCCTCGCCCTTGTCTGACTTATCCTCGTCCTCATCATGACGCACCGGCGCGCAGCAGCGCCGGTTCTCGGGCACCAGTCCCCACTCCTGACACCAGGCATCGTAGCGAGCCAGCCAACGCAACAACACGCCTTTCATAAGATCCCTCCTTGCTTCGGTCACTCTCCTGACACCACCTGCCCCGGGCACCCTCACCGGGCCAGTGCTACCGGATCGGCGGCATCCTCCACCTCGGCCAAACGATGCTCATATCAGGCTCCCGGCCGGCCATAAAAAACGACTCCATTTGGAGTCGTTTTTATCAGAGCCATCTGGCTAATGCCATTTATTCCTTGGCCGGCAGGCTCAGGCGGGCGACCGCTTCCACGTGCATGGAGTGCGGGAACATGTCCACCGGCTGCACCTCGTCCAGTACGAAGCCCTGCTTGACCAGCCAGGCGAGATCCCGGGCCAGGGTCTGGGGGTTGCAGGAGACATAGACCAGACGGCGCGGCGCCATGGCGACCAGGGTCTGCAGCACCGCCTTGTCACAGCCCTTGCGGGGCGGATCCATCACCACCACGTCGGCGGTCACGCCCTGGGCGTGCAGCTCGGGCATCAATTGCTCGGCCTTGCCCACGTGGAATTCGGTGTGCTCTATGCCGTTGAGGGCGGCGTTGCGGCGGGCATCGGAGATGGCGCTCTCCACCGACTCTATGCCCACCACCTTGGCGGCCTTGCCAGCCAGGAACAGGGAGATGGTGCCGATGCCGCAATAGATGTCGAACACCGTCTCGTTGCCGGTCAGCTCGCTGTATTCCAGCGCCTTGGAGTAGAGCACATCGGTCTGGCTCGGGTTGTTCTGGAAGAAGGAGAGGGGCGAGATCTCGAACGCGAGCTCGTGGATCTTGTCGCGGATCACCCCTTCCCCCAGCAGCACGCGGTTGCTCGTCCCCAGGATGCGGTTGGTGCGCTCGTCATTGATGTTCTGCACCAGGGTAGTGATGGGCAGATCCCTCAGGGCCGCCAGCAGTTCGGCCTCGAAGGGCAGCGCCTCACCCAGGGTCACCAGCACCACCATCAGCTCGCCGCTTTTGAAGCCCTTGCGGGTCATCAGATTGCGCACGCAGCCGGTGTGGGCCACCTCGTCATAGGCGGCAATGTCATGCGCGCGCATCCAGCCGCGCACCCGGGCATTGAGCTCCACGTGCAGGGAGTCCTGCACCGCGCAGTCGTCGGCGGTGATGAGGTCATGGGAGTGCTTGCGATAGAAGCCGATCTCGGCGCCCGCCTCGCTGCCACGCACGGCGTACTGCGCCTTGTTGCGGTAGGCGAAGGGGCTGTCCATGCCGAGGATGGGGTTGACGGTGGTGTCACCCAGCCCGACCTGCTCCAGCGCGCTCTGCACCAGGGATTGCTTCAGCTTGAGCTGGGCCGGATAGGCCAGCGGGCGCACCTGGCAGCCGCCGCACTCGGTGTTGGGGCAGAAATCGGGAACCCTGTCGGCGGACGGCTGGGTCAGCTCGACCAGCTTGCCGTGCAGATAGTTCGGCTTGACCTCGGTCAACTCGACCAGCGCCTGCTCACCGGGCAGCAGACCCTCGACAAACAGGGGGCGATCGAACAGGCGACCCTTGCCATCCCCCTTGTCGGTCAGTTCCTGAATATCGATCTGATGTTGGTGTCCCACTAACGGCATGAGCGGCTCCGAAGGCATAGAAGAAAGGGTGGAAGCAGGGCTGACCCGGCTACCCCAAATAAAGGGTGGCAGAGTTTAGCGGAGATCCGGCCAAATTGCAGGCATAAAACATCCCTTGAAGGAAATAACAACGGGCAGGATCAGGGAACTCTGGATGGGCGGCGCCTCATGGGCCGCCATAAAAAAACCGCCGGACAAGGCCGGCGGCAGGTGGTCAACGGGCGCCTGAGGGGATCACAGGCTGTAGGCTTTCTCCCCATGGCTGGTGACATCCAGCCCTTCCCGCTCGGCATCTTCCTTGACCCGCAGGCCAATCAGCAGATCCACCAGCTTGTAGGCCACGGCGGAGACCAGGGCAGTCCATGCCACCGTCACCAGCACACCTATGACCTGGATCTTCACCTGGGTCAGGATGGAGTAGCCCTCGGCCACCTGGTTGGTCACATAGTCCCACACCCCGGTGCCCCCCAGATCCGGGCTGGCGAACACCCCGGTCAGCACGGCCCCCAGGATACCGCACACCCCGTGCAGGCCGAACACATCCAGGCTGTCATCGGCCCCCAGCAGGCGCTTGAGACCATGCACCCCCCACAGACCGGCCACACCGCTCAGCAGACCTATGATGAGGGCACCACCGACACCGACGAAACCGGCGGCGGGAGTAATGGCCACCAGGCCCGCCACCGCACCGGACACGGCGCCCAACAGGGAGGGACGACCCTTCATCACCCATTCGGCCAAGGTCCAGGAGAGCGCGGCACCCGCCGGCGCCAGCCAGGTGTTGACGAAGGCCAGGGCGGCCGTGCCGTTGGCTTCCAGCGCGGAGCCGGCGTTGAAGCCGAACCAGCCGAACCACAGCAGGGCGGCCCCTATCATGGTCATGGTCAGGCTGTGGGGGGCCATGGGATCACGACCGTAGCCGACCCGCTTGCCGACCATGAAGGCACCGACCAGACCGGCGACCGCCGCGTTGATGTGCACCACAGTGCCGCCGGCGAAATCGAGGGCGCCGTGCTGGAACAGATAGCCTGCGGTGGCACCGGCGGCCTCGGCGGCGGCGGCATCCGTGTAGGCATCCGGACCGGCCCAGTACCACACCATGTGCGCCATCGGAATGTAGGCGAAGGTGAACCAGATCACGGCGAACAGCAGCACGGCAGAGAACTTCATCCGCTCGGCGAAAGCACCGACGATGAGCCCGCAGGTGATGGCGGCAAAGGCCCCCTGGAACACCACATAGATGAACTCGCTGATCCCCACCCCCTTGCTGAAGGTGGCGGCGATCGACTCAGGCGTCACCCCGACCAGCAGCAACTTGTCGAAGGAGCCGTAGAAAGCGCTACCCTCGGTGAAGGTCAGCGAATAGCCGTAGATGACCCAGAGCACTGTGATCAGGCAGAACAGGGTGAACACCTGCATCAGCACGCTCAGCATGTTCTTGGCGCGCACCAGGCCACCGTAGAACAGGGCCAGCCCCGGGATGGACATCAGGATCACCAGGGCGGACGCCAGCATCAGCCAGGTGTTGTCCCCCTTGTTGATGGTCACGGTCGCGGCAGCCTGCACCACCTCGGCCTGCACGGCCACCTCTTCGGCCCAACCTGGGGCGGCCATGGTGGCGCTCAGCGCCAGCAGGCCAGTCATTACGAGTCTCTTGAACATACAGCCCTCTCCTTGTCGTCCCGGCACCCGGCCGGGTCCATTTCCTGATATGAATGTCAAACTTGGCCACTTGCACCCATCGTCACATCCAGCTTGCCCGCCCCCTCGGGCATGACGCGGCGGGCTCTTCATGGCGATATGGTTTGTTTAAAGCATAAAGCAGGCCAATAAATTTAAACCTTTATTTTCAGTTGTTTATGTAAAGGCAGCCTCATTGACGCACCATCTTGGCGCACCCTGCCCACTAACAGTCAGGGGGGCGCACTTCGGCTGTGCAGTGCCGGGGGGATGCACCAAGATGGCACAATGGCAGGACTGGCGGGGGATGGCCCGGGGCAATGGGGGCTCGGCTGGCCCGTTTTTCCCTCGCGATCATTTATTAAACAAATGAAAGATGCCTTTGCATGAAAAAATCAAATGATGGCAGCGGGTGGGCATCACCCATCTGAGGGGAAGGAGGGGATCACAGAGGGGGATGCAACGCCGGATCTGGCCTGCCCCCGATCTGCCGGGCCATACTGGCGCAACCAGGCTTGCCCTGTCAGCCGAACGAGGAACCCATGCCCAATCTCACCGTGACCGAAATCAAGGCATTCGTGCCTGCCCGCGACTTCAGCCTCTCCAGGCAGTTCTATCAGGATCTCGGGTTCACCCTGGCCTCCGACGGCGACGGGGTGGCCTACTTCCATTTCGGGGAGGTGAGCTTCCTGCTGCAGGACCATTACCACGAGGCGCTGGCCGAGCACTTCATGATGCATATCCTGGTGG
This sequence comes from Aeromonas sp. S16(2024), assembly GCF_041403065.1. Taxonomy (NCBI): domain Bacteria; kingdom Pseudomonadati; phylum Pseudomonadota; class Gammaproteobacteria; order Aeromonadales; family Aeromonadaceae; genus Aeromonas; species Aeromonas sp. S16(2024). The sequence continues at coordinate 1,267 of NZ_JBGLQX010000017.1, read as the reverse complement.
AGGACGTGGCCGCCTGGCGGGCCCAGGTGGAGGCGAGCCAGGTCGCCAGTCGCTACGGCGTCCGGGTGACCGAGATCGCCACCCAGCCCTGGCGCATGAAGGAATTCTGCCTGTACGACCCCTCCGGCGTGCTGTGGCGCATCGCGCAGAATATCGACTGAGGGTCTGAGGGTCTGAGGGTCTGAGAGTCTGAGAGTCTGAGAGTCTGAGAGTCTGAGAGTCTGAGAGTCTGAGAGTCTGAGAGTCTGAGAGTCTGAGAGTCTGAGAGTCTGAGAGTCTGAGAGTCTGAGAGTCTGAGGGTACAAATATCCAGACCACCCGGAAAAACAAAAGGCCATCCGCGAGGATGGCCTTTTGTCATGGAATCTGAATGGTGCCCGGGGTCGGACTCGAACCGACACGTCTTGCAACGGCGGATTTTGAATCCGCTGCGTCTACCGATTTCGCCACCCGGGCAACTGCGAGGGATTATACGAATGGCGTTTTGGCATGCAAGGTGTTTTTCTTGTGTGGCCGCCGTTTGCTCAATTATTCAACGCCTTGCCGATGTTCGGCCAGTTACATAGAATGCCCGCATCATATTAATGGAATAATCATCATGGCCAAGCGTAAGACCCCCTCCTCTCTCCAGCCTCCCCCCCAGCACCAGCACCCTTCGGCCGGCCTGCTGCGGCGCCTGGGTGCCCTGCTCTATGACTACCTGGTGGTCATCGCCTTGCTGATCATCGCCGGCTTCATCGGCATGGGGGTGGCACAACTGCTGCTGGCCACCGGGATGGCGACAGTCCCGGAGGGCAAGGATGCGGCCTGGCTGCTGACCAGCCCTCTCTACAGCGCCTGGCTCGCCCTGGTGATCTGCGGCTTCTACACCTGGTTCTGGACCCGCGCCGGCCAGACCATCGGCATGCGTGCCTGGCGTCTGCGCATCCAGAACCTGGACGGCAGCAACATTCGCATCACCCAGGCCCTGATCCGGCTCGCGACCTCGGCCTTCGGCCTCGGCAACCTGATGTGCGTGTTCAACCGCGAGCGGCCCCGCGCCTTCCAGGACATCTGGGCCGAGTGTGAAGTGGTGGTGCTGAGCAAGCAGGAGAACCTGGAGCAGCTGAACAAGTGATCAGGTGAGTACGAGATGAGAAACAAGAAGGGCACCCAGTGGGCTGTCTCTTGATCACAACTGTTGATGCGCAAGAGACAGCGCCAGTTCATAGCCTTCAAGGAGGGTCTCTAACCTAAACCAGCCCTCCCATAACACCGCTATCGAGGC